>JAEXAH010000048.1 GCA_023458315.1 Pseudomonadota bacterium
TCCTACGACCAGATCGTCGCCCTCTGCTGCCATGCCTGGAACCGCCTCGTGGACCAACCGTGGAAGATCATGTCCATCGGCCGTCGCCAGTGGGCTCATGGGTTCTGATCAATGCAGGTTGGTATTAGAGCTCATCCGAATGCGCGCATGGCGGATGCCTGACTTGATGAGGATGGCGTCGCCGCTCAACCGGCTACGCTTCATAAGTCCGTCCTCTCAATGAGGCCGGACACCGCTTCAAATTGGAGGAAATTTCCCAAGGAAGGTCAATATAAGCCCTACCAGAACATCACAAACCAGGCCTTCCCTATACATGCACGATTTCTTATAACAATTAATCGTGAGATAAACATGTAAAAACCATTATCGCAATTACTCACTTCTCAATACGGTGGCCACCCACCCTCTCAATTTGCTCTTCCAATGCCCTGACGCCATCCAAATCCCCTACCTTTCTTAGTATTTCGGCCAAATTTTTCATGCCGCTCAGCGTGTAGGGATGACTCGGACCGAGGACATGGCCAATAACTTCCAACGCCTCCTTTTGCAAGATTTTTGCACCAATTAAATCACCTTGGGCATGCAGGGTGTCGGCCAGACAATTCATACTCGAAATAGTATCTGGATGATCTGGGCCGAGGACACGACGACGAGCCTCCAACACCTGCTCCCCAAGTGCCTTGGCACGGAGTAAGTCGCCCTGCACAAACAGTGTGCCGGCCAAATTAGCGATGCTAGTCAGGGTGTCGGGGTGATCGGACCCAAGAACGCGGCGACGCCCTTCCAGCACGCCCTCTTCCAATGCCATGGCCCTGGTCAGTTCGCCCTGCGCACGCAATGTGTCTGCTAAGTTGTTCATGCTAATAAGAGTATGAGGGTGGTCGGGTCCGAGAATGCGGCGACGAGCCTCCAGAACCTCTTCCTCCAACATTTGGGCCTCGTCCAGATCTCCCAACGCAAAAAGAGTACTAGCCAAGTTGTTAATGCTAGTTAAGGTATCTGGATGGTCAGGCCCCAAAATGCGGCGCCGGCTGTCTAGGACTTCCTCTTCCAAGGTTCTGGCGTAAGCGAGTTCGCCTTGACCATATAGAGTGCTCGCCAGATTGTTCATCGCGGTGAGAGTATCTGGGTGATCAGGCCCGAGGATACGACGGCTCGAAATCAGCACCTCCTCTTGCACTTCCCTCGCGCCATTCAAGTCGCCCTGGCCGTAGAGAGTGCTGGCCAAGTCATTCATACTGGTTAGGGTATCGTGATGGTCCCGACCAAGAATGCGGCGGCGCCCCTCTAGCACCTGCTCTTGCAATGCCCTGGCACCAATCAAATCGCCCTGAGCCTGCAAAGTGCTCGCCAGATCATTCATGCAGGTGAGAGTGGTGGGATGGTCTGGCCCGACGCTTCTTTGGGAAAGCTCCAGCACCTCCTTCCAAACTTCTCCAGCCTTGCGATACTCTCCACGTTCATAATACGACTTAGCGACCCCTCGTTTTTCTGCAATGATTTTGTCACCATCCGCCGACTTAGCCGCGGACACCTCCATATCTCTAAGTAAGGAATTTAGTGCCTGGCGATCCCCGAGTAACCCTAAAGCCTGTCGTAGGAGAGCCTGGCTACGAACAGTTTGAGGCGCACTAGCTCCGAGAATGCGCCGAGATCGATAGAACAGATCCTCAAGCAGCACACGGGCCATACCCGGATCGTTGCTCCTTAAGCACTGGTCAGCATGTCGGTAAATGACACCAAGGGTGCGAGGGTCGTCGGGGCCGTAAAGTTCGTGGTGACAGGTGACCACTTCGGCCAAAATGGCCACTCTTTCGCCAGGAGTGGTCGCATCCTCGAACGCACCCTCTAATTCCCGAAGTTGCCGCTCGCGCCATTCCACCTGGTATGCGGAGTCGCTCATTTCTACACAGGCCCAATCCAAGCCGCTATCGATCAACCGCCCCAGCTTGGCATAGGCTGCGGCCAACGATCCCGAGTCGTTAATATCGGAGGGCCGCTCATAAACCGGTAGGCGTTCGCCAAAACTCCAATAGGCGACCTGAGGCAGATAAAGCGTATCGAGTACAGCTTTTGCGGAAACGTCCTGGCTGAGCCAGTCCGAAAAGAACTCGCTCATGTGCTCGGCGATCCTCGGGCGCCATTGCTCTGACTGCTCGAATTCAGCGCGCCGCTCATCACGACTAAGCAGCGGTAGCGCCCGCAACCGCCAGCGGTCTTCTGGTAGATTTTCCTGAGCAAGCTTAGCGCGACGAATAACGTCGGCGCACCCCTGGACGCTTTGGTCGTTGGCCGTGAACAGCAAGACCAAAACATCGGGAAAAAGGATGGTGCAGATCCCGCCAATGTCGGAAATGCCGGTTCGGCTGTCGATCAGCACATAATCGTACTCCTGCTGCCACTGCCGTCGCAGGTCGATCAATGCATCCCCGAATCTGAGGGTCTCATCCGCAAACAGGACATCGTAATTTAAAGATTGAGCGCGGCGGATGTACGCACCATCATCGCGACCAGCGGAGATCAGGTGCAGGCAGCCTCGACCGCCATCTATGTCGAGGCGTATCAGCGCATCCTGCCACAGACATGGTCGACGATCTTGAAGGGAAATTAGCATATCGACCACACCCGGGCGCTCAGTTCGCGCGGCGTCCTTCGGAAGAGCGGCGAAATAGCGCTCAAGACCAGGGGCCTCCAGGTCGAAATCGACTACCAGCACCCGCCGTCCCCAGCGGGCCAGCAGCGTTGCCACGTTGGCCAGTGCCATCGTACGCCCCACGCCGCCCTTATAGGAGTAAAAGGTCAGAACCGTGCCTGGCCGACGCTTTTCCATCGCCATATCCGTTGTCAGAGCCGAGGGGGGAGCGACATGGTTGCTACCATGTCCGGGCGCAGTGGAGCGGAGTCCTCCGGCATCAACAATGGCCAATTGGGGTCGTGTTGATGCACTACCGGGAGCAAGCAGGCAAGCAAATTGGCCAATCGATCGACTTCCTCTTCAAATTGAGCGAACCTTTCAGACTTGCGCCAGCCGTCTTCCGTATGCCTGAACTCGTGGAAGTCTAGAGGCTTTGGGGCCGCATCCCCCATCAGGGCGTCGTAATTCTCGCAGTCCCTCCAGCGAATTGGAATGCGCAGGGAATGGCATCCGTCAATAAGCCCGGCCGCCTGCTCTCGGGCCTCGAATGTCTTCCATTCGGCGGAACACCAATTGGATTGAAAATAGGGTGGTGAAAGGATCGGCATCAATATCTTCGCCCGCTGAAGGGCCTGAAGAACAGCTTGACGCGGAATTGCCCCCTCCTGGATAGATTCATCACAAAAGATATGGACCGGCCCGTGGAGTGACTCCAACCGCTTCGTCAACTCCGGAATAAATTGGCGTTGCAGCCACTGCCGACCAAGGTCATTGCGCTTGTAACTTATAAATATATCGTATTGGTAACCCATGATAGACCTATGCAGGAAGGACGGATGGCCAGCGCACTACAGAGGCAACTGCCATCACCAGCGAGTCCCTGTTCTATTATTTGCAAAACTGTCCCGAGAATTGTCGGGAAGAACGGCGTCCCGGCGCTGAAAAGCCTCATGGATCCAAGCCTGGATTGCCCGGGCATCTTGGGTCCACGCATAGAGCTTGGCGAACCCACTCTCCACGTTGTCATACAGGCGCGGCGGGATCGTTTGTGGATCGTAGCGATTGTTCACAAGAGGATAGGTCGGCAAGAAAATGCCCAACAAGCCCGAGCGAGAAGAACTCTTGGTTTCCCGGATGCTAGATCCGATTTCCCAATCCACATGCTTTCGCTGCCAAGTCTGGGTTCCGATTAGAACGACAGTGACGGTGCTGTCAGCCAAATATTCATCGCGTATTTTTTGACGAATGGTTTCCGTCTTTATGTTGGGATCGATGTCGCCGATCTGGACGGAGCGCATCACCGCGATATCAGTGTGGATGCATTGCCGCTCAAACTGGTCCCGGTACCATTGGTCGTTGGCATGGTGATAACTAACGAAAACCTTGTGCCTATAAGTCATAATCGTCCCCCAAGAGGCAGCGAAGACGCCTGAATGTAAATTTTACGATTATATCACATCACCCTTATGGCCCCACGCTTGACTGCGAGGCGCCGACCATTCGAACTGGCGCAAGCGTAGTTTCCGCACCTAGTTGGATTTGACAGTCAGACCCGGGAAATGCGGAATGAGTGCGGCCGACGCCTGGTCCACTGTTCGGAGTTGGCATTGCCAAAGGACCACGACGCGCCATCCCATTGCTTCTAGTCTGGTATAATTGGCTGCGTCACGCGCCACGTTCTCGCTGAATTTTCGCTCCCAGAACTCGACATTGGATTTTGGGGTGGTCGTTCGTTTGCACCCGTGATGCCGGTGCCAGAAGCAACCGTTTACGAACACGACGGTCCGCCATTTTCGCAATACGAGATCAGGTCGGCCAGGAAGGCCTGACGGGTGAAGGCGGAAGCGCAATCCGAGCTTATGAGCCGCACGTCGAACGAGAATTTCTGGCGATGTGTTTTTGTGCTTCACCGAACGCATAATCGCCGATCGGCGCTCGGGAGACACGATGTCAGTCACCGTTGAACGCCTTACGTCTCGATGAGGTGCCGCAAGATTGGAACGATCTCATCGCGGATTTGGAATGCCTCAGATCTATGTATCTGCTGATCCACATCATGGACGGCCGCGTTCAGCATCTTCTGGCGTGCGGAAACCCGCGATAGGCTGTGCTTGAGCTTGTTGAGCTTGGCAATATCGAGAACGTCGGGATTGTTGGTCAGAAAGCCAAGAAGCTCATCAAAATTCGGCGCCGTCCGTTTCTCCACGGCCGCCGTCATCTTCAGCCCCTTCTCCTTGCGGCGCTCAATGGCGTACTGCTTGGCCGCAGTGTAATGGCCATACCTGCGCAAATACACGGTTGCGCTTGCCTCGAACAGGTTGCGAATTAACGCCAACCCTGAATAAGGCAGCCAGTGCATATCAAGTCTCTTGCCTTCATGAATGAGCGCAAGATGCCTGTCGTTGCAGTGACGTTCATCCACATCAAGGGGCAGGACAGTTCGATATTGGTTGTGGTCTTCCTTTATCGTCGGCTTAATGACAATCCCTTTGGTGTCGTTCTTTTTTCCTTTTTCTCCTCCGTCGGGGGCGGGGGGAGGAGAAGGCGGAATGTACTCGCCTTTCTTCTTCTTTCGCTTCACCTGATTGCAGTAACTGCGCCAGCTCTTGGTGAAACGCTTCATTTCCTCAAGAGCGGCGCGATATGCTTTGTTATTCAGATCGATATCGGTCTTGGCCGTATTCCAGGGCAGCTTCGACGGGTCCGGGTGCGTGAATTCGGCGTATCCAACGAAGCCGTAGAATTCCGAGTGGAAATCGGATTCCCAGCCGGTTTCCCAGCCGGTGTTGCCAATGACGATGGTTCGATCGTTGCAGAGAATATTCCAACCATATTGGCTGGTTAGACCGTCATTCCGCTGCTTGTCGTAATCTTTTTCAAGCGAGAACCTGTGCTCTATGTGCTGACCAACCTTCAGATAAATATAAACACCATCATCCGTCTTAAAGAATTTCTCCTCGCCGTCGTACGGACTGTCCGGCCGGACTTGCACTTCCCTATTTTTTGCGAGGGTGCCATTCACCTTGATCTTTAGGCCCTTCTCAATGAAGCGCCCATATCTTTGCCCAATCTCTTCCCTAAGACCGTCGACATATTTCTTGTCGCCGAAATGCGAGCTGATTTCGACCGAAGGCTCCGTTCCCTCAATGGTCGTGCCGATTTTGCCGGAGCTCCGAAACCGCTTCGCCGGCAACAACCAGCTTTCTTCCTTCAGGTAATCGTCAATATCCAGGACGAGTTCGGCTCGCTCCGCCCCGGTATCCGTTTTCAGATGCGAGACGCGGCCGAGTTTGAAAAGGGCGCGGTTAAGGCCGACACCAAAAATGCCGATCCCCATGTCGTGGTCAGACCGTTGCCCGAATTTCAAGACCATCGTTTGCAGCTTCTCAACGTCGATGCCGCCGCAATTGTCCTGTATCGTGTAGCCGGTTCCGCTGAGCTTTATCTCGATCGAATACCCGGCATACGAATCCGGAAAATTGGTTCTGTCCTCGATGCCGAGTTTGTCGAAGATGCTGTCCCGCGCCGCATCCACCGCGTTGTCGATAAGGTCGAAGAGGCAGGCGCGCTCGCTGATGTCGCGAGTGAGGCTGTTCACCACAGCCTCTTTCGTCGGGGAGGTATCTACTTCGATCAGCTCGCCAATGTCCGCCATTCCTCAACTCCCCCGCGATAAGGCTAGTCCAATTGGTCTAGCGGATTAGCCTCTACGCTGCAAGTGAAGCGCGCATACGCGACGATATCTTCGCCATGAGGCCGCGAGAGACGAACGGGGAGACGCTGTTCCCGATCATTCGGAAGCTATGCCACTTCGCATGATGGAAGACGAACCAGTCAGGGAAGCCCTGGAGGCGTGCCGCCTCGCGCACGGTGATTACCCGCCCCTCACCAGGATGGAGTGGTCGGACGGCCTGGAAAGCGCCTTTGTCGGCTCCGGTGCCCGCGCGGAGAGTCGGACTGAGGCCATTCCACTCCAGCCGGTAGGACTTGCTCACAGTATCGCTCTTCCCCCCTGGGACGCTGGCGTAGCGTTGGGCCACAGCCTCGCTGTGCCTGGTGAGGAATAGGCCTGAGACGCACCCCTCTTTGTGAAATGCGCGAGCCTCGCTCCAGCCCAGGCCAGGCGGAGGCGCTGCGCGGAGCTGTTTGGCATACTTGGACAGCGGAGCCCCGATCTCCGGGTATCGCGCCCAGCCGAAGTTCATCTCATCTTTGTCTTCTGGGATGGGGGGCGGCAGGTCCGATATGGCATCTTGAACCGTCGACAACCGCGAGGGCTCGACGGGCTGGATCATATCGACCGTAATCGGATCCACCTCCGCAGGGTCATATCCGACCACCACCACGCGGCGCCGCTTGGTTGCCGCTCCGAAGTGGGCTGCATTTACGATCACCGGATCGAGGACGCAATAGGTTCCCGAAACCTGCTCCATGGCGGACATAAGCATGTCCACATTCTCGCCATCGAGCAGGCCTTCCACGTTCTCCATAATGAAGAATTTCGGACGCAACTCTTGCACATGACGGTAAAAATGGCCGATCAGACTGTTTCGCGGATCATCCTTTTGCCGCTTTCCGATCCAACTGAAACCTTGGCACGGCGGTCCGCCGATAAGCGCATCCGGACGAGTATTTCCAATGAATTGACGCCACGCAGAGGCGTCCACGTCCGCCACGCTTCCTCGAATCGCCTTGGTGCCTGGAAAGTTTTTTCGGTACGCCGACTGTAAGGTCGGGTCGACGTCGATGGCTACGAGCGAGCGGAACCCCGCCATTTCGGCACCGAGCGAGAAGCCGCCACAACCACAGAACAAATCAACAACAGTGCCAGTCGGCGCGCCACTCCCCCCAGCCATCACATACCACTCCTAGCTGTTTAGGATGGCATGATGACAAGTTTTTCACACTTTGTCGACCGGCAATAAAAATTAGAAAAATCAATGCATAAGCAAAAATGCGCCGGAGGGCGCCGCTTTTTAGGCCCGATTTGTCCACAGCAAATCAGCGGCTGTACACGTTGCGCGACCTCACGGCACGGAGAAGTACCGCCCCAAGCCCCGACTGACCAGGGTGGCGATCTCGCTGGGGCGGGGGGTGCAGGCCAGGGCAGTCAGGTCGGCTGCGTCCAGGCCGGTGATCAGCGGGTTGGCGATCTGGGTGTCCCTGAGATCGGCCAGCCCGTTGATCAAGGCCGGGTCCATCGCCTCGGCGTCAGGGTCGGATGGCAGCCAGTCCATGGTGAGACCAACGGCCCGCGCGATATCGGCGGCGGCACCGCCGAAACCTGCGGCCAGGTAGAGCGGCTGCTTAGCCGCCAGGGTCAGCAGCGCCTCTTCCACCAGACCGGGCTGGCGCCCCTCGAAGCCGGTGCGCTTGCCGCCGATCATCAGACGGCCCTGGGTGTGCTTGACCATATATTCCCGCATCTTGGTCAGCTGCTTGCGCTTCTCCAGCGGGTCAGTTTCCGGTTCCGGCGCCTCGGAGCGGTCCGTGTTTGCCGGAATTTCGGTGCCGCTCTTGCTCAGACACACGACCCGCCCGTGCGCGCCCAGCCGTTCCTTGGTTTCCCTGATGGCGGACAGCGGCGCCTCGCGGTGCACCCACCACGCCAGGCAGACCAGCAGGGCGTCGTCGTCCTTGCGGCCGTAGCGCACCACCTCGTCCACGAGGAAGGGCGTCAAGCCGTCGCGCTGCAAATGGCCGCCCCAGGCCAGGGTTCCGCCGCCGGCCAGCACCAGCCGCGCCAGTTCGCCCAGCGCCAGCTTGAAGTGGCGGCGGTCCAGGCCCAGCCGGGCGAGGTCGGGACTGTCCGAGGCCGACAGGCCCAGGCGCATGCCCTTCAGGGCGTCGCGGGGCAGCAGCGAATCGATCATGATCCGGCCTTCTTCTTCGATGCCGTCGCCACTGCGCCGGCCCGCGCCGACAGGGTGCGCGGCGTCAGGATTTCCAGTCGGCCGCCGATGCCGGCCAAATCCGCCACCGCATTGATGGCCTGGCGTTCGCAATCGGTCAGCGGCGGGTCGGGATGCAGCACCACCACCGGCTTGCGTCCCCCTTTCCTGCGGCCTTGCAGCCAGTGGGCGAAGGTCAGCGGCTCGGGGGCATGGGGAGCCCACCACTCCACCTTGGCGCCTTTCTTGCCGGCCAGCTCTTGCTGGCGTTTCCACAATTCCCGCTTCAGGCATTCGTCCACCAGCCGCAGCAGGGCGTTGCGGATGGTCGCCCGGTCCCAGGCCTGGCCCGCGCGCAGGGCCGGAACACGCGGGATATGGTCCAGCAGGAAAGAGCCCCGGCCATCGCCACGGATCAGCGCGTCGATGGCGACCACCGGCACGCCATGGTTCTTGGCGGTCGCGACCTCGCGGTGACACCATTCCCGCCCGGCGTAACTGTCGGTGCGCAGGCACAGCATGGCGCCGGTGCGCGCATTCTCCTCCAGTTCCGTGGACCAGTCGTCGCCGGTCTGGATGGAGCTGGAGTCGAAGAACTCCTCCAGCTTGGTTTTCTGAACCTCGTGACGCACCGCTTCGATGAACGCCTTGGTCGCGTCCTCGGTCGCCTCGTCCATGTGCTTGCTGTGACTGATGAACACCTGCAGGCGCTTGTCGTCGCCTTTCAGGAACTGCGCCAAGCTTTGCGACAGGTCGCGAAGGCGCATGGTGTCGTCCACGTTTTTGGTCTTGTCGCGCGATGCCAGCAATTGCCATTGGCCGAACAATTGCTTCAACCCGGCCGAGGCCGGCGCGTGCTCGTGCAGGGACATGCCCCACAGGCGGACCTTGTCGGGCTTGGCTTCCGCTTCCGTCCTCAACCGCCGCAGCCAGTCGAACCAGGCGCCCCCGCCTTTGGTGGCCGCGGCCAACCCCAGATCCAGCAACACCACCACCGCCACATGGGCCGCCGATCGCGGCGGCCCGGCATCGTCCGGCAACGGGATGGGGCGCGGCACCGACCCGCTTCCCGCCCAGCCCGCCGACCGGACGAACACCTCGACCGCACCGCCAATCAGCCCAGAAAACTGGTCGCCATGATAATGGTCGATCATGGCCTCGGCGATGGACCGAGCCTTCTCGTCGTCGTCGGGATGCCAAACCACATGGATTTCAAGAACCGGCGGCAGCACGGGAAACGCCTTTGTTTGCGGACAGGATCGTGACTTTCAATCTATCCAGCCGTATTTGGCGAGGCGTTCGGAAAGTTCCGGCGGGATGTCCACTGAACGCTTGAGGCGAGCGACGCCCCCGGCAATCGACCGCCTTTGCTCCACCGAGGGATGGAGCGCCTCGATCTTTTCCAACGCGCTGTCGGCCAATGGGAGATCGGAAAGCGCCATGGCTGCGGTCAGAGTGGTGCCCGCAGCCCAGATGTTGGCCTCACCATGATTTACGAGAACACCTTTAATCTGCTGATAGACCTTTTTGGCCCCATCATGGTTTCCCACATCCAGAAGCGCCTGCCCCAGGATATCAGCAAGATAATATGACGTCGGGAAATTCCGAAATGCCCGGCTGAGAGTTTCCACAGCGCCATTGACGTTATGGGAATCCCGCTGCCACCTTGCTTTGATTGCAGCGTTTTCCGGATTTTTCTCGAACGCCTTCGGATCAAGGCGCTCTATCTCTTCGATCACATCATGGCAGCCAGCGAGGTCACCCCGGTCGAGCAGCGCCTTGCCAAGACCACGCATGATCAGGATGTCGCGAGGAGCCGTCTGCCGGGCCAACCTGTACTGGCGTTCCGCATCGCTCGCCTGACCGGCGGAAGAATAGATCTCGGCCAAACGGCGGTGAATGCGGACATCCAGCGGCCGTTTTCGATCAGAGGCATCCCGGCCAAACGACACATCCATCCAGTCTTCGAGAACGCCGGCTTCAGAATAGCGTTTTTCCTTGACCAACTTGTCGAGACGATCGAGCCACTCCTGTATGGCAGCCTCGGTTACGGCAATCGGCAAGCGGGGCAGCACGCTTTCCACCGTCGCCAAATACGTATTGACTGCCGCCTCCTGCAGGGTTCCGAACCTTCTGCCTTCCGCCGCATCGAAGGTACTTTCGTAAACACGATAGACACTCTCGATGAATTTCAAAATGTCTTCCCGGTCAGCGGCCTTCACCACCTGAGTCCGCGAAACAGGGCCGGGAATGGAAGCGCCGTCCAGGCCGTAGACCAGCGGATAGAGGCGACGCTCCGTCCTGCCGACATCCGAAGAAAATGCCGAACCGGCGACCGCCCCCGCCTCCCACAGCACCCATGGCTTCGCCACGGAATTGGGGGTCAACAGGATGACGGCGATATCCGCTTCGCGTACCTGACCAACGATCCAGCGAAACCAGTCCTCACCCGGTTCGATGCTTCCGGCGAGGTCCTTGCGGCTCGAATAATTGACCGGCGGGATCTTCCCGCCGAACAAAGTTTCAATCATATGAGCCAGCGCTCGCGCCAGGGGCTCGTCGCTATGCGCGTGGCTGATGAAGAAGCCGCTCATTCCCGCTCTCCCGAAACGGCCTTCACGACGTCGGCTACGCCCTTGACCTCTTCCGTCATTTTGGCCATCCAAGCGCGGTTCTCTGCGGAAATGGTTTCCTCGCAGGCGAGAACGAACTCCGACCAGGCCTGCGGTTGGTTTCTGTCGCTCCTTGCCTGCCACTTCAGGGCCAAGTGCCGCAATTCGCCGGCCTGCCGAGCATAGGTGGAGGCCAGGAACTCGAAGCGATTGACCGCCGAGTGAGTGGCGAAGGCGACGCTGATGGTGGTGGCGACGGCAACCCACGCACCGAGCTGAGTCGCCATACCCACGGCAGTGAGAGCGCTAATTGCAGTGGCGGCCGCGAGAAACGCCAAATTGAGCCGGCTGAAACGAGTGGCCAGACCTTGGTTCTCGCGCGACCGCTTGAGGTAGTACCCTTCGATCTGCTCGTCGAGCCGCAACCTCAGATAGGCGGAGGAAGACAATGCGCTGGGCGGATTGGTGGGACGGCTCGGCATCGGCGGCAAGCAGCTTCTGAGGTCCGCCCCCGCCTTCTGGATTTCGCTCGCACGTTCGACCAGCAGTTCCAAGGGGGTATTGCCATCGGGTGCGGAACCGATCGCATAGGGGCCCGCCGCAGCCCGGTACTTGAACACTTCGGACTTCAGCCCCTCGCTGATGGACCGGGCTCGGGGCCAGCGATCCACCAACTTGGACGACAAGAAATGCTGGGCAATGAAGGCGGTGAAGGCAATGGCGAGGGTGCTGACCGCGGCCAGAGCCGAGCGAGCCACAGCATCGAGCGTCAGCGTCGCCGACGCCGTCGCAAGCAAGGCTCCGGCTGCGGCCAGCACCAGTTGGACACGTCTCAAGGCCTTGATCCGACTCTGGAGCGAGGACGCGGCTTCGGACCACAGCTGGTGGTCGCGCCAAAGATTACCAACGATATCTGCCTCGGGCACTCCCCCCTCCCCTCGGATGGCCGACGATGTCCCGTCGCCGATGGCGAAGCCGGGTAACTGCCGACGAGAATAAGAGGAAATGGGAAGTTTTCCAACCATACCGCCGAGCAGGCGTCCCGTCGCCACGGCGCCGCCCAAAACGAGCATTAACCCCCTTTACACGACCACGAGGCGCATTCCATTATTCAATAACAGTTAATGGGCGGGGGGGTGCCACATGTCGAGCCGGCCGCGTTGCTTCATTTCCTACAGCCATGGCGATGTGGATTCCGCAGCCATTCACGTTCTAATAAACCTGCTGCGCAACGCCGCCCGACAAAAAATCGAATTCTTATTCGACGACTTTGTTCCGGTGGGCGGTTCTTTGACCAATTTCATGAATACCATCGACAGCGTCGACGGCATCATGATCCTGATGACGCCGTCCTATAAGGAAAAGATCGAGCGGCGACAAGGCGGCGTTCATTACGAATACGCCCGCATCGTTCACAGAATGGCGACCGAGAACGACGGGACGAAAAAGCTTCTGGCGTTTCCAATTCTATTTTCCGGTGACGACGGCAGTTCGGTCCCGATGGAATTGTCGACATTAAAGTACGCCGACTTCCGCAAGTTCCGCGCCATTCGCGACCATTCCGGGGAGTACAAAACTTCAAAGCAGGTCGAGACGGACCATTTCCCCTTCATCAAGGGCATGGTGGATCAAATCTTCGCGATCCATTCGCTCAAATCACCGAATTTCAAGGAACAGTACGACAGGTGGTTCAGAACACTGTTCCTCCGAAAGAAGGAGGAGTGGCAGAGTTCAAATGTGGAATACGAAAACGACATCCAACCAAAGATCTTCGTAAAAACCCACGCCTTCCGCCACGTGGCCGCCCAAACGGCTCCGATAATCGTTGGCCGAAAGGGCAGTGGCAAATCGACAGTCGCCAAGTATCTTCCCACATTTGTGGGCAGCTACAAGATACCTACGCTTATAAATGTTGATCACTTCCGACTCGAAAACATATTTTCATTATTCGCCCAGACGCAGATCGGCTCCGACACGCGGAACCTGATGTCGATCTACGACATGTTCCGCTATAGCTGGGAGTTGTTCATCCATATTTGCTGTATGGAAGTTATTTCCATCGAGAACAACAACGGAAATCTGTCGATCGAGCAGGCGCGTTCGGCGCGCCCAGTCATCTTATTCCTTGAACATCTGCAAAATCAGCCGCTACGCTACTGCGGTGAGAAGCCATTCTTGGATAGCGTGGCGGTTTTCGACTTCTGCCTCGCCACTTTTCGAGAATTCGTCGAGGACGCTATTCGTAAAGCGCGTAACGAGCCAAGATTTTTCCTTTTTGACATAAAAAACCTGACGCGCGTTGAGAACTTCATCCGATACGCCGTCGGCGAAGCTGCGTTGGAAGGCCTGCACGACGTCGCCATTCGCTGCCGGAGAAAGTTTCTGTTTTCCCTGGATGGGTTCGATTCAGCATTCGACGACTTCCGCCGCAATACGCTCGCACTCTATAACTCTGAAGAATACTACTCACAGAGGCTCAGCCTGGAAATATCCTGGCTCCGCTCACTGGTTGATACCGTCATTCGCATGAAATCAAACCACGAGCGCTCTTCACTGTACGGCAGCATCGACTTCTGCGTCACCGTTCCCAAGGATCGTTTTGCTGAGGTTCTGCGCGTATCGCGTGACTCGTACAACTACTTCGGCCGTTTCATAAACATCAACTGGTCCGGCGTCGAACTTGCCATCATGCTCTACAAAAGGGTCGAGGTTTACAAAGGCCACAAGACAAACAAAGAACTTCGCCCGCACGAACGCTACAATCAAATCATGGCCGTGATGTTCCCTCAGATGCCGAACGAAATCACCATTACGATAGAGAAGAAAGAATGGAAGATGCCGCTTTTTCTCTATGTACTGCGGCATACTTTCTGGAGGCCACGCGACGTACTTTTTTATTTCGCTGCCATCCTCGCGGCGGCTGACGATTTCGAAGCACGGAAAGTTGAGATATCGGAAGAATCAATCAAACGCATCGTCTCGGAAACGACCCGCATCGTTATCGATTCCGAATTTATCAATGAGTACAAGTCAAGCGTTAGGAACTTCAAGGAAATATTGCTATCATTCAGCAGAAGCAAACAAGTCATGAATTACAATGATATGTACAACAAGGTTGGCCAGATGGACTTTGAGTTTCTCGACCAGCCAAAACCATGCGGCGACATAGACGAAAAAATAACTTTTCTATACGAGCTCGGATTCATCGGCATCCGAAAAGAAGAAACAACCCACCATCCTGGATCAACGTTCGCATTTTATTTTAACGAGGGAGATGAGGCCATTAACATCGGCGGAAAAGGCAGGTTCCGCGACGCCACCTTCGCCATCCACCCAATCTTCTGCGAATACCTCCAGTTGGAGCCGCATGCACAGGAACTTGTACTCAATTATTCTTGGGACTACATCATCGAGAATGAAATTCATCGTTTCCCAAGGCTCTGAGCCCCGTGCGCTTTGACCCGCCCATGGCATAACCCATCCACAAGGGTGGCGGAGAGCGAACTTCGCCAGCCATGTGGTTGCCGATCTATCAGGTGACGCGATAGTGCCATTGGCCTGCTGGCTACTACGCGGCGGAGAAACGATTAAGCAGCCGCTCCGTCCACACGCTCAGCATCTCATCCTGAGTGCGTTCCCCCTGTCGGCGCAGCACCTTCTTCTGTCTCGAACAGTTAACGAATGACGGGAGATCGGCCTCGGCCTTCCGGTCCCATTTCCCGCCGTTGTCCACGAGGGCGTCGAGCAGGATTTTAATATGGCCTTCCGTCTCGGCGAACGGACACTCGGCGGTATAGCGCAACATCATGGCTGCCAATCCCCGCAAACCGGTGTGGTCCACGTCGATAAGGACCGTCGGCGGCCGGTCAGGGAACCGGAACAGAGCGACAAGGCAGGCCCGCCGGCCACGGCCGGTCTCGGAAAACTCGCGTCCCGTCTTCAGGAAGAAATGGGACATGGAAATCTGGATATGCGGGCGCAGGACAGCGATCCGGCGCACGACGGCGGCCAGCCAGGCGGTTTCCCCGACATAATCGTCGGCACGCTCCAGATGCTTGAAGTCAATGGGGGGCAATCCGTCTTGCCATGCTTCCGGATTGAGGCTGACTGGGAACCGGACAGGAGCCGTTGCCGCTGTCCGCCGTTTGGCGGTGCCATCATGGGCACCCTGGGCAGGTGTATCCCTGGCGGCAACGACCTTGGGCACTTTTACCCGGTCCACCGGGATATCGCGGTCAAAGGTGCTGAAGCGCTCCACCAGCGGCAAAGCCTTCTGGTGCTGGTTGCGACGGCTGCCGAGCCGTGGATCGATTTCCGGCGTTCCTTCGCCGGTCGATGACGCATCTGCCTTGGTGGTGCGCTTGTGGGTGCGCCCGGCATCATCGGCGGTGCCGTCGTGGACGATGTGCCGGTCGGCTGGATGGGAATAGGTCAGCCTGTCGCATGGCAATGAGCGGCCGTACAGCTTTTCGATTTCCAGCACGAGGTATTGCTTCCCCAACTTCACGCCACGAAATTCGATATGGGTGCTGATCGGCGGCAGCTCCAGCGAGACATAAGGGCGATTCAGGCTGCGCCGACGGACGCTGTCCCAGCAGCGCCGACCATCGGGATGAACGGCCAGCCAGGCGAATTCCTGCGCCTCCAGCTTTCCCAGGCACTTCAACGGCATGTTCTCGGTGAAATCGATGTGCAGGTCCGTGTAAAGGCCGGGCATGATCGGCACCGCCAGATTGCCCAGCCCGGCCGGGTCCATGATTGCCCAGGCAAGGCGCTTGTTGAGCAGGAACAGGTGGCGGACCAGTTCGATGGTGGGGATCAGGTAGACCTCATCGCCGACATGGTAGCGAAGCACCCGCTGCCCCCAACCCCATTTGTGATCAAATGAGTACAATTCCGGGGGCACATTGGCAGCGTCTCTATCCAAACTCTTCGAAAGATCGGGTATGTCGAATTTCAGGGGAACACCCGTGGCCACCGTGGACAGCACCTCGCCGCCGGAGACCAGATGGCCGGGCGTCAGCACAGGCAACAAACCGATGGGGAGCCAGTCATCACGCAGGGTTTTGGAGCGCAGGCGGCGGCTAATCACACGCACCTGCCAGCCCATATCCGGGTCATTGCGGAACCCGCCCAGCCAGCGCAGTTCCAAATCCTCGGGTTCCTCCTCCCATGGTTTGAAGCGGATCATGCCCCCTCGTACGCTTTCAGTGCGGCTTCGACCTGGGGCGACGCCCGCTTGGGCAGGCCGGCCATGCGCCGCAATCGCCAGGGCTTCAGCGGCAGGTTCCGACGCCTCAACTCTTCGGCCGCCCAGGCGACCCGCCGCAGACGGAACTGCTCGACGCTTTCGGCCTCCTCGGCCAAAGCACGGGCGGTCATCGGCAATTTGGACAAGCGCGAAGCCAGCCAGTCCCGCCGACCGAACTGACGCTGCAATACTGCCGCCGAAGCCCTGGTGGGCGGCGAGAGCGCCTTGAGGCGCTCGGCTTCCGCCCGGAGCGCCCAGCACAGTTGACCATCCAGGACCGGCCAATCCCTCCTGGGCACCGGGTCTGGCGAGGGCGGTCGGGGGCAAGCAGCCCTGGGTGACCGCGGAACGTGCGGCCTGGATTTCAGCGGCGCCCAGGGCACGTTCAGGCCGAGACGTTCCGCATGACGGCGAACCGTTCCGGGATCCACGCCCAAGGCCCTGGCCGAGGCCCGCAGCCCAGCCCCTTCGGCAACCAGTTGCCGAAGGCGTTGCCGGAACAGCGGTCCCAGATCGAGGATGCGCGATTTGCTGCCAGGGAGGGCGGCAAGACTGAACACATAGCCGCAGGAACAGGAAAACTGGCCGATCAGCTTACCGCCCTCGTGATGGGTTCCGGCCAGTTGGACCACTGGCTGCCCATAATGCTCGGCCAAGGGGTTACGGCAGGACCAAGGACCGGGGCCAAAGGGCGCATCTTCCGCCACAGGCGCATGGGCATCGAGGAACAGGCCCAGCAAAACATGCTGAAGCGGGTGAAACGCTTTGCGGTGCTTGCGCACCATAGCGGTCGGCCAGGATTCGGTGCCGGGCATCTCCGGTTCGCCGGACCACGCCGCGAATTCCCGGTTCAGCCGCCGCTGGTCGATACGGTCGTCGCCTTTGCCGAAACCACGTTGGCGCAGTTCGTGGTGATAGTGCATGCCCCATTCGCGGAGCGACATTGGCGCGGGCGGTGACCGCAACTGCTGGACGCAGCGTTTCGCCACCATCCATGGGATCGAGGCCTCATCCTGGGCGTCCGACGACACCTTGGGGCAGTTATCCTCGTCAGCCGCGACGAAGCTGTGCTGCCCGATGGTGCCCGGGCAAACATTGCTGTCCCGCAGGCGCGCACCATGTTCGGGACAAACCGTGACACCGGGGAGCTGATGATCCCGGCGCCAGTACAGTTCGCCATACAGGCTCAGCATTTCGGAGCGGCAGGCGGGGCAATAGCGCAAGACCGTTGCCCCCTGCACCCGACTGGCGGCCAGACCAAGCCGCACGGTGACCCATTCGGCATGACCGAGGAACAGGGCATCGCGGACCGCCCGCCGCACGTTCTCGGGCTGAAAGGCTGTCAGATATGGGTACAGGGTGAAATCCGCCAGCAGACGTTCAGGCGTCAGGCCTCGATGCGGCGGCAGTTCTTCGCTCAATGCTAGGAGATGTCCCTGGAGCAATACGCCCGCCCGCACCGAGCGATTGCCGAACAGCACATCCAGCGTCCGCTTGGGGCTGGTTTGCCCAACATGGCGATAAAAGCGCGCAAGAAGGCTGTACAGCAACTCGTCGGGATAGGCGGGCGGGAAATAGGGCAGCATGGCCGCACCTATCCGGCCAAATCCTGGAGCGGGTCGCGCACGCACCCGACCGCCTTCAACGCCTCATAGGGGGAACGCTCGATGGCGAGACTGGCTTGCACGATGCCGTGGACGGAATGGAGATCGAGCTCCGGCTTGGCGCTTTTGGTGCGTTTCGGCGTGACCGCCTTCTTCTTCCCGGCCTGGAACTGCGCCAAAGCCGCCCCCAGCAGGTCGAATTCATCGGCACCCTCCTGCCGCGCCCGCGCCAGCAGCACCTCGGCGAGATCATCGGCGATGCCCATGGCGGCGAGTGCCTGACGCGGCGAGATCTGGGGCGCCTCTGCCGCCGGCGGTTCCTCGCGGACAGGCATGGGCGGTGCGTAATCCGCGAACACCTGCTGGACGTGTTTCTGGAGCGGCCGCAGGTCGTCGTATTTCGCCAGCGCCCGCTCGTCACCCCGCTTCAGGGCGTTGATCATGGGGGCGATCAGCTTGAAATCCTGCGCCACCACCTGAAGCAACAGCTCGCGGTCAAGGCGCTCGGGGCGCCGCCGCACCGCCCGCAGGCGAATGGCGCGCAACTGGGCCAGCATGAAGAGTTTCACCACCACATCGATGATGCCCTGGCTTTCCTCGTACAGAACCTGCCGCAGATCGTCGGTCAGAGGCGTGAATTCCTGGGTCCACTGGAACCGCCACATGGTTTCGACGAAGTGGTCCCAGGTCCGGTCGGGTTTCAAATTGTCCCAAACCTGGCCGCCAACGCCGCTGGCCCGGCGTGCCTGGCGGAAATTCCCCTGCAGGACGGACATCGCGCCATGCGTACCCACGACCAGCACGGGAATGCCGATGGTGTTGACCAGCGTGACCAGGAAATTCAGCAGGACGTCCGGCCCGACACCACGGGTCTGATTGAGATGCTGGATTTCGTCGATGACCAGCACGCCCACGGCATGAAGGTTGGCAACCTGGCACATGTGGCGGATCATTTCATCCAGACCACGGCGCGGACCGGCAAACTCCCGGATGTAATCGGTCCCCAACAGGCTATCGATAGCCTGGAAGAAGCTGATGCACAGCTGCTTTGGCGAACCCTGGAGCGGACAATCCAGCTTCAGCCAGACGATCTGGTAAAAGCTGTACGGGGACTCGTGGTAAAGAACCTTCGGATACAGGTTCAGGAGACGCTCAACCGTCCTGCTCTTGCCCATGCCAGAACAACCAACCAAGGCCATGCTGGAGGCGGTTGAAGGCGAGCGCTGCTGCCCCAAGAGCAATTCCTTGTGGACGATCCGGTCGTGGCCATCCTGGAGGCGCTGAAAATACGTCTGATCCAGCGGGTTCCGACTGAGATAACCCTGCCGGATCAGAACCGACAGCGCCGTTTCCAGCTTCAGATGCTGCTCCAGCGGCAGGAAATAGTTGTTCAGGCGTTGAAGGCAGTGCACCCGCAATTCATCGGGGAAGCTGCGTTCCCGTTCGTGAAATGCCGGCGGCGCATTGAGCGCCTTCACCGCCGCAGCCATGGACAGAATGGGAGGCAGATTGGCGATGAACGGATTGCCGCTGTATTCGGGCAGTTGGAAATCCTGGGGCTCATTTGTCGTCATCGCCATCCTCCCCCAGGCTGCGCAGGATCTCGGTGATGTCGGGCTCGCTGGTGTCGTCGGTCCGGTTCCCTGGGAACGGCAGCACCGTGGCCGATTGTTGTTCCGGCTTAGCAAAGCGGAAGGCCTCCTCCGGCCGATTTGCCGCCTTTTCCGCCGCGCGGTTCTTGCGAACGCCCTTGGTGCGCTGGCTGTCGCTCTCGGTGTTGAAGGCCCGCGCCGCGTCGGCCTTCTTCTCCGCCCTGTCGATCACCTCTTGAATGGCGTCGTTGAGGCTGAACTGACCGCTCAGTTGATTGGGGTGGCTGGCCGCCACCTGGCGGCGGTCTTCCTTGCGCAACTGGTCGATTTCCCACAGGGATTTGCCACGATAATCGGCGCTTGCGTCCGTCAAGGCGCAGGGAATGAAGCGAACGCGCTCCCCCTCTTCCTGCAGGTAGATATCGTCCATCAGACGCGGATCGTAGGACACGCGAACTTTCCAGTTTCCCCGCTGGCGTGCGCGTTCGAACCAATGTTCCTCCAGCGCCTTGGCACAGCTGTAGAAGCAACCCCAGAACCGAATGCCCTTGGCGGTCACCGTGGCTTCGTCACTGGGCATCAGGGCCAGCCGGACGGTCTCGGATGGAAAGGACCGCAGGAAACCGCTGCGATTGACGATCCCCCAGTGCCACAGTTCGATGGGCACGGGCGGCGCCTCGTCCGCGATCATTTCCGGGGTCCGCCGGTAGTCCTTCAGGACGTGATGGTTGTTGTAGTAGAGGACGCAGCGGATGAAAATTTCCGTGAAATCGGCCAGATTCAGCTTGCCGTCCAGCCGGTAGTCGCGGGCACCGCGTTCACCAAAGTCGGGGGCGACATAGCCAGGAACATAGGCTTTGAACTTCGCCGGGATCATGTTGAAGCGCTGCTCGACGATCCCCTTCCAATCCGCCCGGTACGGGGCGGCGTTTTCCACGTTGACCCATAAGGTCTTGATCAGCGTTTCCACCATAGCCCCGGCCATTTCGCCACGGTCGCCGAGCAACCGGTCGGGCATGGCGTCGCACGGCCAGTCGGCTTCGTCGATCTCGATCCCGAAGCGGCGGCAGTACTCGACTTTGGGCTCGGCGGCATTGGCCAAGGCCATCATCGCCCCCACCCAGGACGGCCCTTCCAGGCCGATATACAGCCCGGCGATCATCCGGCTGAACACGTCGATGACGATGTAGACCACCGGGCGGCCGACGATCTTGTTGGGATCGAAGCGGGACACGAGATAGACGTCGCCGATGGTGGCGTCGATCTGGTAGCGGAAGCCGGGACCGACAGTTTCCGCCGTGGACGAGCCGAGGATGGCCCGCATGTCCTTGTCGTAGACACGGGGTGTCCGGCGGATGCGTTCATTGTGGAAGATGTCGTTGTCTTTTTCGTACCAGTAGCGGAACTGCCGCAGGGTCGGATACGGCGGCCGGGCCACGTATTCGAATCGGCCGGTACGCTCGTTCAGCACCCGCTCGGAATAGTGATCCTTGACGATCCGCTCATGGCACTCCCGCAAATCGAGCTGTCTGTTGCGCTTAAAGGCCATGATCGAGGACAGGAAGAGTTGCCTTGTATCGGCATCAATCACGGCGCTGAAGGTATTGCCTTCGGCGCCGCTCCGCCGTCTGTCCGGGGAAATGCTCTTCTCGCGGCCACGGGCACCGCTTCGGGTGTAATCGGGCAGCAAGGCGTTGGGCACCATTCCCCGCTGCCAATAGCGCCGCAACAGCCGATACACTGTCTGTTTGGTCGCCTTTCCGGCATCGACCAGAGCGGCGACGGCCTCTCCGCGCGCCCTGGGCTTGAATATATCCGGCATGTTCAGGGCCAGTGGCTGGATCAGGTCCCAGGCCCGATCCCGCCTTTCCTTGTGGCTGTCGGGCAATCCAGAATCCACGAGGGGCGCCAGCCACTGGTCGTCGGGGAAAAGGGCGGCCTCGTCATGCGCCAGCAATTCCTCAAGTTCCAACGCCCCGCGAAATTCGGGGAAAGCAGCCTGAGAGCGCACGTCGATGACGTAGTATCCTCGCCCCAGCGGATCGACCCACAGGACGCGGAAGACAACGCCTTCCGACCTGATCTCGACCAGTTGGTTGGTCAGCAGCTCGGTCATCCCAGCCTCCCCAGTTGGGATGACGGCGCCGCGGCACGGAAGTTCTCCACTGGCGAGGCTTCGCCCTGCGGCTCGGACATGTCGCAGAGCAGCCGCTTGCAGGCGATCAGGTGGCGCACCAACAACCGCGCCGTCCCCGGCAGCATGGATAGACGTTCATCCAGCGCCTGACACGCCTGCTTCAGCGAGACACCGCGCCATGACGCGATCTCGTTCAAGACCAAAGCGGCTTTCTCAGCGTAATAGCCGGGATGCGGCTGGCTGAGATCGTCAAGATCGACGTAATTGTGAACCCAGGCGATGTTCTTGGTCAGCGTCTTGGGAATTTCCTCGCGGGTCACGATGCCCCAGGGAACGCCCCGTGCCAGCCAATACAGGCGCTCAAGCTCCAGCAGCTCGGCCGTGCGCTTTTCGGACAATGCCTCGGCGGGTTTGACCGCATAGGCTATCCGCCGATGCTCGCCAGCCACGACATAGTCCACCAGGAAGTCCGTAGTCTGAACCAGCGGCACCCGCGTTTGGCTATCGACCGGATAGCGGATTCCCGCTCGCTCGGCGATGGCTTGGGCTTCCTCGCGATCCAGCGGGAATTGCTCGCGGATATCAACAACCGCGTCGTGCCAATCCAGCAGGTAGAAAAGATTGACCTCGATGTCGGAGAGGAAATGATGGATCCGACCGGTCTTGATGCCCCGTAAACGGTGCGAGCGCCCCAGAGACGGGACGTCGGAAATCTTCAGCCAGGGTTTGTATTCGGCGCCGAGGCCTGTCCCGCGACCTTCCTTCAGGTAGCGGGCGATCAATGCCTCGTCCACGGAATATTTCCGCCGCGCCATGGCGCACCTCTGGCCAGCCGGCCCATCCCTCACGAGGATAGGCCGACCTCAACCACAAGTGCAAGCCCGGCTCAGTATGAAACTATTTCGTCCGGTATGAGACTATTTCGTCGAGTATGAAACTATTTCGTCACCGGACATCAGTCACAAATAGGATTTAAACCCTATTCCACCGTGACCGATTTGGCGAGGTTGCGCGGCTGGTCGACGTCGGTGCCTTTGGCGATGGCGACGTGGTAGGCCAGCAATTGTACCGGGATGGCATAGAGGATCGGGGCGACGAAGGCATCGACCTGGGGCAGTTCCACGGTGGCCAGGGCCTTGGCGGCCAGGCGGTCGATGCCGTCCTGGTCGGACAGGAACACCACCTTGCCGCCGCGCGCCACCACTTCCTGGACGTTGGACGCGGTCTTTTCGTACAGATCGTCGGTGGGGCAGACCACGATGATCGGCACGTGGTCGTCGATCAGGGCGATGGGGCCGTGCTTCAACTCGCCCGAGGCGTAGCCCTCGGCGTGGATGTAGCTGACTTCCTTGAGCTTCAGCGCGCCTTCCAGGGCGATGGGATAGCCGGTGCCGCGGCCCAGATAGATGACGTCGCGGGCCTGGGCGATGGTTTCGGCGATCTCGCGGATGCGGTGTTCCTGGCGCAGCACCGCCGAGACGTTGGACGGCAATTCGGCCAGGGCCTGGCACAGCCGGGCCTCTTCGTCGGCGTCCAGCTTGTTCTTGGCGCGGGCCAGCGACACCGCCAGGGCGGCCATGACCACCAACTGGGTGGTGAACGCCTTGGTCGAGGCGACGCCGATCTCGGGGCCGGCCTGGGACAGCAGCGCCACCTCGGCCTCGCGGGCGATGGTGCTTTCGGCCACGTTGACCAGGGCCAGGGTATGCTGGCCCTGGGCCTTGCAATAGCGCAGCGCCGCCAGGGTGTCGGCGGTTTCGCCCGATTGCGAGATGAAGATGGCCAGACCGCCCGGCGCCAGCACCGGCTCGCGGTAGCGGAATTCCGAGGCGATCTCGACCTCGACCGCCACCCGGGCCAGCTTCTCGATCCAGTAGCGCGCCACCATGCCCGCATAGAACGAGGTGCCGCAGGCGACGATCGTCACCTTGTCGATGCCGCCCAGGTCGAACGGCATGGCGGGCAGGGTCAGGGTGCGGGTTGCCGGGTTCAGCATGGTGTTGAGGGTGTCGCCCAGCACCTGCGGCTGTTCGAAGATTTCCTTCACCATGAAATGGCGGTGCTGGCCCTTGCCGATCAGCGCACCCGACAATTGGGTCAGCCGCACCTCGCGCTGGACCGGCTGGCCGTCGCGGCCATAGACCTGGACGGAATCGGGACGGATCACCGCCCAGTCGCCATCGGCCAGATAGCTGATCTTCTGGGTCAGCGGCGCCAGCGCCAGGGCGTCCGAGCCCAGGAACATCTCGCCGTCGCCATAGCCCAGGGCCAGCGGACTGCCTTCGCGCGCGGCGATCAGCAGATCGTCGTGACCGGTGAAGATGATGCCCAACGCGAAGGCCCCGTGCAGTCGCTTCAGCGAGGCGGCGGTGGCGTCCTGCGGCGACAGGCCCTGTTGCAGGTGGTGGTCGATCAACTGGGCGACGACTTCGGTGTCGGTGTCGCTTTCGAACGACTGCCCGGCGGCGCTCAGTTCGGCCTTCAGCTCGGAATAATTCTCGATGATGCCGTTGTGCACCACCGCGACGCGGGACGTGGCGTGCGGGTGGGCGTTACGCTCGTTGGGGACGCCGTGGGTGGCCCAGCGGGTGTGGCCGATGCCGATGCGGCCGGGCAGGGGCTGGACCTTCAGCAAGGCTTCCAGGTTGGCCAGCTTGCCCTCGGCGCGGCGGCGTTCGACCCGGCCGTCCACCAGGGTGGCGATACCGGCCGAATCATAGCCGCGATATTCCAGACGACGCAGTCCCTCGACCAGCGAGGGTGCGACCTCGCCCTTGCCGATGATGCCGACGATGCCGCACATGCGCGATGCTCCCGTTACTTGCCGTTGGCCTTGTCGGCGCGCTTCTTGTCACGGAAGCGGTCGGCCCAGCCGGACAGTTCCATCTGATTGGCGCGGGTCACGGCCAGCGCGCCGGGGCTGACGTCGCGCGTCACCACCGATCCGGCGCCGACGATGGCGCCCGCGCCGATCTTGACCGGTGCCACCAGCGACGAGTTGGAACCGATGAAGGCGCCCGCCCCGATATCGGTGAACGACTTGTCGAAGCCGTCGTAATTGCAGGTGATGGTGCCCGCGCCCACGTTGGCGCCCGCGCCGATCCGGGCGTCGCCCACATAGGTCAGGTGGTTGACCTTGGCGCCGTCTTCCAGCACCGCCTTCTTGATCTCGACGAAATTGCCGACGTGGCAGTTGGTGCCGACCTCGGCGCCGGGGCGCAGGCGGGCATAGGGGCCGACATCGGCGCCGTCGCCGATGGAGCATTGCTCGAAATGGCAGAAGCCCTTGATGGTGACGCCGTCGCCGACGGTGACGCCGGGACCGAACACCACATGCGGCCACACCACCACGTCGCGGCCCAGCACGGTGTCCCAGGCGAACCACACGCTGGCCGGGTCGATCAGGGTGGCGCCGTTGTCCATGGCGCGCTGGCGCAGGCGTGCCTGGGCGATGGCCTCGGCCACCGCCAGTTCCGA
Source organism: Pseudomonadota bacterium (assembly GCA_023458315.1). Taxonomy (GTDB): domain Bacteria; phylum Pseudomonadota; class Alphaproteobacteria; order Rhodospirillales; family Magnetospirillaceae; genus Magnetospirillum. The sequence goes on from JAEXAH010000048.1 coordinate 25,200, forward strand.
GCGGGCGTTGACGCCCAGCAATTCCTGTTCGTCACCCAGCACGAACGAACAGGTGGCGCCGTCGGCACGGGCCAGCCCCACCAGGTCGGTCAGGTAATATTCGCCCTTGGCGTTGTCGTTGCCGATGCGCCCGGCCAGATCCCACAGGCGCTTGCCGTCGATGGCCAGGACACCGGAATTGCACAGCGGAATTTCGCGCTGGTCGTCGTTGGCGTCTTTCCACTCGACGATGGCCTTCAGGCCCTCGGCGCCGACCACCAGACGGCCGTAATGGCCGGGGTCCAGCGGCTTGAAGCCCAGCACCACCACCGCCGGGTCCTTGGCGCCGCGCCGTTCGGCCAGCATGCGCTCCAGCGTGTCGCGGGTGATCAGCGGCGTGTCGCCGTACAGCACCAGCACGTCGCCGGTGAAATCGGCCAGCAGGTCGCGGGCCTGCATCACCGCATGGCCGGTGCCCAGGCGTTCGGTCTGCACCACGGTCTTGGCCGGGGCCACGGCGGCGGCCACCTGTTCCATGCCGGGGCCGACCACCACCACCACGCGGTCGGGGTTCAGCCCCGAGATGGTGTCCATCAGGTGGCTGACCATGGGGCGTCCGGCCAAGGGGTGCATCACCTTGGGCAGACTGGATTTCATGCGGGTGCCCATGCCGGCGGCGAGAACGATGATGGCGAGTTGAGACGTGGCCATGCCGAAAGGTCATACCCAAGCGGTTGCGGTAGCGGCGGGAAGGTGCCACAAAGGCGGCGCCCGAGCCAGTCAATCTTTGTTGCGGATGGTTTCAATGCATCAGCCCAAGCGCGCCGTTCTGTTCGACCTTGACGGCACCTTGATTCACTCGCTTCCCGACCTGACCGTGGCGGTGAATTTCATCCTGGGCGAGCATGGCCGCGCGCCGGTGGCCGAGGCCGAGGTCGCCCCCATGGTCGGCGACGGCGCCCATACCCTGGTCGAGCGCGCCTTCGCCGCGCGCGGCGGCCTGCCGGGCGAGGTCGGGCCGCTGCTGGCGCGGTTCCTGGAATTCTACGAGGCCAACGCCACCGTGCTGACCCGGCCGTTTCCGCAGGTGGTGGACACGCTGATCCGGCTGAAGGCGCGGGGCGTGGCGCTGGCGGTGTGCACCAACAAGCCGACCGCCGCCACCCGCGAAATCCTGCGCGCCCTGGACATGGAGCATTTCTTCGCGGTGGTGGTGGGCGGCGACGATACCCCGGCGCTGAAGCCCAGCCCGGTGCACGTCAACACCACCCTGGACCGCCTGGGCGTCCGCCATGACGAAGCGGTGTTCGTGGGCGATTCCATCAACGACGTGCTGGCGGCCAAGGCCGCCGGGCTGCCGTGCATCGTGGTCGGCTTCGGCTATTCCCGCACCCCGGCCACCGAACTGGGCGCCGATCTGGTGGTGGACGAATTCCGCGTCGTCGGCGACGCGGTGGTCGGGCGGGACTGACCGCGGGTCACATCCCGCGCAAATCCCGCACGAAATCGTCCAGCCGCGACGCCCCCGGCAGGTCGCGGCTTTCGAAGACCATGAAATAGTGGAACATTTCCCCGGCCTTGGCCGCCCAGTCGCGGCCCAGGGCCAGCTTGGTGGCCGAATCGCTGTTGTCGCGGTCGTCGCCCTTGGTTTCCAGCACCACCACCCGGCCCGAGCGCAGCAGCAGGATGAAATCGGGATAGTGGTTGACGGCGCCGTTGATGCGAAAGCCGCTGCGCACCGGGTTGCGGTGCCAGAACACCAAATTGTCGAGGCCGCAGAGGGTGCGGATCGCCTGGTCCTCGAAGCCGTTGACGTTCCATTCGTCGTCGTACAGGCGGCGGTCATAGGGTGTCGCGGTGGCGGTGGGGGTGATGGTGGCGGGCAGACGGTAACTGGGCTTGGCCGTCACCTTGCCGGTGCGCAGCAGGGTTTGGAACTGCTCGCCCGCATGGGTCTGTTCCAGTGCGCGGATCTTTTCCTGGATGCGTTTGGCATAGGCGCGGGGGCGGGCGATGCTGTCGTGCAGCACGGCATCGGGCATGGCCTCCAGGATGCGCTGGACGTATTTGCGGATGTCCTGGTCGGCGATGGGCGGCATGCGGCCGACCAACTGGTACAGCCGGGCGGTCATCTGCTGGATTTGCGACTCGCGCGACAGGCCGTGGATCAGCGCCGCCACCTGCTGTTCGCGCCGGGCGTCCAGGGTGCGCACGCTGGGGCGGCCGGATTCCTCGACGTCCACCTCGATGATGGGGTCTTCCAGCGATTCGAAGCTGATGGCCGAGCTACAGGTCAGCAGGCGGAAATCCCCCAGCAGGTTCTCGCGTTCCAGCAAGACCTGGGTGCTGTCGGGCAGGAAGCCGATGGGCGGGATGGTCAGGAAGAATTGCGGCAGGTGCAGTGCCGCCGCCGCCTCCCGCAAGGACGCACGCATGGCTTTCCGGTTCATGGCCGCTTCCACCTCGGGGGCTTGCAGGTTCTGGGCGCGGCTGGCCGCCGCCAGATGTTCGAATTCCTCGGTCTGGCGGGCGGCGGCGTCCACCCAATCCTCGTTCCCGGCTGCCGGTCGGGCGGCCGCTGCCGGGCGGTCGAACAGGGGGGCGTCGGTGGCGGCGACGACGGGCGCCGCGTCCTCGACCACGCGATAGTCGCGTTCGCTGAAGCCTGCGCGCTTCAGGCCGTCGACGATGCTGTTGATGGTGCGGTGGAACTGGGCCGAGGCGGTCAGCACGTAAGAGCAATTGAGCAGCCGACTGGCGAACGGCCGGGCATGGGGCTGGCGCAGGACGCGGCCCAGGATCTGCTCGACCTCGACCGGCGACTGGCGCTCGGCCAGGGATGCCAGCACATAGGCGAAGGGGCAGTCCCACCCTTCCTTCAGGGCGTTGACGGTGACGATGAAGCGGATCTGGCAGTCGCGGGCCAGCAGGTCGCGGCCCTTGATCTCGTCCAGTTCCGCCGTCTTGATGGCGATGCGGTCGGCGGCGACGCCCATCTGCTCCAGCGTCCTGCGCACCCGCTGATAGGTTTCGACGCCAAGCTTGCTTTCCGCCTGGAACAGCACGATGGGGCGCAGATGGCGGCCGGAACGGGCCTCTTCCGCGTTGGCCTCGGCCTCCAGTCGCCGTTGCAGGTCGATGGCGTCCCGATAGACGGTGTCCTTGTCCGGCCGGTTGCGCACGATCACCGGCAGCTTGACCATGCCCGCGTCGCGCAGCGCCAGGGCGTTGACGAAGGAAATGATGTTGGCGTCCTTGCGCGGCGTGGCGGTCAGGTCCAGCACGAAGCTGGGGCCAAGCTCGGCCAGCATGTCGCGGCTGAGCGGCGAGGTGGCGTTGTGGCTTTCGTCCACCACCACCACCGGGGCGCAGGCGCGCAGCACGTCGATGACCGAGGGCGCGCCCTTGTCGGCCATGTTCAGTTCGGGAAAGCCGACGAAGTCGAGCAGCCGTGCGTTCTCGGCGTGCAGGCGGCGGTTGTCCTTGTTGGCGGTGCGCAGGGAATCGTAGGACAGCACCACCACGGTCAATTGCTCGCGCAGGCTGTCGGGGGCCAGCCCCGCGCCTTGCAACAGGCTTTCCTTGTCGTGCACGGCGATGCGGCCGGAAAAATCCTGGACCAGACGGCGGCGATAGGGGTGGGTGGGGTCTTGCAGCGCCCGCAGGGTCTGTTCGACGATGGTGAGCGACGGCGCCAGCCACACCGCCACCCGCGGCCGCAGACGGGTTTCCGGGCAGGCCCAGGCGAACAGCGGCCGCAATGCCGCCGCCGCGATCAGCGTCTTGCCGCCGCCGGTCGGCACCTTGACGCACACATGGGGAACGCCGGGCAGGGTGTTGCGATAGCCCGGCATGCCGACGGCGTTCCTGGCCAGCCAATGGGCACGGAACGCGGCGGCCAGGCCGCCGCCGTCCAGGTGGGAAAGAAAGGCGCGCAGATCGGCCAGCACGCCGTCCTGATGGGGCTTGAGATCCATGCCGGGGGCTCCTAGAGGCGGGTCAGATCGCGCGGGATCTTCTTGAAGACGATGCGGGCGTCGGTCAGGAAATCCTCGCCCAGCGTGCAGTAATCGGCATAGACCACCAGCCGTTCCGGCCGTGTCGCCGCGTCGAAGGCCAGGGTGGACAGAAACGCGTAATCCAGGGTGGTGGCGGCCTGCGGCTGGTAGTGGAACAGCAGCGCCCGACCGTCATGGTCGCCCACATAGGCGGGGCCGACCAGATTGCCGCACCCGACCACCGCCCCGGCCGGAAGCCCCTCGGTATAGGCCAGGTAGCGGCGCATGGTGTCCATGTCCACCGCCGGATTCAAATGGCCGTCGTCGTCGAACAGCGCATGCTGGCCGACGGCATAAAAGGCGAAGCCGCCGCCCAGGCCCGGCACCCGCTTGTCTCCCTCGCCATACCCGTCCATCACCCGGCGCACCCGCTCGGCGGTGATGCTTTCGGCGTAGTCCATCATCTCGACCAGGATGAAACGGCGGTTGCCGTTGTCTTCGGCGTTGAGCTTCAGAACGGCGTGGGCGGTCGTGCCGGAACCGGCGAAGGAATCGAGGACGATGGAATTGGCATGACAGGCGACATCCAGCAGACGGCACATGAAATCCAGGGACTTGGGAAAGGCGAACACCCGTTGGCCCATGATACGGTCCAGTTCGTCGGCTCCTGTCTGACCTCGGGTATCGGCCCAGAAGCTGGAAACCGGCATGCGTTCCGCGGTCTCGGATAAAAAACGCTTTTTGCGGGGTTTCCCGGAAGTCGGGTTGGGTGGCCACCAGACTCGATTCTCGTTCAGGAGGCGATCGAACCCGTCGCGGTCGGTTCTCCAGCCTCGGGAAGGGTCGGGCTCGTAAATATCGCCAGTCGTGGGGTTGGTTACGGGAAAATGAAGGTTCGGACGATCCTCGGCCGTGGCAATGCCAATCAATGGGTCGGTAACGTATGGGCCTCGGGGATCGTTATCCTGGTTCTGGAAATTGGATCGGTCGATCAGGCGGCCTCGAATCCCTGACTTGGAATACACCAAGACGAATTCGTGATCTGTGGATAACCGAGTCGAAATCCGATTGTCCGTATTACGGGTTTTCCAGGTAATGGTCCCAACGTAGGACGCGCTGCCGAACACCTCGTCCAGAAGCAGTTTGTAAGCGTGGTACTCATTTTCGTCGATACTGCTGAGGAATACGCCGTTTTCTGCCAACAACCGCCGCAGCAGTTTCAGCCGTGGATACATCATGCACAGCCACTTGTCGTGGCGGCTGAAATCCTCGCCTTCCTTGCCGACGGTCTTGTTCAGCCAGCGCAGGATGCGCGGGTCGTTGACGGCGTCGTTATAGACCCAGTTCTCGTTTCCGGTGTTGTAGGGCGGGTCGATGTAAACGCAGTCGATGCGGCTTTCGAATTCAGGAAGCAGCGCCTTCAGTGCTTCCAGATTATCGCCATGGATGATGCGATTTTCTGTTGACTTGTTGTCAGGATTTTGCGGGGGGGGG
>JAEXAH010000049.1 GCA_023458315.1 Pseudomonadota bacterium
TTTTGCCCGCCGCCTGAAGACCCTGCGGGGGCTCACCCCATACGAATACATCTGCAAAATATGGGAAGCCGAACCGGAGCGGTTCAGGCTTAATCCGCACCATCAAATGCCGGGACTAAACACCTAACCCCGGCCGGGTGGGGCGATTGTCCATTCGGCCTGAAGACGGTCCACCAGCCGCGCGGCATCGTCGGCGCGGCAGCCGGTCAGCACCGGCCCGCCCGGCGCCGCCCGCAGGTTCGGCCCCAGGTCGCAACGTCCCAGGCAGCCGATGCCCGCCACCTGCCACGGCAGGCCGCGCGCCGCCACCTCGGCGGCCAGGGCGTCGCGCAACGGCGCGCCGCCGCCATTGCCGGTGCAGGAACCGGCGCCGGTGCGGGAATGGCAGCAGACCAGCAAGGTCGGGGGCAGGGTGCGCATGACTTGTATGTAGGCGTCCCGTCCGCCGCGTTCCAGTCCGCCGTAACCCGGCAGTAAGGTTTACGCCTTAGGGTATGGCCGTTCTCGCAGGGGAAAGCCGCCATGACCGAAACTTCGTGCCCGCACCACGCCGCCTCGACCCCGTCCATCGACGCCCTCAGCCGTCTGATGCGGGCCTGCGTCTTCCCCAAGGCCGACATCACCCGCATGGCCCGGCAATTGCGCGAGGGCGCCGCGCCGCCGCCGCCGTCCGAGGCCGCCGACGTGTCCGGCCTGAAGGTGGAAAAGAACGCCCTGGCGCTGCTGTACATTCCCGGGGTGATGGACCACGCCCAGGCGTTCCTGGACCAATATCCCGACCAGTTGGTGATCCTGGCGGGCGACCAGATGAATCTGGTGGACATGACGCAATTGTCGGCGGTGCTGCGGCCGCGCAATCCCCATGCGGAATTGTGCGGCTATCTGTATTCGTCCATGCGCAACGCCATGCAATACGCGGTGGCCAGCGCCTTGGCCGAGGTGGCGACCGACGATCCGCTGCTGGATCGCTATCGCCGTGCCCTTGGCCTGTACCATGGACACACCAGCGAGGCGGCGACCCATTTCCACCCCGGCGGCCATCTGATGGCCGGGGTCAACACCGCGCTGTTCTTCATCCTGCGCGGTCTGGCGGCGCTGACGGTGCTGGGCGGGCGGGTGCTGGGGCGTCCGGTCACGGCGGACGAACTGGCGGCGGGCATGGAAAAGGCGGCGCCGTTGCTGCTGACCATCGCGCGCTGTCACCTGGACCTGCTGCTGGCGCTGGAGGGGCCGCTGGGCAAGGGTGACGACCTGTTCCTGGCGGCGCTGCCCACCGCCGAATATCACGATTCCCTGGCCGCCATGTTCACGGTGACGGCCGAGGCCGACGGCCTGCGGCTCGAGATCGCTCCGGCGGTGCTGGCGCAACTGACGCCGTTGTCGGGGGAAAAGCCGCGCACCGGCTGTCCGGCGCTTTATGCCTCGACCGCCGACAACGTCAACGCCATCGTGGCGCTGGTGCGTCTGACCACCCGGGCCTACGCCCAGGCGCTGGATCATTCCAGGTTGATGGAACCGGCGTAAAGCAGGGCCAGCAGCGACAATCCGGCCATCACCGCCATGGCGATCCAGGACAGGTTGTGATCATGGCCGCTGGTCATGCGCGGTGGCTCGGCCGGGGCGTTTTCGTTGGCGTCCTTGGGGGGCTGGCTCATGGCGGGGCGTCCAGGTGAAGGAAAGCGCGCATCCTAGCGGATGGTGCCGGGCGGCGCCCCTATAATTTCCCGCGCAGTTCCGACTTGCGGTAATTGCTGAAATGCCCCTCGCGCGCGGCTTGGGCGCGGGCTGATCCGATTGCCGCCTTGGTCTTGCCGTGCACCGCCGCCGCCGACACCTGGCGCTCCAGGGCGGTGGCGCCGCATTGCGGGCAGGCGGGGATTTCGTCGCCGCGCACCAGGGTTTCAAAGACGGTGTCGCAGCCTTGGCAGCGGTAGGTATGAAACGGCATGGCGGCCTCATGGGCTGGGGTTCTGCCCATGTTCATAGCATTTTCATCGCATGATGAAAATATGGGCGGCGACCGGTGCCGCCGCCCATATGGTGCCGTCACGCCGCCAGCTTGCCCTGAAGGGTTTCGATGGCGCCCAGCGAGTTGAAATTGTCGATGGAGATGTCGCCGGCCGGGACTTTCTTGCCCAGGCTCTTCTCGATGGCTTCGATCACCTGCATCAGCCCCAGGCTGTCGATCAGGCCGCCGGTCAGCAATTCCTCGCTGGCGGCGACGTCGTCGCGCTCCAGGCCGGGCATGGGGGTCAGTTCCAGGATCAGGTCGATCAACTGGTCGCGGTTCAGGCTCATGATGGTGTCTTCCTTCAAGGGATATTCAAAAATCAGGCGGTTTTCTTCAGCGGCTCGGCATCCAGGGCGTTCAGCAGGCGCTGGATGGTGCCGTAATCGGTCTTGCCGTTGGCGGTGCGGGGGAACGCGTCGGTCCAGTAATGGACCTTGGCGGGCACCATGTAATTGGCGACGCGGGACCGCAGGAACTTGGTGATCTCGTCCTCGGCCGGGGGCTCGGCATCGTTGCGCACGGCCACCGCCAGATGGATGGTTTCGGCCTTGTCGTCGCTTTTCACGCACACCGCCACCACGTCGTCGACGAAGTCCAATTGCTTGGTCACGTCCTCGATCTCGGTCGGGCTGATGCGGAAGCCGTTGATCTTGAGCTGGCGGTCGCGGCGGCTTTCGAACCACAGGATGCCGTCGTCGTCCTGGCGGGCCAGATCGCCGGTGAAGCACACCTTCTCGCCCTCGCGCACGTCGGGCAGCCAGTCGGGGGCGTCGCGGAAGCGGTCGGTGGATTGTTCGGCCGGGATGCCGAAATAGCCCTGGGCGACGGTGGGGCCGCGATGGACGATCTCGCCCACTTCGCCGGGCTGGCAGGGCTCGCCCTCGGCGTTCACCAGCAGCACCTGGGCGCCGGGCACCGCCACGCCGATGGCGCCCATCTTGGCGTCGATCAGGTGCGGCGGCAGATAGGCGGAACGCAGGGTCTCGGTGGTGCCGTACATCAGGTACAGATCGGCGCCCTCGATCTGCGAGCGCACTTCGCTCAGCACGCTGGCCGGGCAGTGGCCGCCCGCGTTGGTCAGATAGCGCAGCGAGAAATCCGACGCCGACACGCCCAGATCGGGCAGGGCGCGGGTGAAGTCGCGCCAGAAATTGGGAATGCCCGCCAGGCCGGTGACTTCGTTGGCCGCCAGCTCGCGGATGACGTCGCCCATCAGCACCGATTGCGAGATGCGGTAGCAGCCGCCGCAATGGACCATGCACAGCAACTGGTTCAGACCATAGCCGAAGGCCAGCGGCAGGATGGCCAGCACGCGGTCGCCGGGGCGGTTGCCCAGATAGCGCACGGTGCTTTCGGTCCAGCGCATCAGGCTGGCGTTGGAATGCATGACGCCCTTGGGCTGGCCCGACGAACCCGAGGTGAAGATGATGGCGCCCAGATCCATGGGCGACGGGATCGGCGGGGTGATGCGGATGCTGGGCGGCGCGATGGTCAGCAGATCTTCCTGGACGATGATGCCGCCGGGCGGCGCCACGTAATCCTCGCACCGGGCCATCTGGGCGGCGATGCCCTTGCCGGTCAGGAAGAAGGTGGGGCGCAGATACCGCAGGGCATAGGCCACCTGGGCGGGCTTCCACAGACGGTTCAGCGACGCGAACACCGCGCGGCAGGCCGACAGGGCGAACAGCAGGGCGGGCTCGACCGTGTCGCGGCCGACCATCACCGCCACGCGGTCGCCCGGCTTGACGCCGCGCGCCAGCAGCTTGTCGCGCAATTCGTTCACCTGGGCCAGCAGGGCGCCGTAGGTGACGGTGGTGTTGCCGTGCTCGATGGCCGGGGCGTGGGGGTGCAGCGAGGCGGTTTCGGCCAGGACTTCGTAGAGGTTACGCGAGGACATGGGGATACTTCTCCGTCGAATTCGGGGGCTGATTGACGCGAAGGGTGGAAGGGATCAGAGGCCGATGGCCTTGCCCAACAGGGCGAACGAGGTGGTGATGGGGGCCAGACCGTGCAGGCTGGTGAAGGCGCCGGTGCACAGCACCCAGGCCAGGGTCAGGACGCCAGCCGCCACGGAATAGGCCCAGTGGCCGGTCTTCCACGACTTGAAATGCTGGCGGCGGAAACGGTCCCAATAGCGGTAGATGGTGACGCCGACCGCGTGCCACATGCCCCACAGGATCCAGTGCGGGCTGGCGGCGTGCCACACGCCCATCACGAAGAAGGACGAGAACAGCGCCACGTTGGGCCGCCGGGTGCGGGCCAGAACCGGCATGTAGACATAGGATTGGCACCACTGGGCCAGGCTGATGTGCCAGCGGCGCCAGTAATCGGACATGTTGGTGGCCAGGAACGGAAAGGCGAAATTCTCGACGATCTTGAAGCCGAACAGCCGGGACAGGCCCAAGGCCAGATCGGAATAGCCGCTGAAATCGCAATACAGGATCAGGTAGGTGACGGCCAGATAGCGCCAGGTGTCCAACACCGTCAGACCGTCGACGCCCAGCGCCACCGCGTCCGGGGTCTGGCCCACGGCGTACAGCGCGGGCAGCACGGTCTTGGAGATGAAGAACACCTTGACCAGACCCCACAGCACGCGGTTGGCGCCGATGGTCAGGTCGTCCATGCCCACCTTGTCGGCGCGGCCCGCCAGGAAGCGGTCGACCCGCTCGATGGGACCGGCGATCCAGATGGGGAAGAAAAAGGCGTACAGGAAATACTCGGCGGCGGTCATCTTGGGCAGCATGCCGCGCTGGCATTCCACCAGGACGTGGATCAGCCGGAACGACAGGAAGCTGATGCCCAGCGGGAAGCCGACGGTGGAAACCCAATCGGCGGCGCCCGGCGGCAGATACTTGAACAGCACCAGATTGCCGACCACCAGCGCGACGCCGACCCACAGCAGGCGGTCGCGGGCGGCGCCCTCCATCCGGGCGGCGGCGGCCAGCACCAGATAGACGGCCACCACTTCGGCGGCCAGCCAGGCGCCGCCCGCCGGGTTCAGATACAGGATCAGCGCCAGCGACAGCGCCGCCAGGGCGGCGGCCCGCACCTGCGGGGTCAGGCGCAGGTTGGCGGCGGCGGCCAGGGGGACCAGGCCCCAGAAGGCAAGGGAGTGGAACATGGGCCTAGAACCCCTGGTACTTGAAGATGGCCGCGCCCGAGGTCAGGGCCAGCATGGCGGCGGCGGCGAAGAACATGGCCGTGCCCAGGACCAGGCCGGCGGCGATTTGCTTGGCGATGCTCATCACAATTTTCCGGCGATGTCGGTCAGGAAGGCGTCGGTGAACAATTCCTTGCCCTGGCGCGACGACAGGTGCGACCAGTCGTAGAAGTGTTCCTCGGACAGCACGTTGCGGACGTTGCTGTTGGCGTAGGTGCAGCCTTCCTCGGCGCAGAAGCGGCGCAGGTTGGCCACATGGGCGGGATAGAAATCGGGGCCGGTGGCCTGGGCCACGGCACGCGGGTTCAGCGGGATCTCCAGCAGGACCACGTTCCACGGCAGGTTGTTTTCCTTGACCCAGCGCAGGATGCGGCGATAGGGCGCGATATTGGCCGGGAAGTTCTGGTCATAGGTGGACAGGCGCTTGGCCAGCGTCTTGGTGTCCTTGTCCCACGCCTCGGCATCCTGGTGGCCGCGGCTGATATAGGTCTGCACGTCGTTGCGCGGCGCCGTCCCGGTCAGCAGGTTGGCGGCGAAGGTGTGGGCGCGGGCCACATAGAATTGCAGATTGTCCAGCAGATAGATGCCGGTGCCCTTGGGCACCCGCAGGCCCAGCGCCTCGGCCTCGCGGCGGATGCCGTCATTGCTGAAGGCCAGGCGCGGGTGGTCCAGCAGGTTCTGCAACTCGCCGCCCGACGCCGCCATGCGCGACGGGCTGACCGCCAGCACCAGCGTGCCCTTGCCCTGCGGCGCGATCTCGAAGACCAGCCCGGCGGCTTCCAGCGGCGATTGCCCGCCCGAGGACAGGTTGACCACCGGCACGTCGCGGCCCAGGCGCTGCTTCAGCAGGGCGGCGATGTCGGTGGCGGGCAGCAGACCTTCGCGCATGGCCGCCGTGCCCACCAGCACCAGCGCCGGACGGCCCTGGGTGGTGGCGGCGAACCGCTTGGCCTCGATCGAGGCGAAGGCGTAATCGTCGATGGCGTTGCGCGGCCAATAGCGCGCGGTCGAGCCGTCGCGCAGGTAATCCGGGGTGATGGTCAGGGCGGCGGCGGCGGTCAGCGCCAACGCGGCGGCGGCGGCGGCGACCGTCACCACCCGCGACTTCAGCGCGGCCGTGAAGAACCCGGCCAACGGCTTGCCGGCCGGATGGGTGCCCACATAGGGGATGCTCATTGCGCACCTCGGTGCGTAACGTGAAAAAGGACAAGCCCGGGCAGGCCAGCGCTGCCGGTTGGGAATCTCGAAATCATTGCAAGGTCTCCAATGCGCTCGTCATAGCGGAGGCGCCATCGAATGACCTGACCGTATAGGGTGTTTAACCGATAGTCAAACACAATTTAATGGAATCACGACGAAAGTATAAAGATTTTTATGGGAATTAAAATGTATTGCATACACCTGTAACGGGTTGGCGCGGACGCGCAGCGTCATTCGGAGCCGGTTGCGGCCCCGAATGATGGGTCTTGTCGCGGTTTACGGGTGTCGGCGGGTCATGCCAAATCCCGATGAGAAGACCTCACCGGGCCTCGGCATCAGTGCTGGGCCAGGGACAGCAGGCTGTCGCCCAGGGAATCGGCCATGCGGCGGATGGCGGCATTGCCGCCGGGCGTCACCACCATGGCCAGGGAAATGTCCTCGAGCTGCGGCAACTCGTCCATGGGGGACAGGCCGTTATTGCGACGCAGGATGGTGGTGGGCAGGGCGGTGACGCCGATGCCGTCGCCGACGGCGCGGCGCAGGGAATCCATGCTGGGGGTGGTGAACACCATCTGATGGGGAATGGCGGCATCGCGCAGGGTGCTCAGCATGGCGCGGCGATAGACGCAGCCCTCGGGGAACGCCACCAGCGGCAGTCTGCCGTCGTCGCGGCGGGCAAAGGCGGGCGCCGCCGCCCACGCCATCTTCAGGTTCATCAGGGTGCTGCCGACGCCGTCGGGCGCGGATTGCTTATAGAAGGCCAGATCCAGTTCGCCCGCCTCGCAACGGCTGCGCAGGCGTTCGGACACGTCGGTTTCGATCTCGACCGCCAGATCGCCGACCAGCGGGCGGATGTGGGTCAGTGCCTCGTCGAAGCCCATGTCGAGGAAATCGGCGGGCAGGCCCAGCCGGACCCGCACGCAATCCTGGCGGTCGCTCAGGTCGCGCAGGGCGGCGTCGTTGAGGCCGATGATCTGGCGGGCATAGCCCAGCAGCTTCTGGCCCTCGGGCGTCAGTTCGATGATGCGGCCCTGACGGCGGACCAGCAGCGACACCCCCAGCGACAGTTCCAGGCGGCGCAGACGCAACGAGATGGCGGATTGGGATCGGCCGATGGTTTCACCGGCGCGGGAAAAGCTCATGCTGTCCACGATGGCCACGAAGGCGCGCAGCCCGTCCATGTCCATGCTTTCCATCATTCCCATGATCACCTTGCCGCCCTGCACCCCTTGTCCCTGATCTATACATCGCCGCTGAAGGGGGGCTGCGTCAATCGCCTTTTAGGCGTGACACATACCCCTTCCGTGCGGGGCTGCGCCAAGACCCCGGTCAGATGCGCCGCAGGTTGACCACGAAATCGTCAACCGTGCGTTGCATGGTGTCCGATTGGGCCTTCAGCCGTTCGGCGGCGACGCGCACCATTTCGGCGGCGTTGACCGTGTCCTCGGTGCCGTGGCGCAGGCTGGCCATGTTGGCGGCCACGTCCGAGGTGCCGACCGCCGCGCTTTGGGCGCTGCGGGTGATTTCGCTGGTGGCGACCGCCTGCTGTTCGGCGGCGGCGGCGACGGCGGTGGTGATGGAATTGACCTCGACGATGGTCTTGCCGATGCCGCGGATGGCGGTGACGGCCTCGCCGGTGGCGGTCTTGATGCTGGCGATCTGGCTGGTGATGTTTTCCGTGACCTTCGAGGTCTGGTTGGCCAGGGCCTTGACCTCGGCGGCGACCACGGCGAAGCCCTTGCCGGCGTCGCCGGCGCGCGCCGCCTCGATGGTGGCGTTCAGCGCCAGCAGGTCGGTCTGGTGGGCGATCTGGAAGATCATGGACACCATTTCGCCGATCTGTTCGACCGCCTTCAGCAGACTGGCGACGGTGCCGTCGGTTTCCGCCACCTCGGCGGTGGCGCGGCGCACCACGTCGGACGACAGGCGGACCTGCTGCGACACCTCGTTGATGGAACTGGACAGTTCCTCGGTGGCGGCGGCGACGGTTTCCACCGCGCACGAGGTCTGCTCGACGCCGGTGGCGGCCTTGGCCGAAGCGGCGGACGTCACCTCGGCGGTGTCGGTCATGGCGTGCGAGGTGGCGTTCAGTTCGTCGGCGGCGGTGCCCAATTCGCGCAGCATGCGTTCCAGTTGCTGCTGGAAGCCGTTGATGTGCGCCGAAATCTTTTCGGCCCGGGCCAGTTGGTTGGCGGTTTCGCGGTGCTGCTGTTCTTCCAGCGCGCGGGCGGCGACCATGCTGTCCTTGAAGGTGCCCAGCGCGCGGGCCATGGCGCCCACTTCGTCGCCGCGGTCGGTGTCGGGCACCGGGGTGTCCAACTGGCCGTTGGCCAGCACGGTCATGGTGCGGGTCAGGCCGGTGATGGGGGTGGCGATCTGGCGCGAGATCACCACGGCGGCCAGGATCGAGCCCAGCGACACCAGCACGGCGACGATGATCTGCTGACGGCTGGATGCCTTGCCCTGTTCGCGCAGCGCGGTGACGACGGTGGTGCGTTCGGTTTCCAGCGCGGCGTTCAGGGTGTCCAGCGCCTTGCGCAGCTTCCAGAAATGGGTGTCGGCGTCGCCGACCATGATGACGCCATAGGTGGCGTCGGTCGAGCCGATGTCGATGGCGACCGTGGCGGCGTCCTGGTACGCCTTGAACAGCTTGGGCATCTCGGGGACCGAGGCGGTGGCCGTCTTGGTCGACATGGCAGCCGTCAGGGCGGTTTCAAGCTGCTTCTGCTTTTCCTTGAGGGCGATGGTGTCGCGCTCGAGCTTCTTCTTGTCGTTCTCGTTGGCCCCGGCCGAGATCAGGGCGAACAGGTGGGCGTGGAACAGCGCGATGGAATCCTTCAACTCCAGTCCCTGCTGGACCTCGGCGAACACCACGTCGTTCAGGGTGTTGAGCCGGGTTTCCGTGCCCGACGCGTTGACCAGGCCAAGGATGGCCACCGCCGCCAGGGCGATGATCGCCGTCAAGGGGGACAGAACCACCTTGAACATCAGGGGGATGTCGCTGAACTTTTTCATGTGCCGGGCGCCCTTCCACCAAACCTAAATAAAACGCCCCGACGGTCCGCATGGGCCGCCGGGGCGCAGGTCACGGCTTACTTGTAGTAACCGGAGCCACAGGCGTACTTGCCCTTGACCAGCTCGGAATAGATGGCCTTGGGCTCGACCTTGTTGGTGGTCGGGTTCGGCCACTTGTATTCGACCCAGCCCTTGCCCTCGGCCTTGACCTTTTCAAAGATCAACTGGTTGACCATCAGGCCGTCCGGATCCTTGAAGCCCAGCACGTTCTTGCCGCGCAGGGCCGGGTTGCCGCCATGGGCGACGTTGGTGGCGTTGTCGATCTGATGGCAGAAGATGTACAGCTCGCCCTTGACCCATTCGGCATTGGCCTTGTCCGAAAAGTCGGCGAACGCCTTTTCCTCGCCGGCGGCGTTGACATGGGCGACGGCCTTCTTCACGAACGCGACCACCTCGTCGGCCTTGGGGCCGGTCTGGGCCATGGCCGGAGCGGCGACGAAAGCGGCGACGGTGGCGACACCGGCGAAGCGGAGCATGGAACGCAGCATTCTGTTCCCCCTTGGGTTACGCGGTTGTGAAACGGGACGAAGATGCCGCGCCGCCTTGGGCGGCACGGGGTGAAGTCGTGGCGGCGGCCAGCACGGCGCGCTCGACCAGCGAGGCCAGCAACACCGGGGTTTCCACCATGGAGTAATGTCCGGCCTCGGCCACCACGGCGACGTCGAGGCGGGGAAAGGCCCGGCGCAGCGCCGGTTCCAGCGCGGTGCGGCCGTAATAGGGAATGTCGTGGGCGCCGACGATCAGCGTCGCGGGCTGTGACAATCCCACCGCCCGGTCAGAGACGTCATTGGCGGTGAACATGTTCAGATAGCCGTGCATGGCCGCCGCTTGCGCGCGGCGCGCCACCGCCACCTTGCGTTCCAGCCAGCCGGGGCCATAGCGGTTGCCGGTGCGGGCCGCCACCGCCGCGCGCAGGGCGTCGTCGTCGGTGATCACCGCCCGCAGCTTGCCCAGCGCGCTGGCGTCGGCCTTGAAGCCGGTGGCGGGCACCGGCGAGATGGCGACCACGCTGCGCACCCGGTCGGGCCAGCGCGCCGCCATGTATTGCGCCAGCATGCCGGTCATGGAATGGCCGACCACGTGGAAGGTGGCGGCGCCGCGGGCATCCATCAGCGCGACCACGTCCTCGGCCGCCTCGGTCAGCGAATAGCTGCCGCCCATGTCGCGCGACAGGCCGTATCCGCGCAGGTCGGCGAAGATCCAGCGGGCGCGACCCGGCGACAGATAGGGCAGCGCCCCATCGTAATTGCCATGGTCGCCCAGCCATTCATGCAGCACGACCACGGTTTCCGGGCCGTCACCGACAACGGCATGACCCAGGACGCGGTCCGACGGATGATAGGAGCAGGCGGCGAGCCCTAGGGCGGAAACGCCGGTCAGGAAGGCGCGGCGGGGAAGGGCTGTGTGCATCGGCTGTCGCAACGGTTTTCAAATCTGCGTCGCCAATGATGCTGCCGGTGGCGCCCCCTGTGAAATGAGTTATCGCGCATTGATAATTGGCAGGTGGCATATTCCAATGATTGTAAGAGGGATGGTGAACAACCCTTGGAAATGGGGGCCGCGATGCCCCTGGATCGCCGTTCCCGCCCCGGCAAAGCAAAACGGCCGGGCTTTCGCCCGGCCGTTCGCCCGTCGGAGATGCCGTCCGTTTACGCGGCGGCCTTCTTCTTCTTGAGCAGCTCGAGAATCTCGGCGGCGGCCTTGGGGATGTTGGTGCCCGGGCCGTAGACGGCGGCGACGCCCACCTTGTACAGGAAGTCGTAATCCTGCTGCGGGATGACGCCGCCCGTGACCACCAGGATGTCGCCCGCGCCCTGCTTCTTCAGGTCTTCGATCAGGGCCGGAACCAGGGTCTTGTGACCGGCGGCCAGGGACGAGGCGGCGACGATGTGCACGTCGTTTTCCACCGCCTGGCGGGCGGCTTCTTCCGGGGTCTGGAACAGCGGGCCGACGTCCACGTCGAAGCCGATATCGGCGAAGGCGGTGGCGATGACCTTGGCGCCGCGGTCGTGGCCGTCCTGGCCCATCTTGACCACCAGCATGCGCGGACGACGGCCTTCTTCCTTGGCGAAGGCGTCGATGTCGGCCTTCAGCTTGGCGAAGTTCTCGTCACCCTGATAGACGCCGCCATAAACGCCCGAGATGGTGCGGTTGACGGCGCGGTGGCGGGTGAAGGACTTCTCCAGCGCGTCCGAGATTTCGCCGACGGTGGCGCGGGCGCGGGTGGCGACCACGGCCAGTTCCAGCAGATTGCCCTCGCCCGATTCGGCGGCCTTGGTCAGCGCCGCCAGGGCGGCATCCACCTTGGCCTGATCACGGGTGGCCTTGATCTGCTTCAGGCGGGCGATCTGGGATTCGCGGACCTTGGCGTTGTCCACGTCCAGGATCTCGATGGGGGCTTCCTCGGCGGGCTGGTACTTGTTGACGCCGACCACCACTTCCTCGCCGCGGTCGATGCGGGCCTGACGGCGGGCGGCGGCCTCCTCGATCTTCATCTTGGGCATGCCGGACTCGACGGCCTTGGTCATGCCGCCCAGTTCCTCGACTTCCTGGATCAGCTTCCAGGCTTCCTCGGCGATGGCGTGGGTCAGGCTTTCCACATAATAGGAACCGGCCAGCGGATCGACCACGTGCGGGATGCCGGTCTCTTCCTGGATGATCAACTGGGTGTTGCGGGCGATGCGGGCCGAGAACGGCGTCGGCAGGGCGATGGCTTCGTCCAGCGCGTTGGTGTGCAGCGACTGGGTGCCGCCCAGCACGGCGGCCATGGCCTCGATGGTGGTGCGGATGACGTTGTTGTAGGCGTCCTTTTCCGTCAGCGACACGCCCGAGGTCTGGCAGTGGGTGCGCAGCGCCATGGAGGACGGCTTTTGCGGGTCGAACTGCTTGATGATGCGGGCCCACAACAGGCGGCCGGCGCGCATCTTGGCGATTTCCATGAAGAAGTTCATGCCGATCGCCCAGAAGAACGACAGGCGCCCGGCGAAATCGTCGATCTTCAGGCCACGGCCCAGGGCGGCGCGGACGTATTCCAGGCCGTCAGCCAGGGTGAAGGCCAACTCCTGCACCGCCGTCGCGCCCGCTTCCTGCATGTGGTAGCCGGAAATGGAGATGGAGTTGAACTTCGGCATGTTCTTCGAGGTGTACTCGATGATGTCCGCGATGATCCGCATGCTGGGGGCGGGCGGATAGATATAGGTGTTGCGGACCATGAACTCCTTCAGGATGTCGTTCTGGATGGTGCCCGACAACTGATCCTGGCTGACGCCCTGTTCCTCGGCGGCGACGATGTAGCCCGCCAGCACCGGCAGCACGGCGCCGTTCATGGTCATGGACACCGACATCTTGTCCAGCGGGATGCCGTCGAACAGAATCTTCATGTCCTCGACGGAATCGATGGCCACACCGGCCTTGCCGACATCGCCGACCACGCGCGGATGGTCGCTGTCATAGCCGCGATGGGTGGCCAGATCGAAGGCGACCGAGATGCCCTGCTGACCGGCGGCCAGATTGCGACGGTAGAAGGCGTTGGATTCCTCGGCGGTGGAGAAACCGGCGTACTGGCGCACGGTCCACGGCTTGGCGGCGTACATGGTGGCGCGGGGGCCGCGCAGGAACGGCGGGAAGCCCGGCAGGGTGTCCAGATCCTCGATGCCTTCCAGGTCGGCGGCGGTGTAGAGCGGCTTGACCAGAATGCCTTCCGGCGTTTCCCAGTTCAGGGTGTCCGGCGACTTGCCCTTGAGGTCCTTGGACGCCAGCGCATCCCAATCGGCAAGGGTCTTCTTGGCAAAATCGGTCATGTCCTCTCCTCCAGGTTTCCCGCGTCCTCGTTTCCGGGAGCGCGGGAGTATAACCCCAGGGTAGCCTTTCGTCCATGCGCCCAAGTAATTTCCTTGCGCAACATGGGCATGCGCAAGTGGTGGTGTTACCAGCGGCCCGGCGCCGTCACAGCGTGCTTTCCCGGCTGGCGCGGCGGCGGGAAAGTTCGTCCACGGCGCGGTCCAGCGCCTGACGCGCCAGTTCGTGGTCGGGGGCGGTCGGGGCGGCGGCGCGGCCCAATTCGCCCAGGCGGCGTTGCCACACCTGTTCGGCGGCGGTCAGGTCGATCATCCCCTTGCCGTCGGCCGGGGCGCCCGGTGCTTCCACCAGTTCCACCACCCGGTTCAGGGCGCTCTGGTCGCGGCTGTTCTCCAGCGCCGAGGTCAGCATCTCGAACACCTGCACCCGCCGTCCCAGCGGCGTCCAGCCCTGTCCGGCGCGCACCCCCTGCAAGGCGTTGGCCGACATCTTCAGCAGGACGTGGGCGCCGCCCGCGCGGTCCTGGCGCAGCCAGATGCCCCCCAGGTCGCGCCCGGCGGCCCATTGCCATTCCTGGTTGCCGGAAACCAGCGCCATGATCATGGCCTGACGGAACAGCCGTTCGGCCCCCGGCAGGTCGCCCAGGGAATCCAGGGTCCAGCCCAGGCGCAGGCGCGGCCAGAAGGTGGCGGCGCCGAACGGCCCTTCCAGCCGCTCGGCCTCGGCCACCGCCTGGCGGTGGGTTTCGGCGGCTTCGTCCAGACGGCGGGTGGCGGCCAGGGCGGTGGCGATGGACGAGGTCAGGCTGATGCGGCCCGTGGGCGTCAGCGAGTCGCGGGCGGTCAGGATGTCGCGGGCGCGGCGAAAGCTGTCCAGCGCCTCCTGGTCGCGCCCGGCCGTCACCTGGGCATGGCCCAGCCGCCAGATTTCGTTGCCGACCGCGCCGCTGTCGGGGCCATAGACGCGGCTCCACAACTCGATGGCGCGGCGGCGGGCGGCGATGGCCTCGGCGGCCTGATCCTGATCGACCAGCACGTCGGCCAGATCGGACAGGGCCTCGGCCAGATTGCCGCTGTCCGGCTCGACCACCTCATAGGCGGCGATGGCGGCATACAGTTCGCGCTGGGCCTCGGCCGGGCGGTTCTGCTGCGCCAGGGCGCTGCCCAATTGCCGCAGGGTATAGGCCTTCCAGGAATCCTCGGGGTCGGTGACGGCGGCGAAGATCGGCAGGTTGCGGCGGGCCAGCGCCTCGGCCTCGGCCGGGCGGTTCAGCCGCAGGATGGCCGCCACCTGGATGCCGCGGGCGCGGGCCGCCCACAGCGCCGCGTCGGCGGCGGTCGCCGTTTCATAGGCGGCGACGGCGCGGGCGGCATGGGTGTCGGCGTCGGTCCACCGGCTCATGTCCCGTTCCAGCTTGGCCAGGAAGTAAAAGGCGTGGCCGATCTCCAGCGGGTCGCCCAGGGCCTCGCGCATGGCGGCGGATTCGGCGCGCAGCGGCAGGGCGTCGGCGCGGCGGCCCCGGCGTTCCAGGAACTCGGCATAGCGGGCCAGGGTGACGGCGGTGCCCGCATGGCGGTTGCCGTGGGCGGCGCGATAGCTGTCCAGGGCGTCGCGCCACATGGCCTCGGCCTCGGCCGCCTGTTCGGTTTTGTGGCCCAGGGCATAGGCCACCCAATACCGGGCCAGGGCGGTGTCGGAATGGCGGGGGCCGTGGATTCGGGTCGTCACCTCCAGCGCCCGGCGGAACAGCGGCAGCGCCTGATCGGGCTGGCCGACATGCAGCAGGCGGCCCAGGGTCAGGGTGGCGGCGGCGGTGTCGCCGTCCTCGGCACCGCGCAGGGCGGTATAGGTTTCCAGCGCGCGGCGGCCGATGGGCACGGCGTCGGGATCGGCGGACAATTGGTTGTTGGCGAACACCATGGCGGCGCGATGCCAGGATTCGGCGGCCTCCAGGGTCGGCGCCCCCGCCTGTTCCGCCAGCACGTCGCCGCGCAGGATGCGCAGGCGGGCGACGGCGCGCCAATCCTCGGCCCGGGCCAGCAGGTTGGCCAGCCGTCCGGCCAGGGTGGCGCGGCTGTGGGCGGACAGGGCGGGGGCGGCGTTGCTTTCCAGGCGCTGGCGCACCTGCTCTTCCAGCGGGCGGGCCTCGGCGGCGCGGCCCAGGGTGCGCAGGGCATCGGCCCGGACCAGCATGGTGGATTGGGTCAGGGAACAGGGGCCGCACAGCGCCTCGGCCACCGCCTGGGATTCGGCCAGTTCCGCCGGGCGGGCGGCCGGGTCGAAGGTTTCGGCGGCCTGAACGGCGTGCCGCGCCACATCCCACCGCCGCAGCGGCGATTGCCCGGCGCGGCGGCGCATCTCGCCCAGCGCCGCTTCGGCGGCGGCGCGGTCGCGGGCCGTCACCGCCCGCGTGTGGCGGTCGGCCAGCACGTCGCGGTGGTTGGCCGGGACCGCGTCGCGCAGGGTGGCGGCCTCCTTGAAGCGGCCGGTGAAGTCCAGCGCCTGTTGCAGCCCCCAGCGGGCGTCCATGGCGTCGGGATTGCGGGCGATGGCGGTCATGAACGGCGCCGCCGCCTCGTCCCAGCGGTCCTGGCGCACCAGCGACCAGCCCAGGTAGTTCCAGGCATCGGTGCTGTCGGGATCGGCCTGGGTGGCGGTCTGGAAATACGGCAGGGCGGCGGCGGGGTCGTCGCCGTTGAAATAGGCGCGGGCCCCGGCGCCATGGGCGCGCAGGGCGGCCTCGCCG
>JAEXAH010000050.1 GCA_023458315.1 Pseudomonadota bacterium
GTCCACGACCGGGTCAGCCCCCAACCGGCGGCGGAAAGCGCCAGACCAAGCGCCAGCACCAGCAGCGGCAACCCCAACCGCCGCCACTGCAACGCGCCCAAATCCAGACCGCCACCACCTTGCATACCCACGTCCCCACCCACCGTGCAGGCCAGTGTACGACGCCCCCGGGGACGGGGAAAGCCGCTTCACTCGTCCTCGTACCAGCCCTGCTCGGCGGCCTTGTGGCAGGCCGGGCAATTGGACTTGGTCATGACGTTGGGCCGCTTCCACACCTGATCGGGGAAATTGTGCTCTTTCAGGAAATGGCGGCTGGTGGTGATGCTCTCGGGGGTTTCGCCGTGGCGCGACCGCCCGGCGCCCGCCACCAGCACGGCGCGGATGGCGGCGGTCTTTTCCGGCGACAAGCTGGCGTCGTCGCCGAAATGGTTGGACAGATTGTCCATCATCCGCTGCCACGAGGCGGCGGGCAGCAGACCCGGCTGGTAGGTCATGTGGCACTGGCCGCATTCCTTGATCACCAGCGGATCGCGCACCGGCGGATAGAAATCGTCACCGGCCAAGGCGGGGGTGGCGGCCACCAGGGCGGCGGCGCTCAGGAACAGCATGCGCATTCGGAAATCCTCCGGTCAGCGGGACGCCATGAAGGCGATGTAGTCACCCTTTTCCAGGGCGGTGCAGGTGCGGCCCAGCACGCTTTTGCAGTCGCGGGCGAAGCGTTCCTCGACCTTCTCGGCATCGGTGAAACGCTTGGGATTGGTCGACACCGCCACCGGCTCGATGGCGCGGCCGGTCTTGACGTGGCGGCCGGGCCGGGTCGGGTCGTCGGTGTGGCAGGCGGCGCAGGACGCCGCATCGGGATTGGCGGTGTTGCGCGACCGGTACAGCGCCTCGCCCCGCGCCGGGGAAAATCCGGCGAAGGCGGGATCGGCGGCCTTGGCCTGGGCGGCATAGGCGGCGACCACGGCGTCGCGGGCCGGGTCGGCGGCATGGGCCGCCTGGGGCGCGACCGTCAGGGCCGCCACCAGCACCACCGCCGAAACCGGGGCCAGACGCGCCAGCCATTTGCGGCCCTTGAACACCACCAGCGCGGCGGCCACATGGGCCAGCGCCACCCACAGCGAGGTTTCGCCCAGAAATTCGTGCAGATCCTCGGCGGCGGGCAGAGCGTCGGCCACCACGCCGCTGATCCCGGCGGCGGCGGTGGCGACCAGGGCGGCGATCACCGACCAGGCGAACAGGCGCGGCCGGTTGGGACGGCTGAGGCGCAGCGGCGAATTGGCCGGGGCCGCCAGCCCCAGCAGCAGCCGCAACACCACCACGCCCACCACCAGCCAACCGGCGAACAGGTGCATGGCATAGGTGTCCTCGTCGCCGGTCAGATAGGCGACCACGAAACCGCCCAGCACCAAAGCGTGCCACAGCCGGACGGCGGTGAATTCGTGCCGCGACGGGCGGCGCGGGGCGGCGGCCATCACTCGTCCTCCCCGTGATGGGAAGACAAAACCGGCATCTGTCCGGCCGAGGCGGCGTAAAGGCCCGAGGCCCCGGCCACCAGCAGGGTGGCCATCAGGCCGTGGATGATGATCTTGCGCAGCATGGCTTGCTCCTTGTCGCGGACTTGATTTCCACCGACACTAAAGCAGGTGGCCTGAACCGGATTTGACCGGCCGGTTCATGTGCCGTTCATGTGACGCGGGGGATGCTGACGGTCATGAATACAATCCGCACCATCGCCCTGACCGCCCTGCTGTCCCTGGCCGCGCTGCCCGCGGCGGGCGGCGATTCCGACCATGACCGCGCCCGCCGCGCCGTCCAGGCGGGACAGGTGTTGCCGTTGCGCGCCATACTGGACAAGGTGGCCACCGACTTCCCCGGCGACGTCATCGAAACCGAGCTGGAAGACGAAGGCGGCGGTCCGGTCTATGAAATCAAGCTGATCAGCCCCGAGGGCCGGGTGATGAAGATCATCTACGACGCCCGCGACGGCACGGTGCTGAAGGTCAAGGGGAAACGGCCGTGAGAGTGCTGGTGGTCGAGGACGAGCCGCAATTGTCGCTGCGCGTCGAACAGGCGCTGGAAGCGGCGGGCTTCGCCGTGGACGTGGCCTTCGACGGCGAGGAAGCGTGGTTCCTGGGCGATACCGAGCCCTATGACGCGGTGGTGCTGGATCTGGGCCTGCCGCGCCTGGACGGCGTTTCGGTGCTGCGCCGCTGGCGCGAGGCCGGGCGCGCAATGCCGGTGCTGGTGCTGACCGCGCGCTCGCGCTGGACGGAAAAGGCCCAGGCGTTCGACGCCGGGGCCGACGATTACCTGACCAAGCCGTTCGAAATGGACGAGGTGGTCTATCGCGTCCGCGCCCTGATCCGCCGCGCCGCCGGTCACGCCAGCCCGGAAATCGTCTGCGGCCCGCTGCGCGTCGATACCGGCTCGGCCCGGGTGTGGGTGGACGGCCAGCCGGTGGCGCTGACCGCCCAGGAATTCCGCATCCTGTCCTATCTGGCCCACCACCAGGGCCGGGTGGTCGGCCGCAGCGAACTGGCGGAACACGTCTACGACCGCGACGAGGACCGCGATTCCAACGTCATCGACGTGCTGATCGGCCGCATCCGCAAGAAACTGAAGGTCGAGGTGCTGCACACCCTGCGCGGCCAGGGCTGGCGCCTGGAAGCGGCGGGCGATGCCTGAGGTCCGCACCTCGTTGCGCCGCCGCCTGATCGGCGCGGCGCTGCTGTGGCTGGCGGTGGCGCTGACCGCCAGCGGCGCCGTGCTGCGCCTGGCCTTCGAGGACAGCGTCGAACGAACCTTCCAGTTGCGCCTGCTGACCGCCGCCCGCTCGCTGGCCGCCGTGCTGGAGGTGGGCGACGACGGCAAGCTGATGCTGACCCGGCCGCTGGGCGACCCCCGTTACGACCAGCCCTTCGCGGGCTGGTACTGGCAGGTCGCCGACGACAGCGGCGTCCTGCTGCGCTCGCGCTCGCTGTGGGACACCACCCTGCCGGTCCTGCCGTCGCCGGAACCGGGTGCCGTGGTGTTCGGCCGCGTGGCCGGACCCAAGGGCGAGCCGCTGCTGACCGCCGAACGCGACCTGACCTTTCCCGACAGCGACCGGCCGGTGCACGTCACCATCGCCGCCTCGCGCCATGACGTGGACCGCGAATTGCGCACCTTCGACCGCCTGCTGGTGGTGTCGTTCGTGCTGCTGGCCCTGGGACTGGCCGCCGCCATGGCGGTGCAGGTGACATACGGATTGCGGCCGCTGCGGCGGCTGACCGCCGAGCTTGGGGCGCTGCGCCGTCAGGTGGGCGGGCGGCTGTCGGGCGGCTATCCGGCCGAGATCGCGCCGCTGGCCCAGGCCATGAACGCCGTGCTGGACCACGATTCCGAACTGGTGGAACGCGCCCGCACCCATGTGGGCAATCTGGCGCACGGGCTGAAGACGCCGCTGGCGGTGATGCGGGCGGAATTGTCGGCGGACCGCGCCGATCCCGCCGTGCTGGCCGAACAGATGGAACGCATGACCCGGCTGGTGGAACACCACCTGACCCGCGCCCGCGCCGAGGCGTCGTCGGCCCGCGCCCTGGGCGCCACCCAGCCGGTGGCCGAAGTGGCCGGGGAAATCAAGGGGCTGCTGACCCGCATCCACGCCGGACGCGGGCTGACCCTGAGCAATGATTGCGCCGCCGACGCCCATTTCGTCGGCGACCGCGAGGATCTGGCGGAAATGGTCGGCAATTTGATGGAGAACGCCTGTAAATGGGCGGCGTCGCGGGTCCGCGTCACCACCCCCGCCGCCGACGGATTGGTCATCGTGGTCGAGGATGACGGCCCCGGCCTGGCGGAACAGCAGCGCGAACACGCCACCCGCCGCGGCACCCGCCTGGACGAAGGCACCCCCGGCCACGGCCTGGGCCTGGACATCGTGCGCGATCTGGCGGAACTGTACGGCGGCCGCCTGGAACTGGGACGCTCGGATTGGGGCGGGCTGGCGGCGCGGCTGGAATTTCCACCGTTTCGCAACCCGGAATAAACAAAGGGACAGACCAGGGATAATCCATAGTGGATAATTCCCTGCTCGTGGAAATGTCTTTTGGCCTAAGGCAAATCCAGGGGTAAGGTCTTTGGCGTCCGTCTCGCGCCTACCAAGGACCAGCATATGGTATCGGTCATCGCGGAAATCCGGGCGGCCTTCGCCGTCGTCATCGTTCTTTTCCTCGCCTTGGGCGGTATCGCCGCCACCCAGACCAGCGGCGGCGCCACAATCGCCGTGCTGGCAAGCGCCGGTCTGGCCGCCGCGATGGCGCTGGGACTGGCCATCCGGCTGGCCGGACGTCAGCGCGTCGCCCTGGCCGCCCTGGCCCAGCCGCTGGCCGCCCTGGCCGAAGGCCGCACCGTCCTGCGCCTGCCCGACCTCGCCGCCGACCACGAGGCGGCGCCCGTGCTGGCCGCCGCCCGCGCCCTGCATCCGCGTCTGGTGGCGGCGGCCCGCGCCGAAGCCGCCTTCCATGACGGTCAGGCCGCCCGCCTGTTGCTGGACGGCGACACGGTGGTCGCCGCCAACCCCGCCGCCCGGTCCCTGCTGGGGGCGGCGCTGGATCAGGTTCCCGCCGCCCTGGCGCAATGGCGGAACACGGGCGGCGACGGGCCGTTGGAACTGGACGGCCATGTCCTGGCCGTCTCGGTCGCCGCCGTCACCGACGCCGCCGGAACCCCGTTGGGCGACGCGGTGGAATTCATCGACCTGACCGATCAGGTGACGCTGAACCGCGCCGTCACCGAGGTGGTGCTGCGCGCCGCCAAGGGCGACCTGTCGCACCGCGTGGCCGAGGACGGCCGCACCGGCACCGGGCGCGCCCTGGCCGCCGACCTCAACCGTCTGCTGTCCACCATCGCCCACATGCTGGACGATCTGGCCGGTCATCTGGAGGGGTTGGCCACCGGCGACCTGACACAGCGCATCGACGGCCTGTACGAAGGGGTGTTCGCCCGCCTGAAGGGCGATTTCAACGGCACCGCCATCAAGCTGGCGACGGTGGTCAAGCAGATCGGCGGCGCCGCCGACCAGTTGAACCACATCGCCGGTCAGGTCAGCGCCTCGGCGCTGGAACTGAGCGAACGCGGCGAACAGCACGCCGCCAGCATGCAGGAAGCCGCCGCCGCGTTGGAGGAACTGACCGCCACCGTGCGCCAGAACGCCACCAACGCCCAACAGGCCAACGTGTTCGCCGCCCAGGCCCGCGACACCGCCGGAGCCAGCGCCCATGTCGTCACCGACGCCATCGCCGCCATGGCCCGCATCGAGCAATCGTCGGGCAAGATCGGCGCCATCGTCGGCATGATCGAGGAAATCGCCTTCCAGACCAATCTGCTGGCGCTGAACGCCGCGGTCGAGGCGGCGCGGGCCGGCGATGCCGGCAAGGGGTTCGCCGTGGTCGCCCAGGAAGTGCGCCATCTGGCCCAGCGTTCCGCCGACGCCAGCAAGGAGATCAAGGGGCTGATCGCCGATTCCGGCCGCGAGGTCAATGCGGGCGCGCAACTGGTCAAGGATGCGGGCGGCGCGTTGCAGCAGATCACCGGCTCGATCCATTCGGTGGCCGCCATCGTCGAGGAAATCGCCGCCGCCACCCGCGAGCAGAGCACCGGCATCGATCAGGTGACGCACACCATCTCGCAACTGGACGAGGCCACCCAGCAGAACGCCGCCCTGGTCGAAGAATCCGCCGCCACCGCCCAATCGCTGGAACAGCAGGCCGTGGCGCTCAACGACCAGATGGCGTTCTTCCTGCTGGATGCCGCCCAGGCCCAGGGTCCGGCCCGTCACGCCGCCCTGGTGCTGGGCACCAAGATCGACCACGTGGTGTTCCGCCAGAACGTGATGGACAGCATCGCGGGCAAGAACAACCTGACCGCCGACAAGCTGCCCGACCACCATTGCTGCCGCCTGGGCAAATGGTACGACAGCGTGCAGGAACCGCTGGTGCGCAACAGCCCGTGGTACGCCGCCCTGCTGGACCCGCACCAACGGGTGCACGCGGCGGGCAAGAATGCCCTGTCCTGCCACGCCGCGGGCAACGCCGCCGGGCGCCAGCAGGCGTTGGACACCTTGCAAGGCGCCTCGGAACAGGTGCTCGGCGTGCTCGACGCCCTGGCCCGCGACATCCGCCAGGGACGGTTCTGATCTTCCCTACTCTTCCCAGGGAAACTTGCCCTCGGTGACGTAGCGGGCGATTCCGGCGCGGATAATGGGGTCGGCGAACAGGTCGCGGTTGGCGGCCAGCGCCGCCGGGCGTGCCGCCTCGACCGTGCCGGTCAGCGCCGTCCTGTGGCGCTTGTAGCGGCCGATGGCCGCCTTGTCCAAACGGCGCAGGCGCAGCAGGTGCTTGCGCAACAGGCCGTCCAGCGGGTCCTCGACCGCGTCCACCAATCCCCAATCCAGGGCCTGGGCAGCCGTGATTGGTTGGGTGGACAGGGTCAGGTAATGGGCGCGTTGCGCCCCCACCCGGCGGATCAGGAACGGCAGGACGCAGGCGGGAAACAGTCCGAACAGCAATTCCGACAGGGCGAAACTGGCATTGCTTTCGGCCAGCACCATGTCGCAGGCCGCCGCCAATCCGACGCCCCCGGCATTGACCCGGCCGCGCACCGCCGCCACCGACACGAACGGCCCGTCCGACAACCGCCGCCACAGATCATACAAATGCGCCGGGTCCAGATCGTCGCCCGCCGCCGCCGCCTGGAAATCGCCCCCGGCACAGAACACCAGCGGCGCCCCGGCCAGCACCAACACCTTGGGACCGTCCTCGGCCTCGCATGCCGACAGGATCGCCGACAATTCGCCCACCAGCGCCGCATTCAGCACGTTGCCGGTTTCCGGGCGCATCAGGGTGACGGTGCGCACACCGTCGCGGTCCTCGACCGCCAAGCAAGGCAAACTCATGAATTTCCCCGGATCACCAAGGCGGCATCGGTGCCGCCAAAGCCGAACGATGTTTTCAGCGCATGGCGCACTGGCTGTGTCACCGCCGCCCCCATGACATGGCGCAGCGGCGGCCCCACCGGCTGCTCCAGATTGCGGGTGGCGTGCAGCCGCCCCGCCCGCATCTGCAACAGGACCGCCGCCACCTCCACCGCCCCGGCGGCGGACAGGCCGTGGCCCAGCACCGATTTCGAGGCGTTGACCCAGGCATGGCCCAGCCCGGCTGCGGCCAGGGTGGCGGCTTCGACCTCGTCGCCCTTGGGCGTTCCGGTGGCGTGGGCGTTGACGTAATCCACATCGCCGGGCCGCAAGCCCGCCTGGGCCAAAGCCTGGGCGATGGCCCGGCGCTGCCCGGCGCCGTCCGGCTCGGGGCCACGGCTGCCATCGGCCACCTGGGCGGCGCCCACCAGCGTGCCATAGCCCGGCCCGGCCAGATCGCCCCGGCACAGCACCAGCGCCGCCGAACACTCGCCATAGAGAAAGCCGTCATGATCGCTATCGAACGGGCGGCAGGCCGAACCCGGCCGTTCGGCGAAGCGCGGCGCGCCCAAAGCGCCCAGCGAGCGCATGCCCAGCAGATCGAGGGCCGAGACATCCTGCAACGCCCCCAGCGCGATGCAGGCATCGACCCGGCCCGACCGCACCGCCTCGGCCGCCTGGATCACCGCCACGGTGCCGCTGGCCGAGGCGGCGCCGACACTGAACGCGAAGCCGCGAATGGCAAAGACCGAGGTCAACAGGCCGCACATCTCGCTGTCCAGATAGACATGCCCGGCGCGCGGCGGCACCAGATTGGGCCGGGCGGCATAATCGCGGGCCATCAGCGCCTGTTCCCGCGCGAACAGATTGGAGCCGCCGACCACCAGCCCGATGCGTTCCGGCGCCACCGAGTCCAGCCCGGCCTCGCGCCAGGCTTCGTCCACCACCGCCACGGCGACGGCCGTCCCGAAACCGGCGGTGCGGGCCAGCCGCGGCGGCAGGATTTGCGGCGGATCGGCCATCTCGACGCCCAGGAACGGCGCCGCGCCCTCGGGCGCCGCCCGGCCCGGCCGGGTCAGCGGGCCGAACACGTCGCGTCCCTCCAGCAAGCCGTCGATCAGGCTGGCCTTGCCGTAGCCCAGGCCGCTGGCCGCGCCGATCCCGGCGAAGACGATGTCAGGCGCCGCGTTGGGCATGCAGCAGATCGGCCAGTTCGCCCAAATTCTTCGGCCCGTGCAGCCGCACCAGCGGCACATCCAGGCCGATGGCTTCCAGGGTGTTCATGACCACCTCGGTCCGCTCGATGGAATCGAGGCCAAGCTCGGCCATGCTATCGCCGCCGCCGATGGCGCGGCCCTCAAGCTCGGGCACCACGTCGCGGATTTGTGCGACGATGACGGCCAGAATGCTGTCACGGTCCAAGATCGCCCCCTTTGCGGCTTCAGACGAAACGGTACTGACGGTGGTAGCCCGCCATGCCCTCGAGCGCAAGCCGCCCCTGGCCCTGATAGGCGGCCCAGGCGGCGGGAATGGTGTCGGGGGCGATGGTAGCGTCCTTTTGGCCGAAGCGGATCACCTGAGTGCCGCGCAGCAGGTCTTCATACTCGGTCAGAGTCAAAGCGTGGCGGCGGTCCAATTGCCCGGCGATGTCGCGGGCGCGCAGCAGATTTTGGCCCTCGGGAGTAACAACGCCGCTGAAGAACTCGGAACAGCAGCCCGAGCCATACGAGAACAGGCCGACCCGGCACGGCGCCGCCAGATCGGCGCTTTGCAGCAGCCCGGCCAGTCCCAGGAACACCGAACCACCGGCGGTGTTCCCGACCCGTTGGCCGAAGGCAAGGCTTGGCCCCAGGCGGCGGCTGAAATCGGCCTCGATCTCGTCCGGCTTGGCCTTGTACAGCTTGCGCATCAACTGGCGGTGCGCGCCCTTGACCATGCCGCCGA
This sequence comes from Pseudomonadota bacterium, assembly GCA_023458315.1. Classification (GTDB taxonomy): domain Bacteria; phylum Pseudomonadota; class Alphaproteobacteria; order Rhodospirillales; family Magnetospirillaceae; genus Magnetospirillum. The sequence goes on from JAEXAH010000050.1 coordinate 8,900, forward strand.
ACGGGGTGTGGAAACACAGATAGTGGAAGGTGCTGCGGAAATCGGCGCCCTCCACCCGGCGGGCGTAATCGCGGTAAGCCCGTTCGCAGCAATCCAGATAGGCCATCAGCGACAGATCGGCGTCGCCCGCCTCGGTATCGGGACCGGGGCGGCAGGTGTCCATGACCTCGAACCCGTGATTGCCATAGGCTCCGGCATCCAGGCGCAGGACATGCGGCTGATCGCTGACCAGCATGGCCACCGCCCCGGCGCCGGAACTGGGCTCGGAATAGGCCCATTCCTGGATGGCGGCGGCATCGGCCAGGGCGAAGCGCGACAGATCGGTGCACACCACCAGCGCCTTGCCCCCCGGCGAGGTGCCGGACAGCACGAAATTGACCGCCATCTGCAATCCGGCGGTGCCGGAATAACAAGCCTGCTTGATCTCGAACAGGCGGCAATTGCCGCCCAGCCCCAGGTGATGGTGGATATAGGTACTCAGCGACTTGCCGAAATCGATGCCCGATTCGGTGCAGGTCACCACCATCTCGATGCGCGCCCGCTGTTCCGGCGGCAGGGCATCCACCAGCGGCTTGGCGGCGTTGACGGCGAAGGTGACGGGGTCCTCGAACGGCAGGGCCACCGTCTTTTCGCGCATCAGCAGATTGTCGAAACGCGGCATGTCCAGACCGCGATGGACGCACAATTCCCGCACGTCCAGACAGGCGGCGCCGCCATAGACGTTCAGCGCTTCGATCCCGGCGGCAATGGCCATCAGCCGCGCCCCACCCGCACCGGCAAACAGGCCAGACCACGGGCGTTCAGGCGGTCGGTGCGCCAGCGCGCCGTGCCATTGGCGGTGATGCTGGGCCAGCGGTCCAGCAGCTTGTTGAACGCCACCAGCCCTTCCAGCCGGGCCAGCGGCGCCCCCAGGCAGATATGCGGCCCGCCGCCGAAGGTGTAATGGGGATTGGCGATGCGGCCCACGTCCAGGCTGTCGGGATCGGCGAAGCGCGCCGGGTCGCGGTTGACGGCGCCGATCATCCCCAGGATGGGGCTGCCCGCCGGGATTTTCACCCCGGCGATCTCGGCATCCTCGCGCGCGACGCGCAGGATCATGTTGCCGCCCGGCTCGCAGCGCAGGAATTCCTCGACCGCGTGGCGCACCAGCGCGCGGTCGGCGCGCAGCCGCTCCATCTGCTCGGGATTGCGCAGCAGCAGCCACAGGCCGTTGCCGATCAGCGTCACCGTGGTTTCATGCCCGGCGATCAGCATGGACACCATGTTGATCAGGGTTTCCTCTTCGTCCAGCTTGCCCTCGTCCTGGGCGCGCACGGCGATGTCGGTCATGCTGCCGTCGGGCTTGGCCCGGTGCTGGGCCAAAAAGCCGCGCAGGAAGACCTTGAACTCCTCCAGCGCGTCCAAGGCGTGCTGCTTGTCCTCGGGCGACAGCATGATGTCGGCGATGCGGATCAGCGCCTCGCTCCAACGGTAGATGTCGGCATCCATGTCCTCGGGCACGCCCATCAGCTTGCACAGCACCCGCAACGGCATGGGACCGGCGAAATCGCGGATCAGGTCGATCTCGCCCTCGTCCGGCAAAGCGGCCAGCAGGCGGTCGGCCTCGGCCTCGATCAGCGGCGTCACGTCCTTCATGGCCTGGGCCTTGAAGGCGTGTTCCCAGATGCCGCGCATGCGCTGGTGGTCGGCGCCGTCCACGTTGATCATCTGCGGCTGCACGCCCCGGTACAGGGCATAACCGACCGGATCGCGCTCGCGGTATTCGTCACTGTTCCAGCCGGGTTTCCAATAGCGGCTATCGCGGCCGATCACCGGCGATTTCATCACCTGGCCAAAGGCTTCGTGCCCCAGGACGAAATACACCCCCGATTGTTCGTCCAGATGCACCGGCCCCTGGGCCTGCAAGGCGCGCAGGCGCGGATAGGGGTCTTCCAGGAACGATTGCTCGTACAACATGGACCACCAATCGTGGCCAACCACCGGCTTGTTCATCGCGTCCCCCTTTTCGCCCGCCCGTCAGGGGCGTGCCGCGTAGATGTGAAACACCTCGGCCCCCGGCTGGCACAGCGGGTGCCGCGCCAGCGAGGTTTGGAACCCGCGCCGCCCCAGATCGGCCGCCAGTTCCCGCGCCGCCGCCTCGCCGTGATGGGCCTCGACCAGCAATTGCCGGATGGCGGGCCAATCGTCCTCGGCCAGCCCGGCCAGAACTTCGGCCTCGGCGCCCTCGGTATCGATCTTCAGCAAATCAACATTTGTGATGCCCAGCGCCGCCAGTTGCGCCGACAGCGGCTCGACCTGGGCGCGCACCCGCACCGGCCGCAGCAGATCATCGACGAAGGAGGTGTCCGCCGCCGCCTCGGTGGCGCCGGTGCGTTCCAGGATGTCCTGCACACCGTCGCTTTGCCGTACGGAATTGGGCCCACCGCCCAACATGGCGCGCAGCCCCCCGGCCATGCGCTCGCCCAGGGCATGGTCCTGGGTGGACAGCGCCGAGACGCCGGGAAAATAATCGAATTCGGCCCAGCCGGAACCGGCGCCCAGCGCCAGCGGCACCGCCAGCGCCGGAGGGTCCAGCGCCGCCATGTTGCGTTCCAGCGCGGCGAAGGCCTCGGGCATGGGCTCGAAGGCGACGATGCGGGCATCGGGACAGCAATCGCGCACATAAAGCGCGAACAGGCCGATATTGGCGCCCACGTCCAGCACGACGGCGCCGGGCGGCAGGGTCAGGCCGTGCGCCGCCAAATTCTCGGCGAAAATCTCGTGCACCGAGAAATCCACCTCGTAGGTATTGACGCAGGCGATGACGCGGCCATCGGGCAAGGTGGCGGATTGCATGGGCGTCCCCCCGGAACGGCAAGGCGTTCGCACCGACACCGCAGGGCGAACATGGGCCGGAAGTTTCCCCCATGCGGTCAGACCCGTCAAGGCATCGGCTTGGCATAGGGGCCGGGCCTCTGTTATGCAGGAGGCATGAGGCTTTTGGCGATCAGCGACCTGCATCTGGCCAGCGCCGACAACCGTGCCGCCCTGGAGGCCCTGCCCGATCATTCCGATGACTGGCTGATCCTGGCGGGCGACGTCGCCGAGCGCTTCGCCCATCTGCGTCTGGCCTTCGAGCATCTGACCCGCCGTTTCGCCCGCGTGCTGTGGCTGCCCGGCAATCACGAATTATGGTGCGTCCCCGAAGAGGACGGCACCCCGCCCCGGCGCGGCGAGGACCGTTACCACGCCCTGGTGGAACTGGCGCGATCCTGTGGCGTCACCACTCCCGAAGACCCCTATCCGCTGTGGGACGGCCCCGGCGGCCCGTGCGTGGTGGCGCCGCTGTTCCTGCTGTACGATTACAGCTTCCGCCCCGCCGATGTGCCGCGCGACGAGGTGGTGCCGTGGGCGGCGGCGCTGCGCAATGTCTGCGCCGACGAGACATTGCTGGACCCCGCCCCCTTCGCCAGCCGCGAGGCGTGGTGCGCCGAACGGCTGCGCGTCACCCAGGCGCGGCTGGCCGCCCTGGACCCCGCCTTGCCGGTGGTGCTGGCCAACCATTTTCCCCTGCGCGCCGACCTGATCCACATCCCGCGCGCCCCGCGCTTCACCCCGTGGTGCGGCACCACCGCCACCGAGGACTGGCACCGCCGCTTCAACGCCCGCGTGGTGGTCAGCGGCCATCTGCATGTGCGCCGCACCGACCACCGCGACGGCACCCGCTTTGAAGAAGTGTCGCTGGGCCATCCCCGCCAGTGGGACATGCGGCGCGGCCTGGATACCTATCTGCGCGAAATCCTCCCCGGTCCAGAACCTGTATTCCGGTGATCGTTGCCGATCCCCGGCGCCCTCATGCGCCGGGCGGGTTTCTCCGAAACCCTTGGCTTCCGCGGCATAAGCCGCGCGGCCCCTTGGGCCTAGCCCAAATCCTATTCAGGATTTGGGCACCCAACTTCTGGATTAATAGCGGAAAACTTTCCGCGCGTGCCATTGCTGGAATTTGGCGATATCATGCGCGCCGGGGTTTTGGGTGTCCGGCCGGATTCGGCGTGCTCTTTCGGGATGGGGGAATTCCGCCGGAATGCATATTTTCCGTCTGCTCAGTACCGGGGCGTCCGCCGGTTTCCGCTATGTCCTGGTGGTGACATGCCTTGCGGGCATCGCCAATGCGGCGTTGCTGGGCATGATCAACGAGGCGGCGGAACGCGCGGTGCTGGCCCGGCCGCTGGGCGGCGACACCATCCTGCTGTACGTGGCGCTGTTCGCCTTTTTCTACGTGGCCGACCGCGCCTCGCTGCGCGAGGCCAACCGGCTGGTGCAGCACCGGCTGGAGGCGCTGCGCCTGCGCGTCGCCGGGAAAATCCGCCGCGTCGATCTGCGCACCCTGGAAAGCCTGGACCGCGGCGAGCTGTTCGCCACCATCGGCCAGGAAATCAACCACCTGTCGCAAAGTCTGCCGCTGCTGGTCAGCGCGGCGCAAAGCAGCCTGCTGCTGGTGTTCTGCCTGCTGTACATCGCCACCGTGTCGCTGGCGGCGTTCGCCGTGGTGACGGCCTGCACTGCCCTGGGCCTGGGGCTGTTCTGGCTGCGCCGCCGCCGCCTGGATGAAGCGTTGGTCCAGGTCCACCACCAGGAAGCGGCCATGCTGGACAGCCTGAGCCACTTCACCCGGGGCTTTCAGGAAATCCGCCTGAACGCCGACCGCAACGACGCGCTGTTCGCCCATTTCTCGGGCGTGGTCGATACCCTGCGCGACAAGGTGATCGGCGTCGGCGGCAAATGGGTGATCCTGCTGCAATTCGGCAACGCCTTTCTGTACGCCCTGGTCGGCGTGGTGATCTTCGTGCTGCCCGCCTTCTTCTCGGGCTACACCGATGCCATTTACAAGATCACCGCCGCCGCCATCTTCTGCGTCGGCCCGGTCACGGCATTGACCGCCGCAGCGCCGCTTTACGCCCGCGCCGATCTGGGCCTGGGCCATGTCGCCCGGCTGGAGCAACGGCTGCAAAGCGGCCGCCCGGCGGAACCACTGGCGCAATCGCGCTTCGCCGATTTCAAACTGCTGGAATGCCGGGGCCTGACCTTCAGCTACCGCGAGGCGGACGGCGAAACCTCCTTCACCTCGGGACCGCTGGACCTCAGCCTGCGGCGCGGCGAGACGGTGTTCGTCACCGGCGGCAACGGCAGCGGCAAATCCACCGCCATGAAGCTGTTGTGCGGCCTGTACATTCCCGATGGCGGCAGCATCATCGTTGACGGCGTGACGGTGGAGGCCGATTCCCGCCAGGATTTGCGCGAGATGTTCTCGGCGGTGTTCGCCGATTTCCATCTGTTCGACCGCCTGTACGGCCTGGAAGATGTCGACCCAGGGCGGGTGGCGGAACTGATCGACGTCATGGAACTGACCGGCAAGGTCGGCTTTGCCGATGGCGCCTTCACCACCACCAGCCTGTCCACCGGCCAACGCAAACGGCTGGCGCTGATCGTGGCATTGCTGGAGGACCGGCCGATCTATCTGTTCGACGAATGGGCCGCCGACCAGGACGCCCATTTCCGCCACCTGTTCTACACCCGCCTGCTGCCCGACCTGAAGGCGCGGGGCAAAACGGTGCTGGCCGTCACCCATGACGACCGCTATTGGCCGGAATGCGACCGCCGCCTGACCATGGATCTGGGAAAAGTGGTGGCGGAATGCGCCGGGGGGGCGGCATGACCCTGCTGTCCTTGCTGGCCGGAGCGGGCCGCCGCACGCTGATCCTGATGGCCGCGCTGATCGTGGTCGCCGGTCTGGCCAATGCCGGGCTGGTGGTGATGATCAACCGCATCGCCGTTCAGGTCGCCCAGGGCGCCTGGCCGGGCCTGTGGGCCTGGGCTTTGTTCGGCGGCTGTTTCCTGGCCTATTACCTGTGCAACAACGCGGCGTTGCTGAACGCCAACCGCGTCATCGAGACGCTGCTGAACCGCCTGCGCCTGGACGTGGTGGACCGCCTGCGCCAGTCGGAATTGCTGGTCGCCGACCGGGTCGGGCGCGGCACCCTGTACGCCATGGTGTCGCACGAAACCAACCACCTGTCGGTGACGTTCCCGCTGCTGGTGGACGCGCTGCAACAGGCGGTGCTGCTGTTCTTCTCGCTGTTTTACCTGCTGTATCTGTCGCCCATGGCCTTTGCCGTGTTCGTGGCGGCGGTGGCGGTGGGCGTCGCCGCCTATGTGGCGGTCAACCGCCGTTTCGCCGCCACCCTGGCCCGCCTGAGCCGCCACCAGGGCCGTATGCTGGACGCCATCGACGCCATCCTGCGCGGTGCCAAGGAATTGCGCCTGAACAGTGCGCGCGGCCAGGCGGTGGAACAGGCCTACCGCGCCCTGTCGCGGCGGACCGAGGCCGGGCTGGTGGCCTCGGGCGAGCATTGGGCCGAGATGATCCTGCTGTCGTCCTTCGTCACCTATCTGATGCTGGGCGTGGTGGCCTATTTCTTCCCCGACGCCGCCCAGGGCCATACCCTGCTGGTGTTCCAACTGGTGCCGGTGCTGCTGTTCTGCATCAGCCCGCTGGCCAAGATCGTCGCCCAATCGCCCATGTTCCTGCGCGCCCAGGTGGGGCTGGACAGTGTGCTGGCGGTGCGCCACCAACTAGAGGAAGCGGGCGCCCTGTCGCCGGACGAGGCCCGTGCCCTGGCGGCGCCGTTGGCCGGTTTCACCACCCTGAGCTATGATTCCATCACCTTCACCCACCACGATGAAAGCGGCGCCGCCACCTTCACCGCCGGGCCGCTGTCGCTGGAGCTGACGCGCGGCGAAGTGGTGTTCGTGGTTGGCGGCAACGGCAGCGGCAAATCCACCGCGCTGCGTCTGCTGTGCGGGCTGTACCCGGCGGCGGCGGGCAGCATCCGCGTTGACGGCCAGCCCCTGACCGCCCGCGCCGTCGCCGGTCTGCGCGAGATGTTTTCCGCCATCTTCGTGGATTTCCACCTGTTCGACCGCCTGTACGGCGCCGAAAACGCCGATCCCGCCCGCGTCCAGGAGCTGCTGGAGCAGATGGGGCTGGGCGGCAAGCTGCGTTTCGCCGATGGCCGCTTCAGCACCACCACCCTGTCCACCGGCCAGCGCAAGCGGCTGGCCCTGGTGGCGGCGCTGCTGGAGGATCGGCCGATCTATCTGTTCGACGAATGGTCGGCCGAACAGGACATCCATTTCCGCCGCTATTTCTATGAAACGGTGATCCCGGACCTCAAGGCGCGGGGCAAGCTGGTGGTGGCCGTCACCCATGACGAACGCTACTGGCACCTTGCCGACCGGGTGGTCAAGCTGGACCTGGGCACCGTCGTCTGGGACCGTCCGGGCAACGCATGGGGCACGCCATGAAAGCCTTTCTGTTTCCCGGCCAGGGGGCACAGCGCGTCGGCATGGGCGCCGGTCTGTTCGACGCCTTCCCGGACAAGGTGGCCGAGGCCGATGCGGTGCTGGGGTTCTCCATCGCCGAATTGTGCCTGAACGGCCCCATGGAGCGGCTGACCCGCACCTGCTTCACCCAGCCCGCCTTGTACGTGGTCAGCGCCCTGAAATTCATGACCCAAGGCGACCGCCCCGACGTGGTTCTGGGCCACAGCGTCGGCGAATACGCCGCCCTGTTCGCCGCCGGGGTGGTGGATTTTGCCACCGGCCTGAAGCTGGTGAAAAAGCGCGGTGAATTGATGGACCGCGCCCAGGGTGGCGGCATGGCGGCGGTGATCGGCCTGGATGCCGAGCAGATCGCGGCGGTGGTGCGGGATCATGGCCTGACCGACATTCATCCCGCCAATTTCAACACCCCGCGCCAGATCGTGCTGTCGGGCCGCCGCGAGGCGGTGGTGGCGGCGGAACCCTTGTTCCGCGCCGCCGGGGCCAGCCATTACGTGGTGCTGCCGGTGGGCGGCGCCTTCCACACGCCGTTCATGGCCGAGGCCCGCCGCGACTTCGCCGATTTCGCTGCCAGCTTCACCTTTGCCGCGCCCAGCGTGCCGGTGATTTCCAACGTCACCGCCCGCCCCCATGATCCCGCCCTGCTGCGCGAGCGCATGGTGGAGCAGATCACCGCCCCGGTGCGCTGGTGCGAATCCATCCGCTATCTGCTGGCCAAGGGCCTGCGCTTCGAGGACGTGACCGAGATCGGCGACGGCCCGCCGGTGGTCAAGCCCATGGTCCGTCGCACCGAAGCCGAGGCCGGGCCGCTGGAGGCCGCCGCCCTGGCCGCCGAGGAAGCGCCAACCCCCGTCGCCGCGCCAACCACCGGGCCGTTCAGCCTGGACAATCTGGGCTCGCGCGCGTTCTGCGCCGATTTCGGCCTGAGCCATCCTTATGTCTGCGGCGCCATGTACCAGGGCGTGTCCTCGGTCGAGATGGTAACGCGCATGGGCCGGGCGGGCATGCTGGCGTTCTTCGGCGCGGGCGGCCTGCCCATGGAGCGGGTCGAGCAGGCCATCACCGCCATCCGCGCCAACCTGCCCGACGGCGCGCCGTTCGGCGTCAACTTCATCGCCCACGTCAACAATCCCCATCTGGAAGACCAGTTGGCCGATCTGCTGATCCGCCACGGCGTGCGGGTGGCCGAGGCCTCGGCCTTCATGGAGGTGACGCCCGCCTTGGCCCGCTGGCGCGCCCTGGGTCTGCGCGAGGAAAACGGCAAGATCCATGCCGACAACCGCATCATCGCCAAGGTGTCGCGCCCCGACGTCGCCGCCCAATTCCTGGCCGCCGCGCCCGAGCGGGTGGTGGCGCGGCTGCGGCAAGCGGGCGCCATCACCGAGGCGCAGGCGGCGCTGCTGGCCCAGGTGCCCATGGCCGATGCCCTGTGCGTCGAATCGGATTCCGGCGGCCATACCGACCAGGGCATGCCCTTTACCCTGATCCCGGCGGTGCTGCGGGTGCGCGATGCCGCCGCCGCTGCCTTTCCCCGCTTCGCCGGGCGGGTGCATGTGGGTGCGGCGGGCGGCATCGGCACGCCCGAGGCGGCGGCGGCGGTGCTGGTACTGGGCGCCGAATTCATCGCCACCGGCTCCATCAACCAATGCAGCGTCGAGGCGGGCACCAGCGACGCGGTCAAGGACATGCTGGAGGGCGCCGCCGTCCACGACATGGCCTATGCCCCCTCGGGCGAGATGTTCGAGCTGGGCTCGAAGGTGCAGGTGCTGAAGAAGGGACTGTTCTTCCCGGCCCGCGCCGAGAAACTGGTGGCCGCCTACCGCCAGTTCGACGGGCTGGAGGCCATGGATGCCGCCACCCGCCGCCAGATCGAGGAGCGCATCTTCCGCCGCCCGCTGACCACGGTGTGGGACGAGGTGCGCACCCGCCTGAGCGCAGAGGAGATCGAGCGCGCCGAACGCATGCCCAAGCACAAGATGGCGCTGGTGTTCCGCCGCTATTTCAAGGATGCCAGCCGCTGGGCGCTGAACGGCGATCTTGAGCACAAGGTGGATTTCCAAATCCATTGCGGCCCGGCGCAGGGTGCCTTTAACCAATGGGTGGCGGGCACCGACCTGCAATCCTGGCGCGCCCGCCATGTGGACGACATCGCCCTGCGCCTGCTGGACGCCACCGCAAGCATGCTGAACCGCCGCTTCGCCGAGATGATCGGGGGCCGTCCATGACGCAGCCCGCCGCCATCGCCATCATCGGCATGGGTCTGCGCCTGCCCGGCGCCGAGTCGCTGGACGGGCTGTGGCAGCATCTGGCGGCGGCGCGCTCGCTGATCACCGAGGTTCCGGCCCAGCGTTGGGACAAGGAGGCGTGGCGCGGCAATCCGGCCCGCGGCAACAAGACCGCCAGCATCTGGGGCGGTTTCGTCGCCGACGCCGATTGCTTCGACGCGGGCTTCTTCGCCATTTCCCCGCGCGAAGCGGCGTGGATGGACCCGCAACAGCGTTTCGCCCTGGAAATGGCCTGGCACGCCATCGAGGATGCGGGCTACCGCGCCTCGGCCCTGGCGGGTAGCCGCACCGGCGTGTTCATGGGGGTGTGCCACTGGGATTACGCCGAATTGCTGGAAAAGCATCTGGCGGCGGTGGATGCCTACACCCCGACCGGCATCGCCTTTTCCATCATCGCCAACCGCGTCTCGCATTTCTTCGATTTGCGCGGCCCCAGCGTCACCAACGACACCGCCTGCGCCGCCTCGATGACCGCCGTGCACGACGCGGTGGCGGCCTTGCGCGCCGGGCAATGCGACATGGCGCTGGCGGGCGGTGTCAATCTGATCTGGTCGCCCAACCATTTCGTCGCCTTTTCCAAGGCGGGCATGCTGTCGCGCAACGGCCGCGCCAAGGCGTTCGACGAGGCCGCCGACGGTTATGTGCGCGGCGAGGGCGGCGCGGTGTTGCTGCTGAAACCGTTGGAGCAAGCGCTGGCCGATGGCGATCCCATCCATGGCGTGATTCGCGGCATCGGCATCAATCACGGCGGCCGCACCAATTCCCTGACCGTGACCAATCCCGAGGCCCAGGCGGCGCTGATCGCCGAGGTTTTGGCCGGGGCGGGCCTGACCCCCGCCGACATCGCGTATCTGGAAGCGCACGGCCCCGGCACGCCGTTGGGCGACCCCATCGAGATTGCCGGGCTGAAACAGGCCTTCGCCCGGTTGCACGCGGCGGCGGGCACGGAACCGCGCCCCGGCGCCATCGGCATCGGCTCGGTCAAGACCAATATGGGCCATCTGGAAGGCGCCGCCGGGGTGGCGGGCATGGTCAAGGTGCTGGCGGCTTTGCGCCACGGCCAATTGCCCGCCAATGTGGGGTTCCAACATCTCAACCGGCTGATCGACCTGTCGGGCAGCGATTTCCGCATTCAGGCCGAGGCCACGCCATGGCCGCCACTGCCCGGCGCCCCCCGCCGCGCGGGCGTCAGCTCGTTCGGCTTCGGCGGTTCCAACGGCCATGTGGTGATCGAGGAAGCGCCGCAAGTGCCGCCCGCCAAGCCGGGGCGCGGCGCGGTGGTGCTGCCGTTCTCGGCCCGCGACGACGGGCGGTTGCGGGCGCTGGCGGCAGCCTTGCGCGATTTCGCCGCCCAGCCCCCCGCCGGGGTAACGCTCGCCGATCTGGCCCTGACCCTGCAAAGCGGACGCGAGGTCCTGGACGCCCGCGCTGCCATCACCGCCGCCACCTGGGAGCAAGCGGTAACGGCGTTGGAGGCCCTGCTGGCCGACCGGCCCCATCCCGGCCTGCTGCTGCCCGGCGGCGATGGCAGCGGCCCCGGCCAGGATTGGGTGAACGGCAAAGAGATGACGTGGCCCAAGCGCAAGGCGCGGCGCATCCACGCCCCGCTTTACCCCTTCGACCGTCAGCGCCATTGGCTGGATTTGTCGGTGCCGCTCAAGGACGATGCTGCAATCGCCCATCCGCTGCTGCACCGCAATGTCTCGGATTTCGCCGGCTTGCGCTGGCAGACCCGCCTGCCGGGCGACGCGCCGGTCTGGGCCGACCACCATGTGGGCGGAGTACGGGTGCTGCCGGGCATGGCGGCGCTGGAAATGGCCCGCGCCGCCGCTGAACGCGGCACCGGCAGCAATGCCGCCGGATGGAGCTTCACCGACTGGATGTGGACCCGCCCGGTGCTGGATGGCGGCGGCGTCACCGAGATCGAGAGCGTTCTGCACCGCCAGGGCGATGTCCTGGCCTTCACCCTGGCGCAAGCGGACGGCGAACGGGTGCGCGGCAGCCTGCGCCCGCTGAGCGGCGAGGCCCCCGCCGCCCTGGACCTTGCCGCCCTGCGCGCCGCCGCGCCGCGTATCGTGCCCCCTGCCGAATGCTATGCCCGCCTGCGCGCCGATGGTGTCGAGCACGGCCCGGCCTTTCAGGTGTTGACCCACATCCAGGCGGGCGACGGCTTCGTGCTGGCGCAGATCAAGCTGGGCCGCCGCCAACAGCCCGCCTTGGCCGAGATGCCGTTGCATCCGGTGGTGCTGGACGCCGCCATCCAGGCCTGGGCGGCGCTGGACGGCGACCATCCGCCGGGCGCCGCCGTGCCCTTCGCCTGCCGCCGCCTGGATATGTGGGGACCGTGCGAGCCGGTGATGTGGGCGCGCATCCGCCGCGCATCCGTGCCGCAGGCCGAGGGCCTGATCCGTCTGGACATCGAGTTGCTGGACAAGGACGGTTCCCCACGCGTCGTTTTCCACGATCTGTCGCTGCGCGCCATGAGCGCCGCACCAAGCGTCGCCGCACCGTTCCTGGCGGCGGGGGCGTGGCGGGACAGGCCGTTGCCGCCGCGAAATGATGCGGGCCGGACCGTGACCGTCGTGCTGGCCGGGCTGAGCGACGGACCGCCCGGCGCCATCCCCCTGCCCGCCGCCAATCCGGAAGACCCGGCGGCGTGGATCGCCGCCCTGCACGGCATCCTCCGCGACCGCCTGCGCGGCCAGGAGCGCCAGCGCATCCTGGTGCTGGCCGATGGGGCATTGCCGCCGCTGCTGACCCGGCCCCTGGCGGCGCTGCTGATGACGGCGCGCCAGGAACAGCCCCGGCTGGACGGCGCATTGGTGCAGGTGGCGGGCAGCATCACCCCCGAGCGTCTGGCCGCCATCGTGGCGGCGGAAGCAACACGCGGCGACGGCTGGCCCGAACTGCGCCACGAAGGCGATGGCCGCCGTCTGGCCTGGGTGCCCGAGGAAATCACCGCCGCCGCACCGCCGCTGGCCCTAACCCCCGGCGCCACCTATTGGATCACCGGCGGCCTGGGCGGGCTGGGCCGCATCTTCGCCCGCTGGCTGCTGCAACGCGGCGCCGGTCAGGTGGTGCTGAGCGGCCGCGCCGAAATCGCCGCCGACGATGCCCGGCTGGCCGAATTGGGCGAGCGCGTGCGCTATGTGGCCTGCGACCTGACCGACCGCCACGCCGTGGCGGCGGCGGTGGCGGGCATGCCCGGCCTGCGCGGCATCATCCACGCGGCGGGCGTGCTGGACGATGCCTATATGCTGACCCGCGCGGCGGATGCCGCCAGCGCCGTTCTGGCGCCCAAGCTGGCGGGCACCCTGGTGTTGGACGCGGCCACGCGCGGCCTGGATTTGGATTTCCTGGTGCTGTGCTCGTCGGTGGCGGCGCGCTTCGGTAATGCCGGACAGGCGGAATACGCCGCCGCCAACGCCTTCATGGACGGTTTCGCCGAGGGGGCACAGCACCGTACCGTGCTGTCGGTGGGCTGGCCGCTATGGGCCGAAGGCGGCATGGGCGTGGATGCCGCCACCCAGGCGGCGCTGACCCGCCGTTTCGGCACCATCCCCATGCCCACCGCCACCGGACTGGCGGCGCTGGAGCATCTGCTGGCGGCGGGCGCGCCCGCTTGCGCCACCGTGCTGCACGGACGGCCCGAGCGGCTGCGGCAAATGCTGGCGGAGTTCGGACAGGGCGCGCCGGAAGCGGCACCCGCCGCACCGCCAACCGCCCGCCCCGCCGATCTGGAAGCCCGCGCCCAGGATTTCCTGCGCGCCGTGCTGGCCGACGTGCTGCATCTGGAACCGGCGCAGATTCGCGTCAACCGCAAGCTGGACGAATACGGCCTGGATTCCATCGCCATCGTCGAGGCCACCAACCGCCTGGAAGAATCCCTGGGGCCGCTGTCCAAGACCCTGTTCTTCGAATATGTGGACGTGGCGGGCATCGCCGCCCATCTGGTGGCGGAACACGGCGCCGCCCTGACCGGCGCCCTGGGCGATGCCCCGACCGCCGCCGCCGCGCAGCCGGAACGAGTCGCCATCGAAACAATCCGCGCCCGGCCCGCCGCCGAGGACGGGCGCGGCACCCACGACGTCGCCATCATCGGCCTGTCGCTGAAGGTGGCCAAGGCCGGGGACCAGCAGGCGTTCTGGGACATGCTGGCCCAGGGCCTGCACGGCTTCGAGCCCTATCCCGCCGACCGCTGGAACCATGCGGCGCTGCTGCACCCCGAACGCGACGTTCTCGGCAAGACGGTGGTCAAGACCGGCTGCTTCCTGGACGACATCGCCGCCTTCGATCCGCGCTATTTCCGCATCTCGCAATACGAGGCGGAACTGATGTCGCCCGAGGTGCGGCTGTTCCTGCAAACCTCGGTCGAGGCGTTCGAGGATGCCGGATACTCGCGCGAGACCATGCGGACGCGGATGGGCGGCGACGTGGCCGTCATCATGGGCTCGATGACCAACGAGTACGACCTCTACGGCTTCCAGAACATGCTGATGCGCGGCTCGCTGGCCAGCGGCAGCTATACCGGCACCGTGCCCAACATGGTGTCCTATTTTTACGGATTCACCGGCCCATCCTATTTCCTCGACACCATGTGTTCGGCCTCGTCCACCTGCGTGCACGAGGCGGTGCACATGCTGCGGGCCGGGCGCTGCCGCATGGCGCTGGCGGGCGGCATCAGCCTGCTACTACATCCGCAGAAGCTGATCGCCACCAGCCAGGAACATTTCACTTCCAAAACGGCCGAGGTGATCCGGGGCTACGGCCTGGGCGCCGACGGCACCATCCTGGGCGAAGGCGTTGGCGCCCTGGTGCTGAAGCGGCTGGCCGACGCCGAACGGGATGGCGACCACATTTACGGCATCATCCGTGGCACCGCCATCAGCAACGCGGGCGTGCGCAACGGCTTCACCGTGCCCAATCCGCACCAGCAGGCCGCCGCCATCGCCCAGGCGCTGGACGATGCCGGGATCACCGCCGACACCATCGGCTATGTGGAGGGCCACGGCTCGGGCACCGCGCTGGGCGATCCCATCGAGGTCAAGGCGCTGACCCAAGCGTGGCGGCGCCATACCGACACGGTGCAGACCTGCCCCATCGGCACGGTCAAAAGCAATGTGGGCCACCTGCTGGCGGCGTCCGGTCTGGCCGGAATCGTCAAGGTGCTGATGCAGATGCGGCACGGCATGCTGGCGCCGTCGCTGCACGCCGAGACGCTGAACCCCAACATCCCCTTCGCCCAGACGCCGTTCGTGGTGCAGCGCCGCCTGGAACCGTGGACCCGCCGCACGGATGCCAGCGGGGCCGAGATACCGCGCCGCGCCGGCATCACCTCGATCGGCGCGGGCGGCATGAACTCGCACATCGTCATCGAGGAATATTCCGCCCCGCCCGCCGCCACCGCCGATGCCGGGCCGCATATCCTGGTGCTGTCGGCCATGGGAGAGGCCCAACTGGCCGAGGTGGCGCGGCGCTTCCACGCCCATCTGCTGACCCATCCCGAGCAATCCCTGGCCGATCTGGCCTATACCCTTCAGGTCGGGCGCAACCAATTGCCCTGCCGCATGGCCGTGGTGGTCGCCGACCGTGCGGCGGCGGCGGCGCGGCTGGCGGCGTTCATCGCCGCGCCCGGTGCCGCCCCCGGCCTGCATTACGCCCGCTCCATCCTGGAATGCGACCCGCTGCCCGCCGATCTGGGCAACCCGCAATCGGTGGCCGCCGCCTGGGTCAGCGGCAGCGAAGTGGATTGGGATTCCCTGCATGCGGGCCGCCAGCCGCGCCGCCTGTCGCTGCCGTCCTATCCGTTCGAGCGCCTGCGCTGCTGGTACCCGGAATGGCCCGACGCCCCTTCGGTGGTGCAGCCGCTGGGATCGCGGCTGAAGCTGCATCCGCTGATCGGCGAGAATCGCTCGGATCTGTCGGGGCTGCGCTATACGACCCGGCTGTATCTGGACGAATTGCGCGACTATGTGCAAAAGCGCGACCGGCACCCGGAAATGCTGCCGCTGGCAGCGCTGGAGGCCATGCTGGCGGTGGCCCGCGTGGCGGGTGTCGGCGGCCCGCTGGCGCTGGCCGATTTGCGCGTGCTGGCCGACATGGATTGGGCCAAGGCGCAAGAGCTGACCGCTGAACTGGATGCCGAGAGCGTGCGGCTGGCGGTGGACGGCATCGCCTGGGCCGAAGCCCGCCTGATGCCGGGCCGCCCCCGCCCCGTTCCCAGCAATTCCGGCGGCACCCGCATCGAAGCCGCCGAGCTTTACGAGCGTCTGCGCCAGAGGGGCTATGATTTCGCCCCCTATCTGGAAAGCGTGGCCCATGCCGTGCTGGCGCCGGGCGGCGCCGTGACCTGTGTGCTGCGCGCCGACCCGCCGCAACAGGATCATTTCAAGCGCGGCACCTGCATCGCCGCCCCGGCCCTGGCCGCCGCCTTCCAGGCGTTGCTGCTGGCGACCGACGGACCCGCCGTGCTGGCGGGCATGGATGGCGCCCTGCTGAACGGCACCGCCCCCATCGCCCAGATCATCGCCGCGCCCGAGGGCGACGGTTTCGGCCTGTGGTTCCTGGATGGCGACGGCGCCGTAATGGCCGCCTGCCACGGTGTGCGGCTGGCGGCATCGGCCAATACAGCGTCGGCAGCGCAGCCGCAGAGTGCCGAGGCCGATCCCCGCCTTGTCCTGGCCCATGAATTGCGCGCCCATGCCGCCGAATTGCTGAAATTCCCGGCCGAGCAATTGGGCCTGCGCGAGGCCTTTCACGACCTCGGCTTCGATTCCATCTCGCTGGCCCGGCTGGCCGCCGCCTTGTCCACCGCCTACAACATCACCCTGTCCCCGGCGGTGTTCTTCGAGGCCGAGCACGTCGAGGCGCTGGCCGAGCATCTGATGGCCCGCCATGGAATCAGTCCCGCCGCCCGCCCGGCCCAACCCGCCCGCGCCGCCCAGCCGGTACGGCGCGCCGCTGCGCCGGGCCGCCGCGACGGCGTGGCGATCATCGGCATGGCCGGACGTTTCCCCGGCGCCGACAGCATCCCGGCGCTGTTCGACCGTCTGCTGGCGGGCGACGATCTGACCGGCCCGGCCCCCGCCGCGCGCGGTTTCAAGAACCCGTGGCGCGGCGGCTTTTTGACCGATGTGGATCGCTTCGACGCCGCCCTGTTCCGGGTGTCGCCGGTCGAGGCCGAGCGCATGGACCCGCAGCAGCGGCTGATGCTGGAAACCGCGTGGCGCTGCCTGGAGGATGCGGGCCTGCGCCCCGAGGATCTGCCCGCCGCCACCGCCGTTTATGTGGGCGCCAGCGCGCTGGATTACGGCCAGTTGCTGCGCGAGGCCGGGATCAGCGACGGCTATGCCGCCACCGGCAATTCCCTGGCGATGATCGCCAACCGCCTGTCCCATTTCTTCAACTGGAGCGGCGCCAGCCAGACCATCGACACCGCGTGTTCCTCGTCGCTGGTGGCGCTGGTGCGCGGCGCCGAGGCGGTGCGGCGCGGCGATTGCCCGGCGGCGCTGGTGGGCGGCGTCAATCTGACCTTGGCGGAAAGCGGCTTCCAGGGCCCGGCCCAGGCGGGCATGCTCAGCCCCGATGGCCGCTGCAAGGCGTTCGGCGCCGCCGCCGACGGCTATGGCCGGGGCGAAGGCGTGGTCGCCGTGCTGCTGAAGCGGTTGGATCAGGCCGAGCGTGACGGCGACCGCATCCTGGGCGTGCTGGTCGGCACCGCCGAGAATCATGGCGGCCGTGCCGGATCGCTGACCGCGCCCAGCGTCACCGCCCAGGCGGCGCTGCTACGGGCGGCGTGGGCCAGCATCGACCCCACCGACCTCTCTTATATCGAGGCGCACGGCACCGGCACGGAATTGGGCGACCCGGTGGAACTCAACGGTTTGCGCCGCGCCTGGGAAGCGGCGACCGGCTCCGCCACCGCGCCGCATGCCTCTGTCGCCGTGGGCACGCTGAAGGCCAATATCGGCCATCTGGAGGCGGCGGCGGGGCTGGCCGGACTGGTCAAGATTCTGGCCGCCATGCAGCGCGGGCGCCTGCCCGCCAGCCTGCATTGCCAGCCGCCCAACCCCCATCTGGAACTGGCGGGCGGCCCGTTCCGCCTGCTGCGCGAGGCCGAGGACTGGCCGCAGGACGGGCGCCCGCGTCTGGCCGGGCTGTCATCCTTTGGCTTCGGCGGCGCCAACGCCCATGTGGTGGTGGCCGATCCGCCTGCCACCACCCATCCGCACCGGGCGCCGCTGCCGCCGCGTGCCTTTGCCGACACCCGCTTCTGGTTGCCCGGCCGCCGCGATGCCACCCTGGTCTTCACGCCGTTCTGGCAGGCGGCAGCGGCGGGCGCCCCGCCCCGGCCGCAGCGTCTGGTCATCGCCGCCGGGATCACGGTAACGGATGCCCGTGTCCGGGTGGTGGACGCCCCCGCCGACCCGGCGGCTCTGGCGCCGCGTCTGCTGGCGCTGCTGCAAGAGGTTCTGGCCTCGGACACCCTGGTGCAATTGGTGGTGCCGCTGGGCGCGGCGGCGGCGGGGTTGGGCGGCATGCTCGACACCGCCTGCCTGGAATCGCCGCGTCTGCGCGGACAGGTGATCGAGGTTGCCCCCGGCATCGCCGCCGCCGAACTGACGCGGTTGCTGGCCGCCGAGGATGGCGACAGCCGGGTTCGCTATCAGAACGGCCAACGGCTGGTGCGGCGCTGGCGCGAGCTTGCCGCCGACGGCGCCGCGCCGTGGCGGCCGCGCGGCGTGTTCCTGATCACCGGCGCCAACGGCGGGCTGGGCCGTCTGCTGGCCCGCCACATCGCCGCCACCGTCCCCGGCGCGGTGCTGGTGCTGACCGGATCGCGGCCCGAGGATGGCGAACGCGCCGCCCTGGTGGACGAGGTGCGGCGGCTGGGCGCCGTCGCCGCCTATCGCCAGACCGACATGGCCGATGGTGCGGCGGTGCAAGCCCTGGTCCGCCATGTGACCGAGGTGCATGGCCGCCTGGACGTGGTGCTGCATTGCGCAGGAACCCTGCGCGACGGCTGGCTGAAAACCAAGCGGGCCGAGGATGTGGCGGCGGTGATGGCGCCCAAGGCCGACGGTGCCGCGGCGCTGATCGCCGCCTGCGCCGGTGTGGATCTGGACGCGCTGGTGCTGTTCTCCTCCCTGGCCGGGGCGTTCGGCAATGCCGGGCAGGCCGATTACGCCGCCGCCAACGGCGTGCTGGATGCGCTGGCCGAGGCGCACGGCCTGCCGGTGATGAGCATCGACTGGCCGCTATGGGCCGAAGGCGGCATGAAGGTGGACGATTCCACCGCCGACGCTTTGTTCCAGCGCATGGGCCAGCGTCCGCTGAGCAGCCGCGCCGGGCTGGCCGAGCTGGAGCGCATCGTGGCGGCCAAGGTCAGCCGCGCGGCGGTGCTGGCCGGGGACGAAACGCGCATCCGCGCCTTCTTCGCCGCCGAGCCCGAGGCGGTGAATCAATCACCGCTGGCCGAACAGGTGGCAACACGGCTGGCCGGGCTGTTCGCCCAGGCGGGCGGCTTCGCCCCCGGCGCGGTGGATGTCCAGGTGCCGCTGGAGCAATACGGCATCGATTCGCTGATGATCACCCGGCTGAACGCCGCCCTGGGCGACGTCTTCGCCAGCTTGCCCAAGACCTTGTTCTTCCAGTACCGCACCCTGGCCGAAGTGGCCGGCCACCTTGCCGCCAGCCACGAATCCGCCTGCCGCCACTGGCTGGGCAGCACGGCGGCGGTGGCTCCGGTAGCCGTGCAAGTTCTTGCCCCGGCCCGAGACGCGACGGACGAGCCCATCGCCATCATCGGCATTGCCGGGCGCTATCCCGGCGCCGACAGCCTGGAGCAGTTCTGGGACAATCTGTGCGCGGGCCGCGACATGGTCGGCGAGATCCCGGCGGAACGCTGGCGGCTGGACGGCTTTTACACCGCCGACCGCGACCGCGCGGCGGCCGAGGGCCTGTCCTATGGCAAATGGGGCGCCTTCCTGGACGGCTTCGCCGATTTCGACCCGCTGTTCTTCCGCATCAGCCCGCGCGACGCCGCCGCCATGGACCCGCAGGAACGGCTGTTCCTGATGTGCGCCTGGGCGGCGGCCGAGGATGCGGGTTATGCCCCGGCCCGGCTGGCGGCGGCCAATCCGGTCGGCGTGTTCGTCGGCATCACCAAGACCGGCTTTGCCCTGTACGATCCCTTCCCCGGCGCGGGCGGCGCCCTGGTGCGGCCGCAGACCTCGTTCGCCGGGGCGGCCAACCGGGTGTCGCACGCCCTGGACCTGACCGGCCCCAGCGTGGCGGTGGACACCATGTGCTCGGCGTCGCTGACCGCGTTGCATCAGGCCTGCGAAAGCCTGCGCGCGGGCCGGGTGTCCATGGCGCTGGCGGGCGGCGTCAATCTGTACCTGCACCCCCGTACCTTCGTGGACCTCAGCGCCGCGCGCATGTTGTCGCCGCAAGGCCGTTGCGCCGCCTTCGGCGCCGGAGCCGACGGCTTCGTTCCCGGCGAGGGCGTCGGCTGCGTGGTGCTGAAGCCGTTGTCGCGGGCGCTGGCCGATGGTGACCGCATCCATGCGGTGATCCGCGCCACCGCCATCAACCACGGCGGCCACAGCAACGGCTATACCGTGCCCAATCCGGCGGCGCAGCGCGATCTGGTGCGCGACGCCCTGGCCCAAGCCGGGCTGAGCGCCCGTGACGTCACCTGTATGGAGGCGCACGGCACCGGCACCGAATTGGGCGACCCCATCGAGTTGGAAGGGCTGATCCAGGCCTTCGCCCCGGATACGGGCGAACGCGGCTTCTGCGCCCTGGGCTCGGTCAAATCGGCCATCGGCCATCTGGAGGCGGCGGCGGGCATCGCCGGGGTGACCAAGATGGTGCTGGCCCTGCGCCACCGCCAGGTGCCGCCCACCTTGCACGCCGACAGCGTCAATCCCAACCTGCGGCTGGAACACAGCCCGTTCGTGCTGCACCGCGCCCTGGGGCCGTGGCCCAGCGGGCCGCGCGTCGCCTGCGTGTCGTCGTTCGGGGCGGGCGGCGCCAATGCCCACGCCATCCTGGCCGAAGGCCCCGCCGCCACCGTCACCACCGACAGCGCGCCCCAGGCCATCCTGCTGTCGGCGCGCACGCCGGAACGGCTGCGGGTGCAGGCCGCCAACCTGCTGGCGGCGTTGCAGGACCGCCCGGTTCTGGACGGGGCCGCGTTGCGCGCCCGGCTGGCCGAACTGCTGGGAGTCGCCGCCGCCGACATCGACGGCGCCGAGGATTTCGACAGCCTGGGCCTGGAACCCGCACAAAGGCTGGCCCTGCTGCGCTGGGTCGAGGACCAGTCGGGACAGAAGGTGGATGCGGCGCTGTTCGCCCATCTGTCCACGCTGGATCAACTGGCCGCCCATCTGGGCGGCGGCACCTGTGCCCTGGCCCTGGCCGACATCGCCCACACCCTGCAAGTGGGCCGCGAGGCCATGGAGCACCGGCTGGGTTTGGTGGCGAAATCAGTGCCCGATCTGGCGGCGCGGCTGCGCCGCTGGCTGGACGGCGACAATTGCGCCGTGCGCCTTGGCCACGCCCCGCCGCCCGGCATCGCCGATGACGGCCGCGCCGCCCGCTGGTGGCAAGAGGGTCGGCTGGACGAGTTGGTGACGGCGTGGGTGGACGGCTTGCGGGTGGAATGGACCAGTCTGCCGCGTCCGGCCCGGCCCGCCATCGTGTCGCTGCCCACCTATCCGTTCGAGCGGCAACGATTCTGGTTGCCGGAAGTCACCGATGGCAGTGCCATCATCACCGCGCCGCGCGGCGATGCCGGGCTGGAGGCTGACGCCACCGCCCTGGACCGCGCCATCGCGCCGATTCTGGCCCGCATCCTGGCCGACACGCCGAACGTAATCCCGGCGCTGGCACGCTGGCGCGACGCCGCCCACGCCCTGCAGGGCGATGCCGCGCCCGCCGCCGATCCCTGGGCGGCATGGCGGGCTTTGGGGGCACCGACGGCGCAGATGAAGCTGGCGGAAACCTGCCTGCGCGCCCTGCCCGACATCCTGACCGGCAAGCGGGCGGCCACCGCCATCATGTTCCCCGATGGCCGCCTGGATCTGGTCGAGGCGGTGTACAAGGACAACCCCGTCGCCGCCCGCTTCAGCCGCACCTTGGCCCAGGCGGCGGCGGCCTTCGTCACCGCCCTGCCGCGCGCCCGCGTCCTGGAAATCGGCGCCGGGACCGGCGGCACCAGCGAGCCGGTATTCGCGGCCCTGGCGCCCCATTGGGACCGTGTCGCCGAATACCGCTACACCGATTTGTCGCGCGCCTTCCTGATCCATGCCGAGCGCACCTATGGCCCGCGCGTGCCGCCGCTGACCACCGCGCTGTTCGACGTGGAAAAGCCCCTGGCCGGGCAGGACGTCACCCCCGGCGGCTACGATCTGGTCATCGCCGCCAACGTGCTGCACGCCACCGCCGACATGGGCCGCACCCTGGGCCATGTGCGCCAGTTGCTGGCACCGGGCGGCGTGCTGCTGCTGAACGAAACCGCCTCGGCCACCCTATTCACCCATGTCACCTTCGGCCTGTTGGACGGCTGGTGGCGCTTCACCGATCCCCAGCGCCGCATCCCCGGCACACCGTCGCTCAGCCCGGATTCGTGGCGGGCGGTGCTGGCGGAAAGCGGGTTCGACTGGCTGGCCGGATCGTCGCCCGGCGAATGCGCCCTGGGCCAGCAAATCCTGGCCGCCCGCGCCACCGGTCCACAACCGCAGACGGCGGCAGCGGCGGCGCCAGTCGCGGGCGATCTGGGCCAACGCCTGCGGACGGCCATCGGCGAAACCCTGAACATGGCCGCCACCGCCATCGACCCGGCCCGCTCGTTTGCCGATTACGGCCTGGATTCCATCCTGGGCGCCGAACTGGTGCACCGCCTGCGCCGCGACCTGGGCGTGCGGCTGGACCAGGCCGATCTGTTCGACCACAAGAACCTCGCCGAGTTGGAAGCTTTTCTGGCGGGCCAATCCGCCGCCCCGGTGGTGATAACGGCGCGCCCGGCCGCCGAGCAGCCCATCGCCATCGTCGGCTATGCCGGGCGCTTCGCCAAATCCGCCGATGCCGAGGCGCTGTGGCGCCATCTGGCGGCGGGGCGCGATCTGGTGGAACCGGCCAGCCGTTTCGACCTGGACGCGCTGTACCGCGATGCCGCCCCCGGCAGTTACGGCCGTCACGGCAGCTTCCTGGACGACGTCGCCGCCTTCGACCCGGCGTTCTTCGGCATTTCCGGGCTGGAAGCCCGCTACATGGACCCGCAGCAGCGGCTGTTCCTGGAAGAGGCGTGGAAGACCCTGGAGCATGCCGGGCATGCCGGGCCGGACATCCACGGCCGCCGCGTCGGCGTGTTCGCCGGGTGCAGTTCCGGCGATTATGACGCGCTGTTCGGCAAGGACGTTCCCGGTCAGGCGTTCTGGGGCAACACCGCCTCGCTGGTTCCGGCGCGCATCGCCTATTTCCTTGACCTCAAGGGACCGGCGGTGACGGTGGACACCGCGTGTTCGTCGTCGCTGGTGGCGGTGCATCTGGCCTGCCGTGCTTTGTGGGACGGCGAATGCGACATGGCGCTGGCGGGCGGCGTGTTCGTGCAATCGACGGCGCGGTTCTTCCGTTCGGCCAATCAGGCGGGCATGCTGTCGCCCAGCGGCCGCTGCGCCGCCTTCGGCGCCGGGGCCGACGGCATCGTGCCCGGCGAGGCGGTGGGCGCCGTGCTGCTGCGGCCCCTGGCCGACGCCCTGGCCGATGGCGACACCATCCATGGCGTGATCGTCGCCAGCGGCACCAACCAGGACGGCACCACCAACGGCATCACCGCCCCCAGCGCCCAATCGCAGGAACGGCTGATCCGCAGCGTCTATGACCGTTTCGGCATCGCCCCCGACAGCGTCGGACTGGTCGAGGCGCACGGCACCGGCACGCCGCTGGGCGACCCCATCGAGCACGCGGCGCTGGCCCGCGCCTTCGGTCCGCTGCCCGCCGGTTCGGTGCTGCTGGGCTCGGTCAAATCCAATATCGGCCACGCCACCACCGCCGCCGGGATCGCCGGGCTGATCAAGGTGCTGCTGAGCCTGAAGCACGGCACGGTGCCGCCGACCCTGCATTTCAACGGCGGCAATCCGGCCATCCGTTTCGCCGAGGCGCCGTTCGCCGTCAATTCCACCCCGGCGCCCTGGCCGCACGCCCACCGCCGCGCCGCCATCTCGTCCTTCGGCTTTTCCGGCACCAACGCCCATGTGGTGGTGGACCAGCCGCCCGCCCCGGCGCCGCGCCCGCACGCCCCAGGGCCGTATCTGTTCATGCTGGGCGGCCGCGACCGCGCGCTGCTGCGCCGTCAGGCCCTGGCCCTGGCCGAATATGTGGGCGAGCATCCCGAATTGGCGGCAGCCGACATCGCCTTTACCCTGGCCGCCGGACGGCGTCCCCTGCACCACCGGCTGGCACTGATCGCCGCCGATACCGCAGAGTTGCAAAGCCGCCTGCGCCGCTGGCTGAACGGGGACGAGGATTCGGTGATCGGCGCCGCAGAAATCCCCGGCACCATCACCGAACCCGCCACGGGCGATTTGGAAGCCATCGCCCGCGCCGTGCTGGCCGGGGCCGCGCTGCCGCTGGCCCGGCTGTTCCCCCAGGGCGGCACCCGCGTTCCGCTGCCCGCGACCATCCTGGCCGCCACCCGCTGCTGGGTGACGGACGCCGCCACCACCCCGGCGCCGGTCGCATTGCGCGCCGCCCTGCCGCTGCGCCTGCCGCCCGCCGAGACTTTGGCCGGACCGTTCACGCCCCAGGCGCCGATGCGCGTCACCCTGGCGCCGCTGAAGAACGACGGCAGGATCGAACGCCGCACCGCCGCCGAGGGTGTGCGCCATCTGGTGGTGACCGGCCCCGCCGATGTGGCTGCGGAACTGGCCGCCGCCGGGACTGACCAAACTCTGCGCGTGGTGATGGTGGAGGGCGCCGCCACCCTGCCGCGCTGTGCCCTGCCGGTAGTGGCGGTGGCGGGCGCCAGCGGTGCCGACTTCACCGCCGCCAGCCCCGAAGCGGCGCTGGCCCTGGCGGAACAGATTGCCCAGGCGCCGCGCTTGGCCCTGGTCGAGTTGAAACGCACCATGAGCCGCCCCGGCCGCGTGCCCCAGGACGTGCTGCCGGAATGGCGGAATGTGTGGACCGAGGCCGCCGCCGCCCCGGCCTGGAACGGCAGCGAGGCGCCGCTGGCCCTGACCAGCGAGCGGGTCGAGGCCACGTTGTTCGATGACGGCGTGGTGCTGCTGCGCATGGTCGAGCGCGCCGACAAGAATTGCTTCACCGATGCGCTGATGGACGGGCTGAGTGAGGCCTTCGCCGCCATCGCCCGATTGCCCCAGGCCAAGGCGGTGGTGCTGACCGGCTTTGACGGCTATTTCGCCTGCGGCGGCACCCGCGACGGCCTGAGCGCCCTGCAACAGGGCGCCACCCGCTTCACCGACCGCAAGATTTACAGCCTGCCGCTGTCCTGCCCGCTGCCGGTGATCGCCGCCATGCAGGGCCACGCCATCGGCGCCGGGTGGTCGTTGGGCCTGTTCTGCGACCATGCCCTGTTCGCCACCGAGGGCGTCTATCACAGCAATTACCTGTGGTTCGGCTTTACCCCCGGCGCCGGGGCGACCCTGATCTTCCCGGCGCGGCTGGGCGATGCCCTGGGCCGCGAGGTGCTGTTCACCGCCCGCGAATACCGGGGCCGCGAACTGGCCGGGCGCCTGCCATCGCTGGCCGTGTTGCCCGCCGCACAGGTCGAGGCGCAAGCCCTGGCCCTGGCGCACGGGCTGGCCCGGCAGGACCGCGACCATCTGACGGCGTTGAAGGCACGGGCCGTTGCGCCGCTGGCCGAGCGGCTGGACGCGGTGTTCGCCGAGGAACTGGACATGCACACCCGAACCTTCGTCGGCAACGACCGGGTCAGGGAAAGGATCGACCGGATGTTCCCCACCGCCACGCCGCCTTCGACAC
The DNA here is from genome assembly GCA_023458315.1 of Pseudomonadota bacterium. Lineage (GTDB taxonomy): Bacteria > Pseudomonadota > Alphaproteobacteria > Rhodospirillales > Magnetospirillaceae > Magnetospirillum. The sequence goes on from JAEXAH010000050.1 coordinate 34,576, forward strand.
CAGCCCGGCCTGATTTGCGCCGCCAAGTGGTGGACAGCTTGGCCGAGGAATTGATGATCGACGCCGCCGACATCCGTGACGGCGCCGGGTTCCTGGAATTGGGGCTGGATTCCATCCTGGCCGTCACCTGGCTGCGCAAGCTGAACGCCTTGCTGGGCACCGATCTGCCCGCCACCGCCGTATACGCCCATCCCACCATCGGCGCCCTGGTCGAGCATCTGGGCGGCCTGCGTCAGCCGGAAGCGGTACCGCCCGCACCTGCTCCCGCGCCCGCGCCGGCCCAGCCCCTGCGCCGTCAGGTGGTGGACAGCTTGGCCGAAGAATTGATGATCGACGCCGCCGACATCCGCGACGGCGCCGGGTTCCTGGAATTGGGGCTGGATTCCATTCTGGCCGTCACCTGGCTGCGCAAGCTCAATGCCCAACTGGGCACCGATCTGCCCGCCACCGCCGTTTACGCTCATCCCACCCTCGGCGCCCTGGTGGCGCATCTGTCCTCCCTGCGGCCCCAGCCGGTGCAAGCCCCGGCACCGGTGCCGGTGCCGGTTCCCCCGCCCGCCCCCGCGATCATCGCGCCGCGCGCCGCCACCACCCCCGAAGCGGTAGCCATCATCGGCGCCTCGGGCCGTTTCCCGAAATCGCGCGACCTTGACGCCTTTTGGGACAACATCCGCGCGGGCCGCGACTGCATCGAGGACGTGCCGCCATCACGCTGGGACGTGGCGCGCTTCTATCATCCCGACCCGCTGCATCCCGGCACCTCGTATTGCAAGTGGATGGGGGTGATCGACGACGTCGAATGCTTCGATGCCGGATTCTTCACCATGACCCCGCGCGAGGCGGCGTTGATGGACCCGCAACAACGGCTGTTCCTGGAACATGCCTGGCAGGCGTTCGAGGACGCGGCGCTGGACCCGTCGGCGCTGGGCGGCAGCACATGCGGTGTGTTCGTCGGCGCCGGTCCCAGCGGCTATGCCGACCGCATCGCCGAGCACAATGCCTATTCGCTGCTGGGCCGGTCCAGTTCCATCCTGGCGGCGCGCATCGCCCATCTTCTGGACCTGCGCGGCCCGTGCATCGCGCTGGACACCGCGTGCTCCAGTTCGCTGGTCGCCATCGCCGAAGCCTGCGATTCCCTGTTGCTGGGCAATTGCGACATGGCGCTGGCGGGCGGCGTCAGCGTGATGATCGGCCCCGAGATGTTCATCGACACGTCCAAGGTCAGCATGCTGTCCAAGGACGGGCGGTGCTTCACCTTCGACAGCCGCGCCAACGGCTTCGTCCCCGGCGAGGGCGCGGGCGTTCTGTTGCTGAAGCGGCTGGCCGATGCCGAGCGCGACGGCGATCCCATCCATGCCGTGATCCGCGGCTGGGGCACCAACCAGGACGGCCGCACCAACGGCATCACCGCCCCCAATCCCCAGGCGCAAAGCCGTCTGATCCAGGCGGTGCACCGCCGCTTCGCCATCGACCCGGCCAGCGTCGGGCTGGTGGAATGCCACGGCACCGGCACGCCGCTGGGCGACCCCATCGAGATCGAGGGCCTGACCGGCGCCTTTGCCGGGACGAAGATGGCGGCGGGGAGCTGCGCCATCGGCTCGCTGAAAAGCAACATGGGGCACATGCTGGCGGCGGCGGGCGTCGCCGGGGTGATCAAGGCCATGCAGGCGGTGGAGCGGGCGGAAATCCCGCCCAGCATCCATTTCGAAACCCTGAACGAACACATCCGCCTGGACGGCACGCCCTTCGCCGTGGCGACCAAGGCGGCGCCGTGGCAGCAGCAGCGCCGCCGCGCCGGGGTGTCGTCCTTCGGCTTCTCCGGCACCAACGCCCATGTGGTGGTGGAAAACGCCCCGGTACCGCCGCCCGGTGCCCGGCCCGGCCCCTGGCTGCTGGTGCTGTCGGCGCGCCATCCGGCGCAATTGGCCGACATGGCCGCATCCCTGCGCCGCTTCGTCCTGGCGCATGGCGATGTGGATTTGGGCGATGTGGCCCATACCCTGCAAATCGGGCGCAAGGCCCAGCCCTGCCGTCTGGCGGCGGTGTTTAGTGACCGCGACAGCCTGTTACACCTGCTGGACAAGGCGGCGGCGGGACACAGTGCCCCCGGCCTGCACCTGTCGCGTGGTGATGGCGCGGCGGCACCGTTCGACGATGACGATGCCCGCGCCCTGGCGGCGCGCTGGCTGACCTCGGGCGATGCCGCCAAACTGGACAAGGCGGCGCGGCTGTGGGCCGACGGCATGGCCCTGGATTGGCGGGCGGCGCCGCCCGGCCGCCGTCTGCACCTGCCCGGCACGGTGTTCGCCCGCGACCGCCATTGGATCGAGGCGCAGACCGAAGCCCCGCCGCCCGCCATTGCCCATCCGCTGCTGACGGACGCCACGGCCAGCGCCGCCTTTACCGTTGCCCCGCCCGCCGGGAATGGGTTGGGCCTGCCGGAACTGGCCCGCGCCGCCGCCGAGCGGGCCTCGGGCCGCCCGGTGCTGGGCCTGCGTCACCTCATGTGGGGCGCCGCCCCCGCTGGCGGGTCGCGGCTGGAGGTGGAGGTGGCGGTGGAGGCCGACGGCCAGGGCTGGCTGTACCGGGTGGCGGCGGTGGATGCCCCGCTGGCGCCGCTGCATCTGGGCGAGGTGGACGAAGCCCCCGCCTTGCCGCCGCCCGCCGACATCGCGGCCTTGTGCAGCGGCCACAGCGTGGACATTCCCGGCATTGCCCAAGCATGGCGCCAGGGCGGTCGGCTGACCGCGCGTCTGGAATTGCCGTCCTCGGACATGCTGTTCGACCCGGCAATGCTGGGCCTGCTGGTGCGGGTACTGGCGGTGCATGCCCAGGGCGGGCAGGCCCCGCTGGTGCTGCGCGCCGCCACTGCCCTGTGCGCCGCCGGACCGGTTTCCGGCACCCTGTTCCTGCGGATCGAGACGGCGCCGGGCGCCGCCCATCCCACCCTTGCCCTGTTCGACGGACAAGGAAAACCGCGCCTGCTGCTCGACGGCCCGAGGCTGGCGCCCTTTACCGCTTTGGCCGGGATTCCTCTGGGGGAGAGTGCGTGATCATGAGCAAGACCTTCAAGGTGGCGATCATCGGCGGCGGTCCGACCGGCATCGGCGTCGGCCGTGAACTGATCGAGGGCGGCATCGATTTCGACCTGTACGAGGCCGAAGCCGAATTCGGCGGCGTGTGGAATTCCGAGGGCGCCTGCGGGCGCACCTATGATTCGCTGCACCTGATCTCGCCCAAGTTCAACACCCAGGTACCCGATTTCCCCATGCCGGACGAATATCCGGTCTATCCCAACCACAAGCAGATGTGGCGTTACATCCTGGCTTATGCCGAGCATTTCGGTCTGCGCAAGCACGCCCGCTTCAACGCCCCCGTCACCAGCCTGACCCGCGACGGCGACGGCTGGCGGCTGCAAAGCGGCGCCGGGCATGACGAGCATTATTCCCTGGTGGTGGTGTGCACCGGCCTGCACCGCGAGCCGCTGTTTCCCGATCCGGCGCCGTCCGGCAGCTTTTCCGGCGAGGTGCTGCACGCCCGCGATTACAAGCATCTGGACCAGTTGCGGGGCAAGCGGGTGCTGGTGGTGGGCGGCGGCAATTCCGGCTGCGACTTCGCCGCCGACGCCGTGCACGCGGCGGCCGAGGTCTATCACTCGACCCGGCGCGGCTATTACTACCAGCCGAAATTCATCGCGGGCAAACCGACGCCGCAATGGATGATGGAGCTGGGCGCCAAGTTCAAGACCCGCCAGGAAACCATGGCCTATATCCAGCAGGTGTTCAAACTGGCGGGCTGCGACGGCACCGATTACGGCCTGCCCAAGCCCGATTACCCGCTGGACGGCGCGCATCCGGTGATGAATTCGCTGCTGCTGTACCATATCGGCCATGGCGACATCACGCCCAAGCCCGATCTGGAGCGGTTCGACGGCAAGAATGTCACCTTCACCGACGGCAGCACCGCCGAGATCGACCTGATCCTGTACGCCACCGGCTACCGCCGCGACTTCCCCTATCTGGAGCGCGAGCAACTGGAATGGAAGAACGGCATCCCCGATCTGTTCCTGCATTCCACCCCGCGCAACCATGACAATTTGCTGTTCATGGGCTTCATCAACTCGGCCGCCGGGCTGGGCGACGGGCTGAAGACCCAGGGGCTGTTCGTGCTGAACTACGCCCGCGCGCTGCGCGACCGCACCCCCGGACTGGCGGCGTTCCTGGCCGCCAAGCAGGTGGACCGCCCCGATCTGGGCCAGGAATATTTCGTCAAATCCTACCGCCACCTGTGGGAAGCGGATCTGTGGAAGCTGCTGGGCCACATGCGCCATTACCGCGACATGCTGGCCGGGGCCTGAGGGAACGCCACGCCATGACCGACACGACGGACACCGATCTTGATCTGGCCATGAGCCGCCTGCTGGAGCAGGAGCTGATGGCGGGCGCCGGGCTGGCCCCGGCGGAACCGGTTGTGACCGTCGTGTCGGACGGGCTGGATTCCGACGTGCGGCACCTGACCGCCGCCGCCCTGGGCCTGCCCGAGGACCAGTTGGACCCGGATACCAATCTGGCCAATCTGGGCGTGGATTCCATCGCCATCACCGAAATCATGGTGCGGATTTCCCGCGCCTTTTCCATTCAGGTGGCACCCACCACCTTTTTCGAGGCGCGCAACCTGCGCCATCTGGCCGACATCCTGCGCCAGCGTTACGGCAAGGCCATCGACGCCCATTACACCAAGGCGGCACCGCGACCAGAACCGGTCAAGCCCGCGCCAGTCGGTGACGATCTGGCGCCGTGGCTGGCCCGCCACAAGGCCCATTGGCGCCAACCCGCACCCAAGCCCGAAACCGACATCCCCGTCGCCGTTATCGCCATGGAAGGCGCCTTCCCGCAAAGCCCCGACCTGGAGGCGCTGGAGGCCCATCTGCGGGCGGGCGACGATTGCATTACCGAGATTCCCGCCGAACGCTGGGACTGGCGGGCGGTGTGGGGCGATCCACGCCAGGGACCATTCACCCGGATCAAGTGGGGCGGCTTCGTGCCCGGCGCCGATCTGTTCGACGCCCAGCTTTTCACTATTTCACCCCATGAAGCCGAGCTGATGGACCCGCAGCACCGGCTGTTCATGGAATGCGTGTGGGCGCTGGTGGAGCGCGCGGGCATCGCCCCTTCCGCCCTGCGCGGCCGCAAAATCGGGCTGTTCCTGGGCATCAACCTGCTGGACTACACCAACCTTGCCAACAAGGCCGGGCTGATCGACGCCCAGCGCATGACCGGGCTGGGCCATGCCTTTTGCCCGAACCGGCTGTCGTTCCTGCTGGATGTGCACGGCCCCAGCGAGGTGATCGACACCGCCTGCTCCAGTTCGGCGGTGGCGCTGCACCGCGCGGTGATGAGCATCCGTCACGAAGGCTGCGAGATGGCGGTGGCGGGCGGCAGCAACCTGATGCTGTCCGCTGACCAGCATGTGCTGTTCTCGCAGGTCGGCATGCTGGCCGCCGATGGCCGCTGCAAGACCTTCTCGGCCCAGGCCGACGGCTATACCCGTGCCGACGGCGTCGGCGCCGTGCTGCTGAAGCGCCTTGATCTGGCCGAGCGGGACGGCGACCCCATCCTGGGGGTGATCCGCGCCAGCGTCGAACACCATGGCGGCACCACCACCTCGCTGACCGCGCCCAATCCCGCCGCCCAGGCGCGGCTGATCGTCGAGGCCCATACCCAGGCCGGAATCGACCCGCGCACCATCACCATGATCGAATGCCACGGCACCGGCACCAAGCTGGGCGACCCGGTCGAGATCGAGGGACTGAAAGCCGCCTTTGCCCAGCTTTACGCGGCGCACGGCCTACCCGCCCCCAGCGCGCCAAGCTGCGGCATCGGCTCGGTCAAATCCAATATCGGCCACACCGAAACCACGGCGGGCATCGCCGGGCTGATCAAGCTGCTGTTGGCCCTGCGCAGCGGCATCCAATACCGCACCCTGCACGCCGACACGGTCAATCCGCTGATCGACCTGACCGGCACGCCGTTCCACATCCTGCACCGCGAACAGCCCTGGACCCGCCCAATGGTGGACGGCGTCGCGGCACCGCGCCGCGCCGGTCTGTCGTCGTTCGGCGCGGGCGGCGCCAATGTTCATGTGGTCGTCGAGGAATACACCGCCGCCGCCAATCAGCCGCGCGGCCCCCGGCCCGTGGTGGTGCCGGTGTCGGCGCGCAGCCGCGACTCGCTGCGCCAATTGGTCGCCACCCTGCGTGCGCATGTGCGCGACGCCGAGTTGGATTCCCTGGCCTGGACCCTGCAAACCGGCCGCGATGCGTGGCGGTGGCGAATGGCCTTCGTCGCCACCGATGCCGCCGACTTGATCCGGCAGATGGCCGCCTTCACCGCCGACGATGCCGCCGCCCGCGAAGTGCCGCGCCGCCATGCCGCCACTGCCACGGATACCGCCGACGCCCAGGCGGCGGCCCGCGCCTGGATGGCGGGCGACACAGTGGAGTGGTCCCGGCTGTGGGGCGGCGTGCGCCCCCGGCGGATGTCGCTGCCGGTGACACCGTTCGAGCGCAAACGCTATTGGCTGCCCGACAGCGAAAGCCCCGCCGCCGGGTTCGCCCTGCGCCCGGCGGGGGAAGGCCGCTTCCGGCTGAATTTGAACGGCGGCGAATTTTTCCTGGCCGATCACCGCCTGGGCGATTGCCCGGTGCTGCCCGGTGTTGCCTATCTGGAACTGGCGCGGGCCGCCGCCACCGCCTGCGGCCTGCCGGTGCACGGCGTGCGCGGCGTGGTGTGGGTGCGGCCGCTGATGGTCGATGCCCCCACGCTTGTTGAAATCAATGTGGACCGCGCCAGCGGGCAGGTGGACATCGCCAGCCTGCCCCAGGACGGCCAGCGGGTGCTGCACGCCCAGTTGCGGCTGGAGCAGGAAGGCGCACCACCCGCCGTCCACGATCTGGCGGCGTTGCGCGCCGCCCAGGACCGCGCCTTTACCGCCGCGCAAATCTATGACCGCTTCGACCAATTGGGACTGAAATACGGCCCCGGCCATCGCGCCATCGCCGCATTGTGGACGGCGCCCGGCCCGCAGGTGCTGGCCCATCTGACACTGCCCGCCACGGTCGCCGCGACCCTGGATGCCTTCCCCTGGCATCCCAGCCTGTTGGACGGCGCCTTCCAGGCGGCGCTGGGCATGGCCCTGGCGGAAGATGGGACGGAAAGCACCGCCGCCCTGCCCTTCGCCGTGGATGAAATGCGGGTGCTGGGCCGTTGCGAGCCCGAGATGTGGGTGCATATCCGCCCCGCTGCCTCCGCCCCGGCGGCACCGCGCGTGCGCAGCCTGGATATTGATCTGATGGCCGCTGACGGCTCGGTGCGCGTCGCCCTGCGCGGCTTCGCCACCCGCCTGCCGCAAGAGCCGAGCAAGACGCCGGTGCATGTGTTCACGCCGCGCTGGCAGAAGGTGGCGCTGAAAGCCGCCAAGGTCGGACAGGTGGTGCGCGCCCCCGCCGATGGGCCGCTGGAACAGCGTTACGCCGCCCTGACGGAACAGGTGCTGGCGGCGGTGCGATTGCGGCAGAGCTTGGTGCAGGTGGCGATCGAGGATGGCCCCGATGCCGAGGCACTGGCCGGAATCGTCGGCCTGTTGCGCAGCGCCGCCCTGGAACAGCCCGGTCTGGGTGGACAGGTGGCGATCCTGCCGCCCGGCCTGAGCGATACCGAGGCGCGGCTGGCCGAAGCAGCGTCGGCGCCGCCCGGCGCCAAGCTGCGACTGGAAAACGGCACATGGTGGCGGGAAACCTGGGAACCGGCGGCCATCGCCGCCGCCCCGGCGCCGTGGCGCGACAATCAGGTAATCCTGATCACCGGCGGCCTGGGGGGCTTGGGCCGACATCTGGCCGCCGCCATCCGTGCCGCCGCCCCCGGCGCGGTGCTGGTGCTGTGCGGGCGGTCGAATCCCGATGACGGCGCCCGGACATGGCTGGAAAGCATCGGCGCCGAATATGTCGCCGCCGACATCGCCGCCCCCGGCACGGCGCAGGTTCTGGTGGACGGTATCCGCGCCCGCCATGGCCGACTGAACGGGGTGATCCATACGGCGGGCCTGTTGGACGATGGGCCGCTGGACGGCAAGAACGCTGGCGGTGTGGCGGCGGTGCTGGCGCCCAAGGTGGCGGGTACCCTGGCCCTGGACCGGGCGCTGGGCGAGGCGCCGCTGGATTTCCTGGTGCTGTATTCCTCCATCGCGGCGATGCTGGGCGGCCCCGGCCAAACCGATTACGCCGCCGCCAACGGCTTTTTGGACGGCTTCGCCGCCGGACGCGAGGTCCGCCGCCGCGCCGGACTGGCCCAGGGCCGCACCCTGTCGCTGGCATGGCCGCTGTGGGCCGAGGGCGGCATGCGCATGGACCCGGCCACCCTGGCGCTGGCCGCCCGCACCACCGGCATGGTCCCGCTCTCCACCGCCGATGGTCTGGCGCTTCTGGCCGCCGCCCTGGCCGCCGATACCCCGCGCCTGACGGTGGCGGCGGGCGATGGCGGCAAGTTGGCGCGGCTGCTGGCCGGAAGCGAGCCCCCGCCGCCGGTCCCCGCCATCACCGCCCCCGCCGCCCCGGTGCTGCGGCAACGGCTGTTGGCGGCACTGCTGTCCGCCGCCGCCCGCCAGTTGAAGGTGGCGGTGGACGATCTGGCCGATGACGAGGAACTGACCGAATACGGCTTCGATTCCATCGGCTTCACCCAGTTCACCAATGCCCTGAACGACCTGTTCGAGCTGGAACTGACGCCGACGGTGTTCTTCGAACACCCGTCTTTGGCCGCCCTGGCCGATCATCTGGCCGCCCGCCACGGCGCCGCCCTGGCGGCATTGCTGGGCGTCGAAGAACAGCCCGCGCCGCCGCCCGTGGTGCCCCTGCCCGAAATCCGTCCGCAGCCGATAGTGGTCGCGGCACCCCCGACCGAGGAGCCGGTGGCGATCATCGCCATGGCCTGCCAGTTCCCCGGCGCCGCCGATGTGGCGCAATTCTGGGACAATCTGGACCAGGGCAAGGATTGCACCCGCGAGATTCCGGCTGAACGCTGGGACTGGCGGGCGATCTGGGGCGATCCCAAGACCCAGCCCGGCACCTGCAACGTCAACCGGGGCGGCTTCATCGACGGCGCCGCCGAATTCGATCCCGCCTTTTTCGGCCTGTCGGCGCCCGAGGCCCGCGCCATGGACCCGCAGCAACGGCTGCTGCTGACCCTGGCATGGCGGCTGTTCGAGGATGCGGGTCTGCCGCCCCGGCGGCTGTCGGACAGCCAGACCGGCGTGTTCATCGGCATCGCCGACAGCGGCTATGGCCGTCTGGCGGCCCAGGCCGGGGCCATTGTCGAAGGCTATGCCATGACCGGGCTGGCGCCGTCACTGGGGCCGAACCGCCTGAGTTTCCATTTCAACCTGCACGGCCCCAGCGTGGCGGTGGAAACCGCGTGCTCCAGCGCCCTGGTGGCCGTTCACCGCGCGGTCGAGGCCATTCGCGGCGGCACCTGCGAAACCGCCATGGCGGGCGGCGCCAATCTGCTGTTGCAGCCCGACAGCTTTGTCGGTTTCGCCCGCGCCGGCATGCTGTCGCCCGATGGCCGCAGCAAGCCATTCGCCGCCACCGCCGACGGCTATGGCCGGGGCGAAGGTGTCGGGCTGGTGCTGCTGAAACGCCTGAGCGCCGCCGAGCGCGACGGCGACCGCATCCTGGCGGTAATCCGCGCCAGCGGCGAAAACCACGGCGGCCGCGCCAGTTCGCTGACCGCGCCCAATCCCAAGGCCCAGGCGGATTTGCTGCGGTCGGTGTGGCGCCGCGCCGCCATCGACCCGCGCAGCGCGGGCTATATGGAGGCGCACGGCACCGGCACCCCGCTGGGCGACCCCATCGAGATCGAGGCGCTGCAAGCCGCCTTCGCCGATCTGACGCGCGAGGCCGAAGACCGCTTCGGCCCGGCCCCGGCCATGGCCTGCGCCATCGGTTCGGTCAAATCCAATATCGGCCATCTGGAACTGGCGGCGGGCATCGCCGGACTGATCAAGGTGGTGGCGCAGATGCAGGCGGGCACCATCGCCGCCACCCTGCATTGCGACAATTTGAACCCCTATCTGAAGCTGGAGAACGGCCCGTTCCGGGTGGCCCGCGCCCGCCAGCCCTGGCCGCGCCCCACTGGCCAGGACGGCCGCACGCTGCCGCGCCGGGCCGGGATTTCGTCCTTTGGCTTCGGCGGCGCCAACGCCCATGTGGTGGTCGAGGAATACGTCGCCGCCCCCGCCGCCGCACTGGCCGCGCCATCCGGCCCGGCCCTGCTGGTGCTGTCGGCCCATTCGCCCGAGGCGCTGAGCGCCCTGGCCCGCGACCTGCGCGCCTTCATCGCGCGCGGCGAAACCCCGCTGGCCGACATCGCCCATGCCTTGCAAACCACGCGCGAGGCCATGGAGCATCGTCTGGCCTTCGCCGCCGCCGGTCCGGCCGAGGCGCTGGCCCGGCTGGATGCCTTCCTGGCCGATGCCGACGATCCGGCGCTGCACCGGGGCCGGGTCAAGGGCGGGCGCGGCGCCGTGTCGGTGCTGGAAAGCGACCCCGACATCGCCCACGCCATCGCCGGATTGGCGGCCAAGGGCCGCGCCGATGGCCTGTTGGAAGTGTGGGTCAAGGGCTTCGCCGTGGATTGGGGGCTGCTGCATGGCGGCCGCCGCCCGGCGCACATCGCCCTGCCCCCCTATCCGCTGGCTCGGGGGCAATATTGGGTGCATGCCGCCGCCATTCCCGCCCCGGCCCCGGCCCCGGTTCCGATCCCCGTCGCGGTGGAAGTCCCGGCGGAAGTCCCGGACGACAATACCGCCCTGACGGCGGTTACCGACATCGCCGCCCGCGTGCTGGAAGTGGCGCCCGAGGTTCTGGACCCCGACGCCGAATTGGGCGAATTCGGCTTTGATTCCATCACCATGACCGGCTTCGCCGCCAAGGTGAATGCCGAGCTGTCGCTGAACCTGACCCCGGCGGATTTCTTTGAATTCGCCACCCTGGCACGGCTGGCCCGCCACATCGCGGGCAGCGCCGTGCTGCCGCGCCGTGCTGCCGCCCCCGTTCCTGCCCAGGCCGCCGCGCCGGTGGTGCGCTCGGCGCCGGTCCGCGATGACGATCCCATCGCCATTGTCGGCCTGTCCTGCGCCTTTCCCGGCGCGACGGACCCGGACGGTTTCTGGGACGTGCTGATCAACGGCCGCGACTGCATCACCGAGATTCCCGCCGACCGCTGGGACTGGCGGGACTTTGACGGCGACCCCAAGGCCGAGCACGGCAAGACCAACATCCATTGGGGCGGTTTCATCGACGGCGTGTTCGCCTTCGACCCGCTGTTCTTCGGCATCAGCCCGCGCGAGGCCAAGCTGATGGACCCGCAGCAGCGGCTGATGATGATGCACGCCTGGAAGGCCATCGAGGATTCCGGCCACGCGCCGCGCTCGCTGGCCGGGCGGCGGGTCGGGCTGTTCGTCGGCACCTCCTCCAGCGGCTACCGCGAGATCATCGGCGACGACACCGGCGGCGAGGGGTATGTGGCCACCGGCGCGGTGCCGTCGGTGGGGCCGAACCGCATCAGCTATTTCCTGGACTGGCACGGCCCCAGCGAGCCGGTGGAAACCGCGTGTTCCAGTTCGTTGGTGGCGCTGCACCGCGCCGTGCAATCCATGCGCGCGGGCGATTGCGACATGGCGGTGGTGGGCGGCGTCAACACCATCGTCACGCCCGAGGCCCATATCAATTTCGCCAAGGCGGGCATGCTGGCGCCCGATGGCCGCTGCAAAACCTTCTCGGCCCAGGCCAACGGCTACGGACGGGGCGAGGGCGTCGGCATGCTGGTGCTCAAGCGCCTGTCCGAAGCCGAGGCCGATGGCGATCCCATCCTGGCCGTGGTGCGCGGCAGCGCCGTCAACCATGGCGGCCGCGCCAATTCGCTGACCGCGCCCAACACCGCCGCGCAGACGGCGCTGCTGCGCGAGGCCCAGGCCCGCGCGGGCATCGACCCCGCCACCATCGGCTATATCGAAGCGCACGGCACCGGCACCAAGCTGGGCGATCCGGTGGAGATCAACGCGCTGAAAGCCGCCTTTGCCGATGCCCAAGGGGCCCGCATCGGCATCGGCTCTGTCAAGACCAATATCGGCCATCTGGAACTGGCGGCGGGGGCGGCCAGCCTCGCCAAGGTGCTGTTGCAACTGCGCCACCGCACCCTGGCGCCCAGCCTGCATTGCGCCGAGATCAACCCCTATGTCCAGTTGCAGGGCAGCCCCTTCCACATCGTGCGCAAGGTCGAGGACTGGCGCCCGGCGTCCGAGGGCGTGCCCCGCCGCGCCGGGATCAGCAGCTTCGGCTTCGGCGGCGTCAACGCCCACGTCATCCTAGAGGAATATTGCGCCCCCGCCGCGCCCCCGCCGCAAGGCGGCCCGCGCGTGGTGGTGCTGTCGGCGGCCACCGCCGAACGGCTGGCCGAGCAGGCGCGCAACCTGCGCGACTTCATCGCCGCCGGGCGGCTGGCCGAGGGCGATCTGGACGATCTGGCCTATACCCTGTGCCTGGGCCGCGACGCCATGAAGCACCGGCTGGCGCTGGTGGCGTCGTCGCTGCGCGAGGTGCGGGAAAAGCTGGAACGCTTCCTGTCCGGCGACCAGCGCGGGCTGGCCGTGGGCCGCCTGGAGGCCGGACAGCGCCCCGGCCCCACCATCGCCCCCGATCTGCCCGCCGACACCCTGGCGGCACGTTGGGCCGCAGGGGCCGAGGTAGAGTGGGCCGCCGCCTTTGCGGGCAAACGGCGGCGCCTGCGCCTGCCCACCTATCCCTTCGCCCGCGACGTCTATCACATCGCCGGAAGCACTCCGGCGGCGCCGACCGCCCCGTTCAGCCGCCGCATCGCGGCCGACCATTTCGTGCTGCGCGACCACCGGGTGCGCGGCGCCCGCATCCTGCCCGGCGCCATGGGACTGGAACTGGCCCGCGCCGCCGCCACGGCGGGCACCGGCTTCACGCCGCTGCTGCTGTCGCGGGTGGTGTGGCAGCATCCGCTGCGCCTGGACAGCGGCGCCGTCACCATCACCGTGCCGCTGGCCGCCGCCCAGGGCGATACCCGCACATTCAGCCTGTTGTCTGGCGCCGAGGAGTCCCTGCCGCACATGCTGGGCCGGGTGGCGCCGTCGGATAGCGTTGCCGAGCAGGTGGACCTGGATGCCATCCGCGCCCGTTGCGGCGGCGTGCTGAGCGCGGCGGAACTGTACGCCACCTATGATAGCCTGGGGCTGGAATACGGCCCGGCCTTCCGCGCGGTGGAACAGGTCTATCTGGGCCAGGACGAGGTGCTGGCCCGCCTGCGCCTGCCCGATGCCGCCCGCGACGGCGCATTCGGGCTGCATCCGTCCCTGGTGGACGGCGCCTTCCAGGCGGCGCTGGGCCTGTTCACCCAAGACGGCGACGGCTCGGTCGCCCTGCCGTTCGGCCTGGACGAAGCCCATGTCCTGGCCCCCACCGCCAACACGCTGTGGGCGCATGTGCGCCGCGCCGCCAGCCCCCCCGGAACGGTCAAGCTGGACATCCGCGTCACCGGCGACGACGGTTGCGAATGCCTGCGCCTGCTGGGCTTCACCCTGCGGCTGCTGAAACAGGAAAAGCCGTCGGGCGGCAACGGACGGGCGCGCATCCTGGCGGAACTGACCGACCTGCTGGCACGGGAAACCGGCCTGCCGCCCGCCGAGATCGAGGAACACGCCGCGCTTGAGGTCTATGGCATCGATTCGGTGATGATCACCCGCCTGACCGATCTGCTGGAGCGGCAGCACGGCACGCTGCCCAAGACCCTGTTCTTCGATTGCCGTACTCTGGGCGCCCTGGCCGACTGGTTCGCCGCCCGCCAACCGCAGCCGGTGGCAGCACCGGTTGCAACGCCCCAGGTGGACACCAACGCCCCTATCGCCATCATCGGCATGGCCGGGCGCTTCCCCGAGGCGCCGGACCTTGACCAGTTCTGGCGCAATCTGGAACAGGGCCGCGACTGCATCCGCGAAATCCCCCCGGACCGTTGGGACCATGGCCGCTTCTTCGATTCCCGACCGGGCGCGGCGGGCAAGACCTATGGCAAATGGGGCGGCTTTCTGGACGGCATCGACCGTTTCGACCCGCTGTTCTTCAACATCGCCCCGCGCGAGGCCCAGTATCTGGACCCGCAGGAACGGCTGTTCCTGCAATGCGCCTGGGAAACCCTGGAGGATGCCGGGCTGACCCGCGCCGCCATCGCCCCGGCGGCGCCTCCGCTGGACGGCGGCGCGGTCGGTGTCTTCGTCGGCGTCATGTATTCGGAATACCAATTGTACGGCGCCGAGCGCACCGCCGCCGGGCGCCCGCTGGCGCTGTCGTCCAGCGCCGCCTCCATCGCCAACCGGGTTTCGGCGTTCTGCGGCTTCCACGGCCCCAGCATGGCGGTGGACACCATGTGCTCGTCGTCGCTGACCGCCATTCATCTGGCTTGCGAAAGCCTGCGCGCCGGATCGTGCCGGGTGGCGCTGGCGGGCGGCGTCAATCTGTCGCTGCATCCCAACAAATATCTGGGGCTGGGCCAGGGCCGTTTCCTGTCGTCGGATGGCCGGTGCGAAAGCTTCGGCAAGGGCGGCGACGGCTATGTGCCGGGCGAGGGCGTCGGCGCCGTGCTGCTGAAGCCGCTAGCCCAGGCGTTGGCCGATGGCGACCGCGTGCTGGGGGTGATCCGCGCCTCGGCGCTGAATCATGGCGGCCACACCAACGGCTACACCGTGCCCAACCCGGCGGCCCAGGCGGCGGTGATCGGCCGGGCGCTGGAGTTGGCCGGGGTATCGGCCCGCCGCATCGGCTACGTCGAGGCACACGGCACCGGCACCAAGCTGGGCGACCCCATCGAGATCGCCGCGCTGTCCCGCGCCTTCGCCGCCCATACCAGCGAAACCGGCTTTTGCGCCATCGGCTCGGTCAAATCCAATATCGGCCATTGCGAAAGCGCGGCGGGCATGGCCGGGCTGGCCAAGGTGCTGTTGCAGATGCGCCACGGCAAGCTGGCGCCCAGCCTGCATTCGGCCATTCTGAACCCCGGCATCGACTTTGCCGCCACCCCCTTCGTGGTGCAGCAGCATCTGGCCGAATGGCCGCGCCCAAAGGATGGCGGGCCGCGTCTGGCCGGTCTGTCGTCGTTCGGTGCGGGCGGCGCCAACGCCCATCTGATCATCGAGGAATTCATCGCGCCGGACGCCCCCGCCCCGGCGCCGCGCCGCGATGTCTTTCCGCTGTCGGCCCGCGATCCCCAACGGCTGGACGAGATGATCACCCGGCTGCGCGCCGCCGTGGCGGCGTTGCCCGAAACCGATTTGCCTGCCATCGCCCATACCCTGCAAGTGGGGCGCGAGGCGTTCGAGGAACGCTTCGCCGCCATCGCCGCCACCAAGGCCGAATTGCTGGCGGCGCTGGAGAGCCGCGACGGTGCGCGGGACCGCGCCGGGCGCAATCAGGGCGCGGCGCCCCTGGGCGATGCCTCGTCCCTGGCCGCCGCCTGGGTGCGCGGCGCGGCGGTGGATTGGCGGGCGTGGCGGGGCAACCCGGTGCCGCGCCGCCTGTCGCTGCCGCCCTATGCCTTCGCCCGCGACCGCTATTGGCTGCCGGATGAAACATCCCCCGCCGCCCCGCCGCTACCGCTGCTGTTCGCCCCGCGTTGGCGCGAACGCCCGGCGCTGGCCGAAATACCGGTGCCCGCCCGGCGGCTGGTGGTGCTGGTGGAACAGCCGGAAACCGCCCGCGTGTCGGCTGACGTGACATGCTTTCCGGCGGCCCCCTATGACGACCACGCCGCCCGCCTGCTGACCTTGCTCCAGGATCTGTTCCGCAGCCGCCCCGATGGCGCGCTGGTGCAGGTGGTGGTGCCCAATGCCTCGCTGCTGGAGGGCTTGGCCGGGCTGTTGCGCAGCGCCCGGCTAGAGCGGCCCAGCATCCGCTGCCAGTTGATCGCGCTGGACATGGGCCGCGCCGATGCCGCCCACCTGTTGGACGCCGATGCCGCCAGCGCCGATAGCGATATCCGCCACGAGAACGGCGCCCGGCTGGTCCGCCATTGGCAGGAAGTGACACCGCCCGCCGCCCGCTCGCCATGGCGCGACGATGGCGTTTATCTGATCACCGGCGGCAATGGCGGCATCGGCCGCCAGCTTTGCGCCCACATCCTGGCCCGCGCCCCCGGCGCCACCCTCTGGCTGTGCGGCCGCTCGGCCCGCCAGAGCCAGGATTCCCGCCTGCGCTATCGCGCCGCCGACGTCACCGATGCCGCCGCCCTGGGCGGTTTGGTGGCGGAAATCCTGGCGGAACATGGCCGCCTGGACGGCGTGATCCACGCCGCCGGGCTGACCCGCGACTGCCTGTTGGTGCGCAAGGACCCCGCCGAATTGCGGGCGGTGCTGGCGCCCAAGGTGGCGGGCACCCTGGCGCTGGATGCCGCCACCGCCGCCTGCGGCCTTGGGCTGTTCGTGCTGTTCGGCTCGGTGTCCGGGGCGCTGGGCAATGCCGGGCAGGCCGATTACGCCGCCGCCAATGCCTGGCAGGATGCCTTCGCCGCCCACCGCAACCGTCTGACGGCGCGCGGCGAGCGCCAGGGCCGCACCATCGCCATCGACTGGCCCTATTGGCGGGATGGCGGCATGCGCCTGGGCGACGACACCATCGCCGCCATGGACCGCGCCGTCGGCGCCCGGCCACTGGATACCGCCCCGGCGCTGGCGGCGCTGGATGCCATCCTGGCCCAGCGGGACGAGGAACAGATTCTGGTGCTGGACGGCGACCATGGCCGCCTGCGCGGCATGATGGCGCCGCCGCAGCCGGTGGCCGCCGCGAAGACGCAATCCCCAAAACCCGCCATGGCGCAATTGGTCGGCGATTGTGTTGCCCAAGTGTTGCGGGTGCCCGCCCATCAGTTGGAGCCCGAGGCGACGCTGGACCGCTTCGGCATGGATTCGGTGTCGGCGCTGGAAATCGTCGCCGCGCTGGAACAACGCCTGGGGCCATTACCGCCGACCATCCTGTTCGAGAACCCGTCCATCGCCCAATTGGCGCGGGCGCTGGAGGACAAATCTCCTCAGCCGTCTCAGCCGCCCGCGCCAGCAGCCAAAGCCGACGACATCGCCATCATCGCCGTGGCCGGGCGCTATCCCGGCGCCCGCACGCCCGAGGACTTATGGGCGCTGCTGCTGGCGGGCGGCGACGGCATCGGCGAGGTTCCCGCCGAGCGTTGGGACCCGGCCTATTCCCCGGCCAAGGGCAAGCCCGGTGCCAGTCACTGCAAATGGGGCGGGTTCCTGGACGATATCGAGTGCTTCGATGCCGGGTTCTTCGGCTACAGCCCGCGCGCCGCCGATCTGGCCGACCCGCAGGAACGGCTGTTCCTGGAAAATGCGTGGCATCTGCTGGAGCGGGCCGGGCACACCCACGCCCATCTGCGCGACCGTTATGACGGCAGTGTCGGCGTATTCGTCGGCGCCATGTACCAGCATTACGCCGCCTTGGCCGAGGATGCCGAGACGCGGTCTCTGTTGCTGCTGAATTCCTATTCCGCCCTGGCCAACCGGGTGTCGTATTTCTTCGACCTGCACGGGCCGTCGGTGGCGGTGGACAGCATGTGCTCGTCGGGGCTGGAGGCGGTGCGCCAGGCCTGCCACGCGCTGAAGACCGGGGAATGCAAGCTGGCCCTGGCGGGCGCCGTCAATTTGTCGCTGCTGGCCGCCAAATACCAGGGGCTCAGCCGCGCCGGTCTGGTGGGCAGTTCCGCCGACAGCCGCGCCTTCGCCGACGGCGACGGCTATCTGCCGTCCGAGGGGGTGGGCGCCGTGCTGTTGAAGCCGTTGGCCGACGCCCTGGCCGATGGCGACCGCGTGCTGGCGGTGATCAAGGCCGCCGCCGCCAATCACGGCGGCCATTCGGCGGGCTATGGCGTGCCCAACGCCGAAGCCCAGGCCCGGCTGGTGGAAGAAAGCATCCGCCGCGCCGCCATCGATCCGGCCAGTATCGGCTATGTGGAGGCGGCGGCCAACGGCGCCGCCCTGGGTGACGCCATCGAATTACGCGCCCTGACCCGCGCCTTCGCCGCCCTGGGCATCCGCGACGGCGCCATCGCCTTGGGTGCGGTCAAGGCCAATCTGGGCCATGCCGAGGCCGCGTCGGGCATGGCGCAACTGACCAAGGTGCTGTTGCAGCTTGAGCACCGCATGCTGGCGCCGACCCCGCGCCCGGCGCATGCCAACCGCGCCCTGGATTTCGATGCCTCGCCCTTCCGCCCGCAATGGCAGACGGCGCCGTGGCCCGCGCCGCCGGATGGGCCGCGCCGCGCCCTGGTCAGCGCCTTCGGTGCCGGGGGCTCCAACGTCACCCTGGTGATCGAGGAAGCACCGCCCGCCGCCCCGCAACAGCCCGAAACCCCGCGCCGCCGCCTGTTCCCGCTATCAGCCCGCACCCCCGAGCAATTGACGGACATGCTGGCGGCCCTGATCGCCCATGTGGAAGCGCGGCCCGATCTGTCGCTGGCGGCATTGTCGCGCACCCTGCGCCGGGGCCGCGAAGCCATGGCGCACCGGGTGGCGGTGGCCGCCGCCGACCGCGCCGAACTACTCGCCCGGCTGCGCGCCGTGCGGCCCGGCGATCCGCCCGACAGCGTGGACGACGTGCCCGAGGACGAAGCCGGGCCGTTGCTGATCCTGCCGCCCTATCCCTTTGCCCGCGAGCGCCATTGGCTGACACAGGCCGAGGCAGCGCCCGCCGCCCCCGGCCCGCTGTTGCCGCTGATCCTGAACGTGCTGGCCGCCGAATTGGGCGTGGCCGAAATCGATCCCGATGCCCCCTTCGCCCGCTTGGGCCTGGAATCCATGACGGCGCTGCGCCTGGGCTATGCAGTCGAGGAAGCCTGCGGCATCCGCCTGGAGCGGCGCGATCTGGAAGAAGCCGCCACCCCGGCCCGGTTGGCGGCACGGCTGGCGGCACAGCCCCAGACCGCAGCCACATCCCCCGCCCCGGCCGCCGCCGCCGGTCCGTGGCGCAGCCCGTTGAGCGAGGGGCAAAAGGGGCTGTGGGTGCTGCAATCGCTGTATCCCCAGGGCAACAGCTACAACGTGCCGCTAGCCTTCCGCGTTTCCGGCCTGGATTTGGACGCGCTGGGCCACGCCTGCCGCTGGCTGGGACAGGCGTTCCCGCTGCTGACCGCGCGGGTGGTGGAGCAGGACGGCGATCTGGAGCAGCAAGCCGGGGCCTTGCCCGAATTGCGCCGCCTGACCTTGCCCAAGGGCATGGACCCGCTGGATTTCGCCCGCCACCGCGCCGGGCTGCCTTTCGCCCTGGCCGACGAGGCCCCCGCCCGCTTCGAGTTGCTGGGCGGCGGTGCTTTGGGCGCCGACCATCACATCCTGCTGATCGTCGTGCATCACATGGCGTTCGACGGCGCCTCGGCGGTGGTGCTGGCCCAGGCCTTGTGGGCCGCCTATGGCCGCTTCGCCAGCGGCGGCGACGCCCCCGCCCGACCCGCCGCCGCCGATTTCGCCGATTTCGTTGCCTGGGAACGGGATTTCCAGGCTTCTGATCGGGGACAGGCGCAATTGCGCCACTGGCGCCAGGAATTGGGGGGCGCGCTGCCGGAACCCCAATTGCCCGCCGACCGCCCGGCCGCGCCGGGCGCCGCCATCGATGGCCGCACCCTGGAACGCCGCCTGGAGGCGCCGCTGCTCGCTGCCGCCCGCCGCACTGCTCAGGAACTGGAGACCACCCCGGCGGCGCTGTTCCTGGCGGTGCTGGGGCTGCTGCTGTACCGCCATGGCGGCCAGGGCGACATAGTCATCGGCGTGCCGGTGCTGCGCCGCCCGGAACGGCGTTTCCTGGGCTCGGTCGGCTATTTCGTCAACATGCTGCCGCTGCGCCTGAGCGTGGTGGGCGGCGACAGCGGCGCCCAATTGGTGCGCGCCGCCCATGCCCGGCTGGTGGACGGATTGGACCATGGCGAAGTGCCGTTCGCCGCCATCGCCCGCGCGCTGGGCGGCGGCTTGGCCGAGCCGCTGTACCAGATCGGCTACGCCTATCAGAACTTCCCGCCGGGCGCCCCGGCGGAGCTGCCGCCCGGCACGGGAAGCGCGGTCTTCGTGCCGGAATTGCGCCAGCCGGGCGACACCGCCTTCGGCCTGGAATTATACGAGGACGGCGACGTCATCCGCGTGGTGGCCGGGTACGATGCCGCGCGCTTCGACGCCGCCACCATCCGCCGCCTGCTGGAACGCTTCGCCCGGCTGGCCGCCGCTTTGTGCGCCGATCCGCAACAGGCGGTGGGCAGGCTGGACATGCTGGGCGCTGGCGAGCGCAAGCGGTTGCTGCGCGCCCCCGCCGCCCTGCCCCGCCGCCCCGGTCTGGTGGCCGAGTGGATCGTCAAACAGGCCAAAACCCGCCCCCATGCGGTGGCGGTCGAGGCCGACGGAACCAGCCTGAGCTATCGCCGTCTGGTGCGCCGCGCCAACCGGCTGGCCCGCTATCTGCGGCAAAGCGGGGTACGGCCCGGCGATGGCGTGGCGGTGCTGCTGGGCCGCGAGGCCGATGCGGTGGTGGTGCTGCTGGCGGCACTGATCCTGGGCGCGGTATGGGTGCCGCTGGACCCCGAGGCGCCGCCGCAACGGCTGCAAACCATGCTGGAGGCCAGCGGCGCCCGCACGGTGATCGGCAAGGGCGCGGCGCCGCTGCCGTTAACCATCGATCTGGAACGCGACGGCGAGGCCATCGCCGCCTGTTCCGCCCGCCGCCCCAAGACCCGCGCCGATGCCGATGCCCCGGCCTACATGATCCACACTTCGGGCTCGACCGGGGCGCCCAAGGGCGTTCTGGTGTCACAGCGCGCCCTGGCCGGTCACGTCCAGGCCATGATCGCCGCCTTTGGCCTAGGCCCCGCCGATGCGGTGCTGCAATTCGCCCCGCATGTGGTGGACACCGCCCTGGAGCAGATCGTGCCGACCCTGGCGGCGGGGGCACGGCTGGTGCTGCGCACTGGGCCGGTGTGGACGCCCGACGCCCTGCACCGCATCCTGAGCGAGCGCCGCGTCACCATCGCCGACCTGCCGCCCGCCTATCTGCGCGAGGCGCTGCTGGCCTGGAACGACGAGGACGCCGCCGCGCCGCCCGATCTGCGCCTGCTGGTGGTCGGCGGCGAGGCGCTGTCCGCCGACACCGTGCGGCTGTGGCAGGACGGGCCGCTGGCCGGTGTGGGATTGCTCAACGCCTATGGCCCGACCGAGGCCACCATCACCTGCCTGACCCATCGGGTGGACCGCACGGCAAAACCCGGCGCCGCCGTGCCCATCGGCCGTCCGTTGCCCGGCACCATCGCCCTGGTGCTGGACCGCGACGGCAATCCGGTGCCCGAGGGAGTGATCGGCGAATTGCATATCGGCGGCGAGCGTCTGGCCCTGGGCTATCACGGCCGCCCCGATCTGACCGCCGAACGCTTCATCCCGTGGACTGGCGGCAAGCGGCCGCTGCGTCTCTACCGCACCGGCGATCTGGCGTCGCTGCCGCCGGGCGGCAAGGGCATCATCGCCTTTCATGGCCGCAGCGATCATCAGGTCAAGATTCGCGGCTTCCGCATCGAACCCGCCGAGATCGAAGCCGCCTTGGCCGCCTTTGGCCTGCGCGAGGCGGCGGTGATTCCGCGCCACGACGGCCAGGGCAACAGCGTGCTGACCGCCTATGTGGTGCCCCTGCCCGGCACGGTTTGGGACGAGGCGGCGCTGCGCGCCCACATGGCGTCGCGCCTGTCGGGGGCCATGCTGCCCAGCGCCTATGTGGTGCTGGACCGCCTGCCCATCACGCCGGGCGGCAAGCTGGACCGTGCCGCCTTGCCCGAACCCGCTATCTCTGCCGCCGCCACGGCACCACGCGACGACATCGAGCATCGGCTGCGCGGCCTGTGGGCCGACATCCTGGGCCGCGACGCGGACGGCATCGGCGTGCATGACGATTTCCAACTCTGCGGCGGCCATTCCCTGTCCTGGGTGCGCCTGCTGACCGAGATCGGCCGCGCCTTCGGCTGCCGTCCGGCGGCGGCGGAATTCCTGGACGCCGCCACCATCGCCCGTCAGGCCGACATCCTGCGCCGCCTGCCCGCCACCAAGGGCGCCGACGGCGTGATGCCGTTGCGTGACGGCAGCGGATCGCCGCTGTTCCTGGTGCATGCGGCGGCGGGCACCGTGGATTTGTATGTGGACCTGGCCCGCCGCCTGCCCAAAGGCATCGCCGTGCATGGCCTGACCGCGCCGGGGCTGGAGTACGGCGCGCCGCTCTCGGACCTCGCCGCCCTGGCCGCCCACCATGTCGCCACCCTGCGCCGCGTCCAGCCCCAGGGGCCGTACCGGCTGGCCGGGTGGTCGCTGGGCGGCGTGCTGGCGTTCGAGATGGCCCACCAATTGCGCCGCGACGGCCAGGACGTGGCGCTGCTGGCGCTGATCGATGCCTATCCGCCGGATTTCCTGCGCCGCGCCTTGCCGGACGGCCGCGACCCCGAACAGGATTTCACCCGCGACGTGCTGGACGGCGCCGGTCCGTTGCCCGCCGCCGAGGCGGCGCGACTGCAGCGGCTGTATCTGGCCCATGCCGCCGCCCTGGATTCCTATGTGCCGCCGGTCAGCGACGTGCCGCTGACCGTGTTGCACGCCGACCATGCCGGGCTGGACGATCCCCGGTGCGGCTGGGGCGACCTGGGTGCCGCCATCACCGTCCACGCCCTGCCCGGCGACCACCACACCCTGCTGCGCCCACCCCACGTGACGGCCTGTGCCGCCGCCTTGGCCCAGGCGCTGGACGCCATCGTGGCGACCGGTTGACCGGACACATGGGCGCTGGCATCGTCTGCAACCTTGCCGCATAATGCCCCGGATCGGGGGCGCGCGGCGATTTAAAGGGGGATTTCCCGTCTCATGGCTGACCTGGACGACGATTACGACGATGGCCAGGACCTTCGCCAGCGCCAGCTCGTGCGCGTCACCACGGCGATCCTGCTGTCGCTGGGCCTGTTCATCGCCGGGATCGGCCTGTGGCAACGCGTGGTGATCTCGATCCATTCCGGTCAGGCCGGGGTGCTGTACAGCTTCTTCACCGGTACCGACCAGGGCAGCATCTATGACGAAGGCGTGCACCTGATCTGGCCGTGGAACACCATGTACGTCTATGACGTGCGCTTCCAGACCCGCGAACAGACCTATTCCCTGCTGACCAATGGCGGCCTGCCGGTGGCGCTGAAGGTGGCGATCCGCTTCCAGCCCGACATCCGCATGCTGCCGCGCCTGCATGTGGCGGTCGGCCCCGATTACCTGGAAAAGGTGGTGTTCCCGGAAACCGAGGCGGCGCTGCGCCGCGCCGTCGGCCAGTACGGCCCGGAAGAGGTCTACACCAGCCATCGCGGTTTCCTGGAATCGGTGGTGGTCAGCAGCCTGTCCAAGATGGAAAACCGCTACGTCATCGTCGATGACGTTCTGGTCAAGTCGGTGGATTTGCCCGGCACGGTGCGCGACGCCATCGAACGCAAGCTGGCCCTGCACGAAGAGGAAAAGGCGTTCCAGTACCGCCTGTCCATCGAGCAGAAGGAAGCCGAGCGCAAGCGCATCGAGGCCCTGGGCATCCAGACCTATCAGCAGACCATCAGCAAGAGCCTGACCCCCGATCTGCTGCGCTGGCAGGGCATCCAGGCCACCCGCGAACTGGCGACCTCGACCAACGCCAAGACCGTGGTGGTCGGCTCGGGCAAGGATGGTCTGCCGCTGATCCTGGGGGGCGACCGCTGACCCGCCGCCGCCTTCTGCTGGCCGCGCTGGCCCTGGCCGTCCTGATCTCCGCCATCGCGGGCGGGATGTGGCTGACCCGCACCCGCCTGCCGCCGCCCGGCGGCCCGGTCGAGATCGCCCTGGTCTATTCCCCGGACGAGGACGCCCAGGATTTCCGCGCCGGCGCCCAGATCGCCATCGACCAGATCAACGCCGAAGGCGGCCTGCTGGGCCGCCCGGTGGCGTTGCGGCTGTTCCAGGAGGAAAGCTACACCGACAAGGTCGAGTTGGAGAAACTGGTGGCCCAGACCCTGCGCCAAGCCACCGCCATCGGCAAGCTGCCGTCGGTGCTGGCGGTGGTCGGCCATGGTTCGTCGGCGACGGCGGTTCCCGCCAGCGTGGTCTATGAACGCTACAACAAGCTGTTCCTGGCCACCCACGCCACCGCCACCTCACTCAGCAATCACCGGCTGGACCTGACCTTCGCCATGCAGCCCAACAACGCCGACAACGCCGCCCATCTGGCGCAATGGGCGTTGTCGCAGGGCATCCGCCGGGTGGTGGTGCTGTCCGACAATTCCGGCTATGGCATCGAAACCACCGACCAGTTCCGCAGCCAGTTCGCCCAGGGCGGCGGCAGCGTGCTGTATCGCGGGCGGCTGACCACCAGCAGCAAATCCATCGACGATCTGCTGCTGTTCCTGATGGACAAC
Organism: Pseudomonadota bacterium; assembly: GCA_023458315.1. Lineage (GTDB taxonomy): Bacteria > Pseudomonadota > Alphaproteobacteria > Rhodospirillales > Magnetospirillaceae > Magnetospirillum. The sequence continues at coordinate 59,136 of JAEXAH010000050.1, forward strand.
GATGTGTTCCGGCCGACCGAGGTGGACGCCATCTTCGTCACGTCGTCGGCCACCTCGGAATCGGCGCTGTTCATCGCCCGGGCCCGGCAATTGGGCCTGGTCATGCCGATCATCGGCCCGGAATACCTGTATTCCCGTCAGGTCGAGGACCAGGTCGGGCCGCAGGCCATGCGCAACGTGGTGGCCATTTCGATCTTCGACGGCGAAACCGCCTCGCCCGAGGCGCATCGCCTGTCCGAGCCCTTCGTCAAGGCCACCGGCCACCCGCCCGGCCTGATCGGCGCCGCCGCCTACGACGCCATCCGGGTTCTGGCCTATGCGGTCCGCCGCACCAATTCCTTCAGCCCCGACGCCGTCGCCGACACCCTGCGCATCATCCGCTACGAAGCGCCCTATGTGGGTGCGTCGGGGCCGGTGGTGTTCGATTCGCACGGCCGCATCACCGACACCGCCGCCCATGTGGTCCGCCACGACGGCACCCGCTTCCGCACCGTCGCCAGCTATCGCAAGCCGCCCGCGCCGACGGCCGCCCCCGCCCGCGAAAGGAGTTCGCAGCCATGATCTACATCCTCAATCCGGGGGTGATGTTCCTGTGGATCGCCGCCGCCTGGCTGATCGGCCTGATCGGCCGCCACAAGCGGTTCGGCTTTTTCGGCAATTTCCTGATCTCGTTCCTGTTCAGCCCGCTGGTCGGCATCATCGTGCTGCTGGCCTCGGACGACCGTCGGGTGCCGCGCCGTCCGTGACCGAAGGCGGATTCGTCGCGGCATTTCCCCTGGAAATCCGCGAAAGCCCATGAAAAAAGCCCCCCTCCCGCATGGGAGGGGGGCTTTTCTTGAAACGGCTCAGCCCTGACGGATGTCGCGGACGAAGCGTTCCACTTCGCTGTTCAGTTCCGTCGAGTTGCGGCTCAGTTGCTCGGCCGAGTCCAGCACTTCGCGGGCGGCGGTGCCGGTTTCGAAGGCGGCGGCCGACACGCGGGCGATGGTGCCGGTGACTTCCTGGGTGCCCATGGCCGCCTGCTGCACGTTGCGGGCGATTTCCTGGGTGGCGGCGCCCTGTTCCTCGACGGCGGCGGCGATGGTGCCCGCGATGTCGTTGATCTGGCCGATAGTGCTGGCGATGCCGCCGATGGCGCCGACCGCGTCGCGGGTGGCGTTCTGCACGGCGGCGATCTGGCTGCCGATTTCCTCGGTGGCCTTGGCGGTCTGGTTGGCCAGGCTTTTGACCTCGTTGGCGACCACGGCGAAGCCTTTGCCGGCATCGCCTGCGCGGGCTGCCTCGATGGTGGCGTTCAGCGCCAACAAATTGGTCTGGCTGGCGATGTCGTTGATCAGCTTGACCACCTGGCCGATCTTGCCCGCCGCTTCGGTCAGGCTTTGCACCATGTCGTTGGTGCGCGCGGCCTCGTCCATGGCCGCCGAGGCGATGGCGGCGGAATGGGACACCTGACGGCTGATTTCGGCGATGGAACTGGACAATTCCTCGGCGGCGGCGGCCACGGTCTGGATGTTGGTGGTGGCTTCCTCGGCGGCGGCGGCCACCGTGGTCGACTGCATCGAGGTTTCCTCGGCGTTGGCCGCCATGGTCCGGGCGTTGGCCTCCATCTGGGTGGCGGTGGCCGCCACCTGCGACACCACGCCCTGCACGTCGCGTTCGAAGCAATCGGCCTTGGCGCCCAACTCGCGGGCGATGATGGCGGCGGTGTTGGTTTCGATATAGACCGAGGTGGCGAGGTCCATGTCCAGGAACGCCGCCTTGTTCACCGCGGCGATGACCGCCGCCAGCTTTTCCGGCTTCTTGCGGTAGGTGTCGACGGCCAGGGCCAGCACCTTGTTGAGCACATAGCAATAGCCCGCCGTGTACCAGCGCGGTTCCAGCCCGATGCGCTGGTGGACCTTGCCGATCTCGGTGACGTTGGCGAAATAGCGGTCGTCGAAATTGCCCGCGAACACACTGTCCATCCAGTGCTTCTTCTGCATGGAGCGGGCATGGTCCATGCGCCCGGGCGTGGCGAACAGCGCCGCCACCGTCGGGTTGCCGCGGACATGGCCGTAGAACGCCTCCAGCAGCGAATCCACCCGCGGTGCCAGGATGTCGCGGAACTCACGCAGGGTGCGGCAGGTTTCGTCGTCGATTTGCAGGAACGCCAAACGTCCCGCGCGGTCCAGATCCATCTTTGTAACCCCCAAACTTTTGGACAGCCCCGGACGGAATATGGGCTGCGCACAAGAATTGTTCAACGGTCGGATGCCTTAACCCTTCCGCCCCTTTCCCCTAATCCGATCGTATGATCTCCTTCCTTAAAATCAATATGGTTTTTCACCCTAGAGGAGAGTTGTCGCCATCGTGTCGTAAGTCCTGTATCCGCGCGTCCGACTATGTTATAGACACCGGTTCCGGCGGGCCGGCACCCGGGCGCCCCGAAGGCACAGCCATGCTTTCAGGGCGTCGGAAAGGCGTCGCGCACCTGCTCACGCGGGCGTGGTGGAACTGGTAGACACACTGGATTTAGGTTCCAGCGGCGTAAGCCATGGGGGTTCAAATCCCTTCGCCCGCACCAGTCGACAGCGCGACCCCAGGGGAGTGCGGCGACCGCCGGAGTTCTTGCAACGAATTGATTCGATTGGCGAAAGACTGATGCAGGTAACCGAGACGAATGCTGACGGCCTGAAGCGCGAGTTCAAGGTCGTCGTCCCCGCGGCGCAGCTCGAGGCGCGTACCGAATCCCGTCTGGCGGAAATCGCCCAAGAGGTGAAGCTGCCCGGCTTCCGCCCCGGCAAGGTGCCGCTGAAGATCGTGCGCCAGAAGTATGGCGCGTCCATCCTGGGCGAGGTCCTGGAAGCCGCCGTCAACGAAGGCACCGGCTCGGCCATCCAGGACAAGGGCCTGAAGCCCGCCATGCAGCCCAAGGTCGAGATCACCTCGTATGCCGAGGGCAAGGATCTGGAATTCACCGTGGCGCTGGAAATCCTGCCGGAAATCACCGCCATGGACTTCTCGACCCTGTCGCTGGAGCGCGAGAAGGCCAAGGCCCCCGAGGCCGAGATCGCCGAAACCCTGACCCGCATCGCCGAGCGTCACGAGGACAGCGAAACCGTCGAGCGCGCCGCCGCCGCCGGTGACGTGGTGGTCATCGACTTCGTCGGCAAGAAGGACGGCGTGGCCTTCCCGGGCGGCACCGCCCAGGGCTACTCGCTCAAGCTCGGCTCGAACACCTTCATCCCCGGCTTCGAGGACCAACTGATCGGCAAGAAGGCCGGTGAGACCGCGGTCGTCGACGTGACCTTCCCCGAAGCCTACGGCAACGACGAACTGGCCGGCGCCGCCGCCCAGTTCGACGTCACCGTGCACGAGGTCCGCGCCACCAAGGCCGCCGAGCTGAACGACGAGCTGGCCAAGAAGGTCGGCATGGACAGCATCGACGCCCTGAAGCAGGCCATCGCCGAGGAAATCACCCGCGAGCTGGACGGCATGGCCCGCACCAAGCTGAAGCGCGCCCTGCTGGACCAGTTGGCCGCCAACCACGACTTCCAGGTGCCGGAAGGCATGGTCGAACAGGAGTTCGAGGCCATCTGGAAGCAGGTGGAGCAGGACAAGGAAGCCGGTCGCCTGGACCCGTCCGACGCGGGCAAGGATGACGACACCCTGAAGGCCGATTATCGCGCCCTGGCCGAGCGCCGCGTGCGCCTGGGCCTGCTGCTGGCCGATGTGGGCCAGAAGAACAGCGTCACCGTCACCCAGGACGACGTCAACAAGGCGCTGATCGAGGAAGCCCGCCGCTATCCCGGTCAGGAGCATCTGGTGTTCCAGTACTACAAGAACAACCAGGACGCCCTGAACAGCCTGCGCGCCCCCATCTTCGAGGACAAGGTCATCGACTTCGTCCTGGAACTGGCCAAGGTGACGGACAAGGAAGTGTCGGCCGAGGATCTGCGCAAGGACCCCGAGGAAGGCGCCGCCGCCTCCGAGGAAGCCAAGCCGAAGAAGAAGGCCGCCAAGAAGAAGGCCGATTCCGCCGAGTGATCTCGACGGCATTTCTTCGCTGAGCGTTGACGGACTGGCGGCCCTTTGGGCCGCCAGTTTCGTTTTGGGGCGATTCCCCGATTGCGGTTTCGCCGGAAAGCCCCACATTGTAAGGCGCGGCCATCCGGTCGCCCCAAGGTTTCCCATCCCCTCGCGCATTGTTCCGTGGGCCGGGTGTGCCCCTTCCGGCGAAACGGTGTGCGCCCATGCGAAGAATTTGACTGGCGGATCGGGTCAAGGTCGGCTAGGACGAACCAAGGAACCGCCACAGTAGCGATTGACGAGAAGGACGGACCATGCGCGAGAGAGATCCCATCGACCTCTATATGAATACCCTCGTGCCGATGGTGGTCGAACAGACCAACCGGGGCGAGCGTTCCTATGACATCTATTCGCGCCTGCTCAAGGAACGCATCATTTTCCTGACCGGCCAGGTCTACGACGAAGTGGCCAGCCTGATCTGCGCCCAGTTGCTGTTCCTGGAATCCGAGAATCCCAGCAAGGACATCGCCTTCTACATCAACTCGCCGGGTGGCGTGGTGACGTCGGGCCTGTCCATCTACGACACCATGCAGTACATCCGCCCGGCGGTGTCCACCGTGTGCCTGGGTCAGGCGGCGTCCATGGGCTCGCTGCTGCTGACCGCCGGTGAAAAGGGCAAGCGCTTCGCCCTGCCCAACGCCCGCGTCATGGTGCACCAGCCGTCGGGCGGCTTCCAGGGCCAGGCCACCGACATCGAGATCCACGCCCGCGAGATCCTGGCGCTGCGGGCGCGGCTGAACAACATGTACGTGACCCATACCGGCCAGCCGCTCGAGGTGATCGAGCAGGCCATGGAGCGCGACAAGTTCCTGTCGGCCACCGAAGCCAAGGAATTCGGCCTGATCGACGAGGTGGTCGCCAGCCGCCAGGTCAAGGGCGACGATTCCGCCGAAAGCTGACGCCCTTACCCGCGCCGCCGCCCGTGATGCGGGCGCGGCGCGGGGTGATTTTCATTGTGTGCCGCCGATTCGTGTGGCTAACATTGATCCAATTTGTCTGGCCGCTTTACCAATGGAGTACCGATGACCAAGTCCACGAGCGGCGATTCCAAGAACACCCTCTACTGCTCGTTCTGCGGAAAGAGCCAGCATGAGGTGCGCAAGCTGATCGCCGGGCCGACGGTCTTCATCTGCGATGAATGCGTCGAGCTGTGCATGGACATCATCCGCGAGGAGCACAAGACCCATCTGGTCCGCTCGCGCGACGGTGTGCCGACCCCGAAGGATATCCGCTCGGTGCTCGATGACTACGTCATCGGCCAGGACCACGCGAAGAAGGTCCTGTCGGTCGCCGTGCACAATCACTACAAGCGTCTGCAACACGGCGGCAAGGCCAACGAGGTCGAGATCGCCAAGTCCAACATCCTGCTGATCGGCCCCACCGGCTGCGGCAAGACCCTGTTGGCGCAGACCCTGGCCCGCATCCTGGACGTGCCGTTCACCATGGCCGACGCCACCACGCTGACCGAAGCCGGTTACGTGGGCGAGGACGTGGAGAACATCATCCTCAAGCTGTTGCAGGCCGCTGAATACAACGTCGAACGCGCCCAGCGCGGCATCGTCTATATCGACGAGGTCGACAAGATCAGCCGCAAGTCCGACAACCCGTCCATCACCCGCGACGTGTCGGGTGAGGGCGTGCAGCAGGCCCTGCTGAAGATCATGGAAGGCACGGTGGCCAGCGTCCCGCCCCAGGGCGGCCGCAAGCATCCGCAGCAGGAATTCCTGCAAGTGGACACCACCAACATCCTGTTCATCTGCGGCGGTGCCTTCGCCGGGCTGGAAAAGATCATCGGCTCGCGCGGCAAGAACAAGTCCATCGGCTTCGGCGCCGAGGTGCGTGGCCCGGACGAACGCCGCACCGGCGAGATTCTGCGCGAGATCGAGCCCGAGGATCTGCTGAAGTTCGGCCTGATCCCGGAATTCGTCGGCCGTCTGCCGGTGCTGGCGACGCTGGAGGATCTGGACGTCGACGCCCTGGTGGAAATCCTGTCCAGGCCCAAGAACGCCCTGGTCAAGCAGTACCAGCGCCTGTTCGAGATGGAAGACACCAAGCTGACCTTCCAGGAGGAGGCGCTGAAGGCCATCTCGGAAAAGGCCATCGCCCGCAAGACCGGCGCCCGCGGCCTGCGTTCCATCATGGAAGGCATCCTGCTGGACACCATGTTCGAACTGCCGACCCTGGACAGCGTCGAAGAGGTGGTGGTCAACAAGGAAGTGGTCGAGGGACGCGCCCAGCCGCTCTACATCCATTCCGAACGCCGGGAGGATGTGGGCACCAGCGCCTGACGGTTCCGCGCCTGTTTGGCCCGGGCGCGACCGTGTGATGATGGTCGGGAGAGGGATGGCGATGTCGTCCCTCCCTTGACGCGAGAGGGGAGACGCCTAGCTATAGTACTAGGCAAGGTTCCAAGTGTTTACCCCGTCGGCCGCCCCGCGGTGGCCGCATACGTTCAAGAGGCAGCATGGCCGAAATCGCAAACGACGACGTCTTTCCGGTTCTTCCCCTCCGGGATATCGTCGTCTTCCCGCACATGATCGTGCCCCTGTTCGTCGGCCGCGAGAAGTCCGTCCGCGCACTCGAAGATGTGATGCGCGAGGACAAGCAGATCCTGTTGGTGGCCCAGAAGAACGCGGCCCAGGACGATCCCACCACCGAAGACATCTATACCGTCGGCACCGTGTCGACGGTCCTGCAATTGCTGAAGCTGCCCGACGGCACCGTCAAGGTGCTGGTCGAGGGCAGCCGCCGCGCCCGCATCACCGGCTTCACCGACAACCCGAACTTCTTCCAGGCGGTCGCCGAGCTGATGGACGACCCCAGCGGCGAAGGCCAGGAGATGGAAGCGCTGTCGCGCTCGGTGGTCAGCCAGTTCGAGCAGTACATCAAGCTCAACAAGAAGATTCCGCCCGAGGTGCTGGTTTCGGTCAACCAGATCGAAGATCCCGGCAAGCTGGCCGACACCGTCGCCTCGCACCTGTCGCTGAAGATCGCCGAAAAGCAGGAATTGCTGGAAAGCGCCACCATCGCCGAACGGCTGGAGCGAGTCTATTCCTACATGGAGGGCGAAATCGGCGTCCTTCAGGTGGAAAAGAAAATCCGCAACCGCGTCAAGCGGCAGATGGAGAAGACCCAGCGCGAGTACTATCTGAACGAGCAGCTCAAGGCCATTCAGAAGGAACTGGGCGAGGGCGAGGACGGCAAGGACGAAGCCGCCGAACTGGAAGAGCGGATCGCCAAGACCCGCCTGTCCAAGGAAGCGCGCGAAAAGGCCCTGGCCGAACTGAAGAAGCTGAAGTCCATGAGCCCCATGTCGGCCGAGGCCACCGTGGTGCGCAATTACCTGGACTGGCTGCTGACCATTCCGTGGAAGAAGCGGACCAAGGTCAAGAAGGACATCAAGCTGGCCGAGACCATCCTGAACGCCGAGCATTACGGTCTGGAAAAGGTCAAGGAACGCATCATCGAGTATCTGGCGGTGCAGACCCGCACCGACAAGGTCAAAGGCCCCATCCTGTGCTTGGTCGGCCCGCCCGGCGTCGGCAAGACCTCGCTCGGCAAGTCCATGGCCACCGCCACCGGGCGTAACTTCGTGCGCATCAGCCTTGGCGGCGTGCGCGACGAAGCCGAAGTGCGCGGCCATCGCCGCACCTATATCGGCTCCATGCCCGGCAAGGTCATCCAGGGCATGAAGAAGGCCAAGTCGTCCAATCCGCTGTTCCTGCTGGACGAGATCGACAAGCTGGGCGCCGACTGGCGCGGCGACCCGTCCTCGGCCCTGCTGGAAGTGCTGGACCCCGAACAGAACTCGACCTTCAACGACCATTACCTGGAAGTCGATTACGACCTGTCCGACGTGATGTTCGTCACCACCGCCAATTCCCTGCGCATGCCCCAGCCGCTGCTGGACCGCATGGAGGTGATCCGCCTGTCCGGCTACACCGAGGACGAAAAGGTGGAAATCGCCAAGCGCCACCTGTTGGACAAGGTGGTCAAGGCGGCCGGTCTGGCCAAGGAAGAGATCAACATCACCGACGACGCCATCCGCGACCTGTGCCGTTACTACACCCGCGAGGCGGGCGTGCGTAATCTGGAACGCGAACTGGCCAACCTTGCCCGCAAGGCGACCACCGAGATCGTCTCGAAGGGCAAGAAGAAAGTCACCATCAGCGCCAAGACCCTGGAAAAGTACGCCGGAATCCGCAAGTACCGTTACGGCGAGGCGGAACTGGAAGACATGGTCGGCGGCGTCACCGGCCTGGCCTGGACCGAGGTGGGCGGCGAATTGCTGACCATCGAGGCCGTGACCATGCCCGGCAAGGGCAATTTCAGCATCACCGGCAAACTGGGCGACGTGATGCAGGAATCGGTGCAGGCGGCGCGGTCCTATGTCCGCTCGCGCTCGGTGTCCTTGGGCATCAAGCCGACGGTGTTCGAAAAGAAGGACATCCACGTCCACGTCCCCGAGGGCGCCACCCCCAAGGACGGCCCGTCCGCCGGTATCGCCATGTGCACGGCCATCGTCTCGGCGCTGACCGGCATTCCGGTGCGCAAGGAAGTGGCCATGACCGGCGAAGTCACCCTGCGCGGCCGCGTGCTGCCCATCGGCGGCCTCAAGGAAAAGCTGCTGGCGGCGCTGCGCGGCGGCCTCAAGACCGTTCTCATTCCCAAGGAGAACGAGAAGGATCTGGCCGAGATCCCGGACAACGTCAAGAAGGGGCTGGAGATCGTGCCGGTGTCCACCGTGGACGAAGTCCTGGCCCGCGCCCTGACCAGCCAGCCGGTGGCCATCGAGTGGGAAGAACCCGCCGAGGCGGCCCCCGCGGTGGCCAAGGATGCCGAATTGACGGTCACGACCCACTGACCTCGGGCATATACCTTATGTATGAAGACGGCCGCCGGAGTAATCCGGCGGCCGTTTCCATTCAAACGCGTGGAAACTTTCGTCATATTGTGGAAAACAATCGTGAAATTGCCGGAAAATGGCGGAATTCCGGGCTTTTTTCACCGATTGCCGATTGACGCCTTCACGACCTCCGATTTAGACTGCCTGCCATTCAGAGGGTTTCGCCCGGACCGGCATCCGGGCGGCGACAATGAAGGGGGCCATCAGGTGAACAAGAACGATCTCGTGACCGCCGTTGCCAACAGCTCCGGCCTGTCCAAGACCGACGCCGGCAAGGCTGTCGATGCGGTTTTCGATGCGATTACCGGGGCGCTGAAGACCGGTGACGAGGTTCGCCTCGTCGGTTTCGGCACCTTCGCCGTCGCGGCCCGCGCCGCGTCCGAAGGCCGCAATCCGCGCACTGGTGAGAAGATCACCATCGCCGCGTCGAAGCAGCCCAAGTTCAAGGCCGGCAAGGGCCTGAAGGACGCCGTCCAGTAAGGCCCGATCCTTTCCGGGATTTGACGCCGCTTGCGCCTATGAACGCGCCGACCCTATCCAGGGTCGGCGTTTTCTTTTGCCGACAGTTGTGTTTTTCCGCCGCGCCCCTTATGAAAGGGGCCTTCGGGCGGTTAGCTCAGCTGGCAGAGCATCTCGTTTACACCGAGAGGGTCGGCGGTTCGATCCCGTCACCGCCCACCACATCCCCAGACCCACACCCGCAAGGGAAAACGTGGCCCGCCCGTGCGTTTTCCCGCCCGTTCGGATGACCATGATTGTGATGTTGCTCAGAACGTTTTGCGCCAGCATCGTCGTCTTGTGGGGCTTTGCCGCCCAGGCCAAGGACGATGCGGGGAAACCGGTTGCGCCCAGCCCCGATGCGGTGGTGCGGCTGTTCGACGGCTTTTGCGCCGACAACGTTCCCGCCCTGGACAGGGTCAGGTCGTTTGCCCAGGCGCTGAAATGGAAGGCCCTGCCGCCGGAACTGGCGGCGCTGGGGGCGCCGCCCAATCCCCAGGCCACATACGAGGGCTGGCGGGTCAAGGACGCGGGCAGCGTGTTCCTGGTCGGGTGGAGCGAGGGGCGGATCGACGGCCGCAAAGTCTCGACCTGCGCCATCTTCACCAAGGACGTCTCGGCCGATGCCCTGGCGGCCTTGATCGCCGCCAAATACAAGGTCCGTCCCTTGGACGACATGCGGGAAGCCTATAAGCGCGTCCGCGCCTGGGACGCGGTGATCAATGGCGAAAAGGCCATCATCAGCCTGATGAACCCGGTCGATGCGGGTTTCGAGGCGGCGACCCTGGGGGTGGTCGTCACCGGGAAATAGCGGGCATAAGGTCAGGGCCGCAGGGCGGCTGTGGGATCAGAGCCGCAGGGCGGCTGTGGTTTTCTCCAACCGCTCGCCATCGCCGCCGAACGGCGACATCACCGACAGGATGCGCGGGGTGGCCGCCTGCCCCAGATGCTGGCGCAGCAGCGCCGCCAGGGTGCCCGAGGGGCTGAGATCCACATAGACGGCGCCGCCCCGGCTTTCGATGGCCTGCACCGTGGCCTGGACGTTCATGCCCTGGCGCACGATACGCCAGCCCAGATCGGGGTCGGCCGGGCCGACCGGGCCGCCCAGGCAGGCCGACCAGACCGGCCAGAACGGGCTTTCGCGCCGTTGCCCGGCAAAGGCGTCGCGCCACGGGGCCTGGGCTGCCTCGACAAAGCGTGAATGAAAGGCAAAGGGCACCGGCAGGCGTTGGAACGGCAGGTCCAGCCCGCGCAATTCCGCCTCGACCGCCGCCAGATCGTCGGCCAGGGCGGCCAGCACGAAATGGCCGTCGGAATTGATCCCGGCCATTTCGGTCTTGTCCGCCAGCACCGCCGAACGCTGCCGCCAGGACGGCGATCCCAGCACCGCCACCATGCCGCCCGGCGGGCAGGTGCGGGCAAAGATCGCCGGTTGTTCGGCCACCGCCGCCAGGGCGGAATCGAACGGCACCATGCCCGCCACCACCTGGGCGGTGAATTCGCCCAGACTGACCCCGAACAACATGTCGGGGCGCAGGGACCGGGCGACCAGCACCTTGGCCAGCGCGTATTGCACCAGGAACAGGGCGGGATGGCTGGCCTCGAGCCGGTCGAAGGGCTGGCCCGGCCGCGCGGCGGCGCCATACACCGCGTCCAGCACGGAAAAACCCAGGCGGGGACGCAGCAGGGCATCGCCGGTTTCCATCCAGTGGCGGAAAACCGGCTGGCTTTCCATCAATTCCGCGCCCATGCGGTAATATTGCGATCCCTGACCGGCGAAGCAGAACATCACGGGCAGCGGCGGAATGGACACGCGGGCGGACCTTGTCGGATGGACGGGCCGACACGCTAACGCGCCCGCGCCCCCCTGGCAATGCCCGCGCCCCCTGGCAATGCCCACGCCCCCTGGCAATGGACGGGCGATGAATGTTCGGCGGAAATCCCGCGCTGGTATAATTCCTGCTTTTCTTCACCGGCCATTGCAGGTAGGGTTTTCGCGGCTCAATGCGCTATGGCCTTGAAGCCACGGAATTTCCCCTGCGCTTCGATGGAACGCGGGGCGCAACTGGAGAGATCCCATGGCTGAGCAGCAGACCGCCGTTTCCGAAGCTCCCGTTCCCGCTCCGGCTCCCGAAGCTGCCGCGGCCTCCGATGCCGTCGGCCGCAGCCTGATCGCGGAAAGCCTGGTGAAGGATTACGTCCTCGCCTCGGTGGCGGCGTCCATCGTGCCGGTGCCGCTGTTCGACATCGCCGCCGTGGTCGCCATCGAACTGCGCATGATCCAGAAGCTGTCGGAACTGTACGGCAAGCCGTTCTCGGAAGGCGTCGGCCGCAACGTCATCATGTCGCTGGCCGGCGGCGTGGTCGGCTATGGCGCCGGCATGGCGGTGGCGGTCAGCCTGACCAAGCTGATCCCCGGCATCGGCTGGATGATGGGCATGGTGTCGCTGCCGGTGCTGTCGGGCGCCTCGACCTATGCGGTCGGCCGTGTCTTCATCAAGCATTACGAAGGTGGCGGCGACATCTTCGACCTCAGCACCGAAGCCATGCGCACTTATTACAAGGAACAGTTCGAGAAGGGCAAGGCCCTGGCCGCCAAGGTCAAGGGCAGCAAGCCCGCCGTGGCCGAGCAACAGCCCGCCACCTGATTTCCCATACCGAACAAAGGGCCGCCCTTTCCGACAGGAAGGGCGGCCTTTTTTGGGTTTATCACGGAATTGCAGGGCTGCTGGCCCAGCAACCACTTTCGTCATGCCCGGACTTGATCCACGGCTGTCCTGTGTGGACACCCCTGCGTTGCAAGAGGATTTTGCGTTGTGCCACCTCGGTGCGGATGCCCGCGCCCGGCGAGGGGCAATACGTGATGCAGATTTTCTGCATCACGGTCTAACCAGTCGTCATCACGCTTTCATCGCCCTCGCAACTGGTTGATCTGGGCGTTCCTGCTCAGCGAGCACTTCCTCCCTGATCCGTGAAGAACCAACAAAAAGCCCCCGCCTTGCGGCGGGGGCCTGATGTTTCCGCGTTGCGGCGGAAAGATTATTCCACGGCTTCCTTGCGGGCCTTGGAATAGCCGATTTCCTGCAACGACTCGTCGATTTCTTCCAGGATGGCCGGATCGTCGATAGTCGCGGGCATCTTGTAATCCTGGTTGTCGGCGATCTTCTGCATGGTGCCGCGCAGGATCTTGCCCGAACGGGTCTTGGGCAGACGCTTGACGATGGTGCAGCTCTTGAAGGCGGCGACCGGGCCGATGGTCTCGCGGACCAGGGCGACGATTTCCTTCAGGATCTGCTCGTTGGGCTTGGTGACGCCCGCCTTGAGGCAGACGAAGCCCAGCGGCAACTGACCCTTGAGCTGGTCGGCGACACCGATCACCGCGCATTCCGCCACGTCGGGGTGGCTGGCCAGCACTTCTTCCATCTGGCCGGTGGACAGGCGGTGGCCGGCCACGTTGATGATGTCGTCGGTGCGGCTCATGACATAGGCATAGCCGTCCTCGTCGATCATGCCCGCGTCGGCGGTCTTGTAGTAGCCGGGGAATTCGCCCAGGTAGCTGTCGAAGAAGCGCTGCTCGGCGTTCCACAGGGTGTAGAAGGTGCCGGGGGGCAGCGGCAGCTTGACCACCAGCGAGCCGGTCTGGCCGGGCTTGCACTGATGATGGCCTTCGTCCAGCACCTGGAGATCCCAGCCCGGGGCGGCCTTGGTCGGCGAACCGGGCTTGACCGGGAATTCATGCAGGCCCAGGCAGTTGGCGGCGATGGCCCAGCCGGTTTCGGTCTGCCACCAATGGTCGACCACCGGAACCTTCAGGTTGGTCTGCGCCCACTTGATGGTGTCGGGATCGGACCGCTCGCCCGCCAGGAACAGCGCCTTCAGGCTGCTCATGTCGTACTTCTTCAGCAGCTCGGCGTTGGGATCCTCGCGCTTGATGGCGCGGAAGGCGGTCGGCGCGGTGAACAGCGCGGTGATCTTGTGCTCGCTGATCATGCGCCAGAAGGCACCGGCGTCGGGGGTGCCGACCGGCTTGCCCTCGTACACCACGGTGGTGGCACCATGGAACAGCGGGGCGTAGCAGATGTAGGAGTGGCCGACCACCCAACCCACGTCGGACGCGGCCCAGAACACCTGGCCCGGCTCGATGTTGTAGACGTTCTTCATGGTCCACTTCAGCGCCACCAGATGGCCGCCGTTGTCGCGGACCACGCCCTTGGGCTGACCGGTGGTGCCCGAGGTGTACAGGATGTACAGCGGATCGGTGGCGGCGACCTTCACGCATTCGGCCGGGGCGGCCTTGGCGGTGATCTCGGCCCAATCGTGGTCATAGCCGGCCTTCAGTTCGGCATCGGCCTGCGGGCGCTTGAGGATGATGGTGCCCAGCGGCTTGTGGTCGGCCAGTTCGATGGCGTGGTCCAGAAGCGGCTTGTAGGGAATGACCTTGGTGGTTTCGATGCCGCACGAGGCCGACACGATCACCTTGGGCTGGGCATCGTTGATGCGGGTCGCCAGTTCGTTCGAGGCGAAGCCGCCGAACACCACCGAATGCACCGCGCCCAGACGGGCGCAGGCCAGCATGGCGACCACCGCTTCCGGCACCATGGGCATGTAGACGATGACGCGGTCGCCCTTTTCCACGCCCAGACCGCGCAGCGCGCCCGCGAACTTGGACACCTCGTCCTGAAGCTCGGCATAGGTGATGGTGCGCTTGGAATTGGTGACGGGGCTGTCGTAGATGATGGCCGCCTGGGCGCCACGGCCGCCTTCGACATGGCGGTCGACGGCGTTGTAGCAGGTGTTGACCTCGGCGCCGCTGAACCAGCGATAGAACGGCTTGCGCGAGTCGTCCAGAACCTTGTCCCAGGTCTTGTACCAGGAAATGTCCTTGGCCGCCTCGGCCCAGAAAGCCTGCGGGTCCTTCAGCGACGCTTCATACGCCTGTTGATACGCATTGGTCATGTGCGGCCGTTCCCTCTTCTAACAGCGATTCTCCCGGGGGTTGGGATGCCCCTCCCCCTTATGGCGGTGGTCAAGATGCAACAAGCCGGAAATTTTTGCAAAGGGCCAATCATTGCAAACGAAACTTTTCACCGCTTGACAGCATCCAGACGCCAGGAAGTGTCTTGAGCACAAACATTTCGGGGCCGTCGGCACGGGGCGACCGGGCGTCTTTGACGCTTCACGGTTGCCCCGGCGGACGACCCCGACGGGTTGCCTTTGGCGGAAACTAATGTGTCAGCGGGGGACCAAGCCGCGCCAATTCGTCCTTGATCGCCAGTTTCTGGCGTTTCAGAACCGAGATTTGCGGCTCGTTGGGATAGGGGCGCCGGGATTCGGTGGCGATAGCGTCATCCAAAGCGGCATGCTTGGCTTTCAAAGACTCGATCCGGTCCTGAAGGCTCATTACTATCCTCCCTGCACGATGGGGTGAGGCCCCGAGTGTATGCCCGCCCGGGGCATCCTGTCAGCAGGGAAAATCGGCCTATATCTCTTATTGCGACCGCGAAGGCAACCCCCTTTCGACGCGGAACCGCACTTTTCAGGAGTTGGCAACATGAGTGCAGCCCCTCGTCGGCTGGTGGTGGGTATCAGCGGCGCCTCGGGCGTGGTCTACGGCATCCGCGTGCTTCAGGCGCTGCGGCCGCTGGGCGTCGAAACCCATCTGGTGATGAGCAAGGCGGCCGAGATCACCCTGGCCCACGAAACCCGCATGAAACTGGCCGAGGTGCGCGACCTCGCCACCGCCTGGTACAAGGCCGAGGACATCGGCGCCGCCCCGGCCTCGGGATCGTACCGCACGCTGGGCATGATCGTGGCGCCGTGTTCGGTGCGGTCCATGAGCGAGATCGCCAGCGGCGTCACCACCAGCCTGCTGACCCGCGCCGCCGACGTCTGCCTCAAGGAACGGCGCAGGCTGGTGCTGATGGTGCGCGAGACGCCGCTGCACACCGGCCATCTGCGCACCATGCTGCAATTGTCGGAAATGGGCGCGGTGGTGGCGCCGCCGGTCCCCGCCTTCTACGCCAGGCCCGACAGCCTGGATGCCATGATCGACCACAGCGTCGGCCGCATGCTGGACCTGTTCGGCATCGAAACCGATCTGGTGCGGCGCTGGGGGGAATAGGCGCCCCCCCAGGCGTTCAGTGGCTGGTCCCGGCGGAATAGGTGATCTTGTTCCACACGTTGTATTTGCCGATGGGCGCACTCATGGGCAGGCGTTTGATTTCGGCGAAGGTGGCGGTGTCCATGACCAGCACGGCACCGTCCTTTTCCGACAGCGACAACAGCAGCTTCTTGCCGTCGCGGGTGAATTCCACATGCCGGGTCAGACGGCCCGGCGCCGGGCGGATGGTCTTCACCACCTCCAGCGTGCGGGTGTCGATGATCTGCATGGCATCCTTTTCCTTGCCCATGGACACGTCCACCCAGGCATAGGGCGAGTTCTCGTGCCCGCGCATGAAGAAGCCCGGCCCCAGGGTCGGGATGCGCTTCACCGTCTGCCAGGTGGTCATGTCGATGATGCTGACCGCCGCTTCCTTGAGGTGCGGCGTCGCCATCATCAGCCTGCCGTCCGTCTTGAACACGATGCCCGATCCCAGATGGGGCATGCCGCCCAGATCGAGTTCGGCCACCTTGCGCTTGAGGTCCAGGTCGACCACCATGCCCTTGCCCGCGTCGCGCGACGCGGCCATCACCCGTTCATAGCCGGGGTCGAAGAAGAAATCGTCCAGGTAATCGGGTACCCGGATGCGCAGCGCCTGAAAGCGGCCACCGGGGCTGATGCCTTCCTCCATCCCCTTCTCGCGCGAGTGGACGAAGCCGTTCATCACCGGCCCGGCATCGTCGGCATAGGGAATCTCCCAGACCTCTTGCAGATCGCGCAGCGCCACCACGAAGGAATGGCGCGGCGGCGCGGTGTAGACCGCCGACACCCGGCTGGTCTTGCCGTCGCCCGCCACCGGGATCACCTGCATGGGGCTGAGGTCGCGTGCGTCCAGCGCCACCAGGGTATGGGGCAACACGTTGCCCGCCATCAGGAAGCGGCCGTCGTCGGACACCGCCACGTTGCGGGTGTTGATGCCGACGCGGATTTCCGCCATCAGCTTGCCGGTCCACATGTCCACCTTGGACACCCAGCCATCGCGCGAGGCGAAATAGACGAAGCGGCCGTCGGGCGAATACTTGGCACCGCCATGCAGGGCGAAGCGGCTTTGAAAGCGGTACAGCGGCTCCATGCGGTCGCCGTCCACGATGGTGACGTGATGGTCGCCGCCCTCGACCACCGTGAACAGGTTCAGCGGATCGGATTTGAACGGCGGCGCCTTGGGCAGCGACGCCGGGTCCGTCACCACCAGATGGCTGGCCGTGATCTGCTCCATCCCCCAGGCCGGAACCTCGGGCAGCGGCGTCATGACGTATTT
Organism: Pseudomonadota bacterium; assembly: GCA_023458315.1. Taxonomy (GTDB): domain Bacteria; phylum Pseudomonadota; class Alphaproteobacteria; order Rhodospirillales; family Magnetospirillaceae; genus Magnetospirillum. The sequence continues at coordinate 76,026 of JAEXAH010000050.1, forward strand.
GGCCAGGGCCTTGATGTCGTCCATGGCCAGCTTGTCGCGGAAGCCGTACATCTGGGTGGCGGCACGGCCGTCGGCGATCACCGCCTCGGCCTCGCCCGGCTTGATGCGTCCAAGATTTTCCGGCAGCAGCGCCGGGCCGATGGCCCCCAGGCGGTCGCCGCCATGACAGGCGGCGCAATGTTCGGTGTAAAGACGCGCCGGGTCTTGCCCGGCCCAGGCGGGGGCGGCGGCCAGCAGCGCCAGGACGGCGACGGCGGGAATCCTCATGCGGCGACCTCCTGGTCGGTCAGATAGCAACCGGGGTCTTCGCCCCAGCGGTCGTCATGGATGCGCTCGGCCCGCACCCGGCTGTTGCCGTTGCACAGCAGCAGGTGGGCACAATCGCCGCAGCGGCCCGACAGGCGGCGCGGGAATTGTTTGAGCCCGGCCATCAGCGGGTTCGAAATGTCGCTCCAGATGTCCGAGAATGGCCGCTGCCGCACGTTGCCCAGGCGCTCGTGCCACCACATGGTGTCGGGGTGCACCCAGCCCAGATTGTCGATGTTGGCGACGTTGCGGCCCGAGGCATTGCCGCCCCATTGCACCAGCTTGGCCCGCACATGGGCGGCGCGCTCGGCACGGTGGCGTTCCACCCATTTCAGGAAATAGACGCCGTCGGCATCGTTGTTGCCGGTGACGAATTCCACCTCGGGCGTGCTGGCCGCCACCGCGAACAGGGTTTCCATGGCGCGGCGGGTCATGACGCTTTCGGCGTCCTCGCCCCGGTTGGCATTGCCGCGCCCGGCATAGTTCAGGTGCGAGAAATAGAACTTGTCCACGCCCTCGCTGCGCAGCAGCACCAGGATATCGGGCAGATGGTGGGCATTGTCGCGGGTCATGGTATAGCGCAAACCCACCTTGATGCCGCGCGCCCGGCAGCGGCGGATACCGCCCAGCGCCTCGGCGAAGGCACCGGGGCGGCCACGGAAGGTGTCGTGCACGGCGCCGATGCCGTCCAGCGAGATACCGACGTAATCGAAGCGCGCCGCCTGGATGCGGTCGGCCATGGCATCGTCGATCAGGGTGCCGTTGGTGGACAGCGCCACGCTGGGAAAGCCCAGGGACTTGGCTTCCCCGGCCAGTTCGAACAGATCGGGCCGCAGCAGCGGCTCGCCGCCCGACAGGATCAGCGCGGGAACGCCATAGCGGCGCAGATCGGCCATGGTGGTCTTGATCTCGGCGGTGGTCAGCTCGCCGCTGAAATCCTTGTCGGTGCTGCCGGAATAGCAGTGGCGGCACAGCAGGTTGCAGCGCCGCACCAGATTCCATATCACCACCGGCCCGCGCGGGTCGCGGCGCGGTCCCAGCGGCGTCGGCGCATCAAGCTCGCGCAGGAACTGGCTCAGACGGAACATCTATTTCCCCCTTTTCTTCGGGTTCACCGCGCATTTACCCCCATATCCGTCATGGCCGGGCTTGACCCGGCCATCCTCACAAACGGCGCCGCGTGGATGCCCGGATCAAGTCCGGGCATGACGGCTTTTGTGTTCACGTCAGCCGCAACCCGGTCTTCTTCAGGATGCGGGTGGAGAACAGCACGCGGTGGCCGCGATCCAGCGGCCCCAGCGCCGCCGCCAACTGATCCACCAGACCTTGGGCCGTGGCGGCATCGCGGGCGTGGACCATGGCGAACAGATTGTAGGGCCAGGACGGCAGGCGGCGGGGACGCTGGTAGCAATGGCTGACGAAGCCCGGCGCGCACAGGCGCCGCCCGGCTTCCTCCACATCCTCGTCGGCCACGTCCCACACGCTCATACCGTTGAAGCGATAGCCCAGGGCGTAATGATTGGGCACCACGCCGATGCGGCGGATGATGCCGTCCCGTGCCATGGCCGCCATGCGGGCCATCACCAGATCCACCTCCAGCCCCAGGGCATCGGCGACCACGCCATAGGGATCGGGGGCCAGCGGCAGGCCGTCCTGGGTGGCGACGATGATGGAGCGGTCGATGTCGTCCAGTGCCCTCATGCCTCGAACCTCAGGCAGACGTGGAATTCGCGCTGTTTGGGCATGTCGTACACCGCAAGGCCGGTGCGCGCCTGAACCTCGGTCAAGACCGCATCCACCCGCGCGCGGCTTTCGGCGGCGACCACGAACCACATGTTCAATTCGTGCTCGCGGGCGTAATTGTGCGCCACCTCGGGGAAGGCATTGACGATGGCCGCCACCGCGTCGAAACGCTCGGCGGGCACCGCCATGGCCACCAGGGTGTTGTGGCCGCCAAAGCGGTCGGCGTTGTACAGCGGCCCGAACCGGGTCAGGGCGCCGCTGTCGCGCAGGGCGCGGATGCGCTCGATCAGTTCGGCCCCGGTCAGGCCCAGCGGCGCGGCGGCATCGGCAAAGGGGGTGCGACTGACGGGAAAGCCGCCCTGCAACGCGTTGACGATGCGGCGGTCGGTGTCGTCCATATCATTCCGCCGCCTGACGGGGGGTGTAGCGGGCGCCGCATTGCTTGAAGCGACGGGTGCTGAACAACGCCTCGCGCGGGTAATGGTCCACGCCCTCGCGCACGGCCAGGGCGGCGATGGCGGCCTCGACCTGGGCGCGGTCGTGGCCGTGCACCATGGTGAACAGATTGTAGGGCCAGGACGGCAGGCGACGCGGACGGCGATAGCACAGCGAAACCTCGTCGCAGGCGCCCAGGCGGCGCCCGATTTCGGCCACCTCGGCGTCGGGAATGTCCCACACCACCATGGCGTTGGCGCGATAGCCCAGTTCGTGATGGCGAACGATCACCCCCAGGCGGCGGATCACCCCGCCTTGCCGCAGGGCGTGCAGGCGGGCGATGACCTCGGCCTCGTCCATGCCCACCGCCTGTCCCAGCGTGCGATAGGGCTGCGCCTCCAGGGACAGGCCGCCGCACAGGGCGGAAATCAGATGCAGATCGCGGTCGCTCAGGTCCATTTCAGGCCGAACCCCAGATCGATGTGGAATTGTTCCAGCATGGGCAAGTCCAGCACCTCCAGCCCGGTGCGGCGCTCGATGTCGTCCAGCACGGCGCGCACGTCGTCGCGGCCGCTGGCCGTCACCACGAACCACAAATTCAGGCGGTGGTCGCGCTGGTAATTGTGGTTGACCTCGGCATAGCCCGACACCAGTTCGGCCACCCGCTCCAGCCAATCGGCGGGAACCGCCATGGCCGCCAGGGTGGAGTGTCCCACCGCATGCGGGCGGATCACCGCGCCGACCCGGCTGACCGCGCCCTGGCGGCGCAGATCGTCCAGGCGGCGCACCACCTCGTCCTCGGCGATGCCCAGGCGGTCGCCCAGCACCGCATAGGGCCGGGAATCCAGCGGGAAATCGTGCTGGAAATCGTCCAGCAGGCGACGGTCGAGGGCGTCCATGATCACAGCCCGATCCGGTGGGCGCGGGCGGTGAAGAAGATGCCCGACGGCTTGGACGCGGGCAGTTCCGCCACCTTTTCCAAGCTTTCGGTATCCCACACCGTCACCTGATCGCTGTCGCGCGCCGACAGCCACACCCGTTCGCCGCGCGGGGTGAATTCCATGTGCAGCACCGCCTGTCCCGGCTCGATGGTCTTGACCACCTTCAGGCTGGGAACGTCGATGACCTGGACCTTGCCGTTGTCGGGCAGGGCGAAATTGACCCACATCTGGCGGCCGTCGGGCCGCAGCATGGCGAAGATGGGCTGGCCCGCCACCGGGATGCGGCCGATCTCGCGCCAGGTGGTGGTGTCCACCACCAGCACCTCGTGACGGCCGATGGCGGGCAGGAACGCCTGGGTGCCCGACGCCGCCCAGCCTTCCAGATGGGGCATCTTGTAGACCGGCAGCGGCTGCTGGCCCTTGCCGTAATGATCCAGGATGCGCCGCACCCCGGCATCGGGGTTCCACAAATCCAGCATGGCGATGCCGTCCTCGCCGAACAGCCCGGCCATGTAATAACGGCCGTCCTCCGTCACCAGCGCGTCATAGGGCTGGGTGCCGATACCGGTGTATTTGCGGATTTTCGGCGTCCTGGCATCCTTGAGGTCGGCCAGCCAGATCTCGCCCGCCTCGTACAGCGAGAACACGAAGCGGTTGCCCGGCGCATCCTCGAGCCCCACCACCTTGGAGCGGCTGCCGTCGGCGGCGATGGCCGGGATGTCGGCCACCAATTCCAGGGTGTCGGCGTCGAACACCTTGACACCGCCGGGGGTGTAATTGGCCACCGCCACCAGCCGCCCGTCCTGGGAAATGGCGCCACCGATGGAATTGCCCGATTGCACCACGCGGCCGACCACGCGGCCTTGCAGCAGGTCGACCTTGGTCAGCCCGCCGTCGCGGCCGAAGACGAAGGCGAAGCGCTCGTCGCGGGAATAGACCAGCGAGGCGTGCGACAGGTCGCCCAGGCCGGTGATGCGGCCCAGCGCGCTGCTGCGGGTGGTTTCCACCAATTGCAGGGCGCCGTCGGCGCGCTCGACCACCAGACCAAGATCGCCGGTGGCGCGCAATGGCGGCTGGGCGCAAGCGGACAGCATCAAGGCGATGGCCGCGCAGGCAAAACGCTTCATGGCCCTTCTCCCTTGAGATGGCGGACGATCCACAGGGCGTCATCCTCGGACAACAGGCCACGCCACGCGGGCATGGGAGTGCCGGGGCGGCCGTCCAGGATGGTGGCGGTCAGGGCCTCGTCGCCGATCTCCACCAGGGTTTCGGCCCGAAGCGGCGACCCCAGCCCGCCCTGGCGGGTCAGGCCATGGCACGAACCGCAATCCTGGTCCACCATGTGGCGCAATTGTTCCTGGCGGGCCGGGCTGGGCGCGGCAAAGGCCGCCGAGGCGGCCAGCAGGCCGCCCAACGCCAGGACGAGAACGGGCTTCATTGCGCCGCCTCGTGCACCAGCCGCTCCAGGTGCGGCTGGGTGGCGTGGGCCACCACCTGGCCGATCACCAGCAGCGACGGCGGGCGCGGCTGCCAGCGGGCCATGTCGGCCGCCAGATGATCCAGGCAGGTGTACAGCGTGCGCTGTTGCGGCGTGGTGCCGCGTTCGATGATCGCGACGGGCGTCTCGCCTGCGAGCCCCGCGCCCCGTAGGCCGCAGGCGAGACGCTCCGCGCTCGCCACCCCCATGTACACCACCAGGGTGCACCGGGGGTCGGCCAGCGAAGACCAATCCAAATCCAGGTCGCGGTCATCCATGCGATGGCCCGTGACCAACCTGACACTTTCCGCCACCCCGCGATGGGTCAGCGGTATTCCGGCGGCGGCGGCGCAGCCCGAGGCGGCGGTGATGCCGGGCACCACCTGGAACGGGATACCGGCGGCGGCCAGCGCCTCGGCTTCCTCGCCGCCGCGGCCGAACACGAAGGGGTCGCCCCCCTTCAGCCGCACCACGTCGTGGCCCGCCAGGGCCAGATCCACCAACAGCCGGTTGATGGCGTCCTGGGGCAGCGAATGCCGCCCGGTTTCCTTGCCCACGTCCACCCGGCGGGCATGGGGCGGGATCAGGTCCAGCACCGCCTCGCCCACCAGCCGGTCGAACACCACCAGTTCCGCACCGGCGATCAGACGGGTCGCCTTGACCGTCAGCAATTCCGGGTCGCCGGGACCGGCGCCCACCAGCATCACCTTGCCGAGCTTCGTCATGGCTCTCCCCCCTTGTCATGCCGCCATGGCGATGTTCAATCGCCACCCGGCTAACGGATCACCTCGACCGTTCCCATCATGTCGGGATGGGGACCGCAGCGAATTTCAAAGCGGCCCGGCGTGTCGAAGCGGAACCGATAGGTTTCGCCCGGAAACAGCCGGTCCGATTCCGGTTGGCCCTGGACGATGACTGAATGGCTGGTGCGTTTTTCATCGTTCCGCCATTCCACCACCGTGCCCGGCCGCACGCTCAGCGTCTGGGGCGTGAAGCGGTACTTGTCCATGACGACAGTCACCACCTCGTCGGCCCGGACGGGCACGGCCAGCAGGGAGAGAAGAACGGCACCCGTCAGCGCACGGAGCATGGCCCTTCCCTCCCCTTTCGCCGTTACTGCTTGACCGCCTTGATCTCGCCCTCGGCGTCCAGGCCCAGGCGCATGTCCAGCGAGACATGGTGGAAACGGCCCCAGGCATAGTCGTCGTGGATGGCGAAGCCGACGGTATAGGTCTTGCCCGCTTCCAGCGCGTGGTCGCCGGGCTGGCCCGACTTCAGCTTGCGGGTCATGGTGACGACCCAATTGTCGCCTTCCTTCTTGCCCTCGAACTTGGCGCCGCCATCGGCCTTCAGCACGCGTTCGGACAGCACGTAGCCGTCTTCCGACACGCCGCCCTTGCCGCTCTTGTAGCGGGCGAGGTCCAGGAACTTGCCGTCCTTCAGCATGGCGTCCAGTTCGGCCTGCGGCTTGACCTTGTCCCAGCCGCCGCGCGGCTCGTCCTTGATCGAGATGGCGGTGCGGCTTTCCGGCAGGTACTTGGTGACGAAGCCGTCCTTCTTGGGCGCGCTGGGCATGTCGCGGGCGTCGGCGTGGCACGAGCTCCAGCATCCGGCGCGGTCGGCGTCGGCCACCTTGCCCGCGTCGATCATCAGCGCGACCTTGACCTCGTTGTCGGGGTCCATCTTGCCGCCCGGCGCATTGGGGGCCGCGTTGTGCGGACCGGCCGGGAACTCGAAGCGCATGTACAGGTTCTCGGCATCATAGGCCGCCTTGATCTTCAGCGGGATCGAAGCGCGCTTGCCGGGAATGACGGTGGGCTCGATCTTCTGGCCCGTGGCCATCTTCTTGCCCATGTCGGCGGTTTCCTCGGCATGGCAGCCCGAGCACTTCTCGCCCTTCTTGGTGTAGGACCGGGCGCCGCCGTGATCGGTGCCGGTCTGGATCCATTCGTAGGACGACTGGCCGGGATAGAACAGCACGGTCTTGGCCTCGGGCGCCTTGGCCCAGTCGATGGTCTTGCCAGCCGCCCAGGCCGAGCCCATGCCCAGCATCAGCGCGCAGGAAGCAACCCCCAGGGTGGTGAACAGGGAACGCTTGCTCATCATCCTCACTCCTCGTCTTCCAGCCCTTGGTGGACCGGCTTGTGGGCAATGCCCTTGTGGCAGTCGATGCAGGTCATGCCGTCTTCCTGGGCGTTCTCGTGCTGCTTGCGGGCACGCTGCTTCTGCTTCTCCGGGTCCATCTGGTCGAAGGCATGGCAGTTGCGGCATTCACGGGAATCGTTGGCCTTCATGCGCGCCCATTCGCGCTTGGCCATTGTCAGGCGGTTGGCATCGAATTTCTCGGGGGTGTCAACCGTGCCCAGGACCTTGTGGTACAGCTCGTTGGACGCCTGGATCTTGCGGATGATCTTGTGGGTCCAGTCCTTGGGAACGTGACAATCGGGGCACCCGGCGCGCACGCCCGAGCGGTTGGTGTAGTGGATCGTCTTCTTGTATTCCTGATAGACGTTATCCCGCATCTCGTGACACGAAATACAGAAATCCAGCGTATTCGTTGCCTCCATTCCCGTATTGAAGGCACCCCAGAAAACAATACCCCCAACAAAAAGGATCGCGGCACCGATCAGGGTCGCGCCCAGGATCCGTATACGGAACAGTCGGGTCAGCAAGGATTGGTTGGACGCCATGGCCGTACCCCGAAGGTCTCCTCTCATTTTTCCCCAGCCTTACATGAAGGCGCGGAAGCCAAACTTGACGTTGGACAACCGTCACCCCCTGGCCACGGCCGCCGATGGGCGAACCCTATCCCGGGTGGCGCGGTGGGTTTTGTGATCTTGGTCAATTTGCCGAACGTTGTACGGAATTCCCCGGATCGGCCCTGGGACTTTTCCAAACCGCCATTTGACTTTGGTTAAAGAGACGGACTGGAAGCCCCTTCATCCTCTCGGACATTCGATGCGCTGGGTCCCTTGGGGGGAACTGGGGCAATCCGATCATTGTGGAGGTAAAGGATGTGGAAGGGACTCAAAGCCGCCCTGATGGTGTCGGCACTTCCGTTCGCGATGGGTACCGCCCTCGCTGACGAGCCGAGCCTGGGCAAGGACGCCAAGGAAGCCAGCGCCAAGATCTATTTCGAGCGCTGCGCCGGCTGCCACGGCGTGCTGCGCAAGGGCGCGACCGGCAAGAACCTGGAGCCCGAGGCCACCCGCAAGCTGGGACAGGCCCGCCTCGAGAAGATCATCAGCTACGGCACCGACGGCGGCATGGTGAACTTCGACGACATCCTGACCAAGGATGAGATCAAGAACGTCGCCACCTATATCCAGATGACCCCCGATTCGCCGCCGGAATGGGGCATGAAGGAACTGACCGCCAGCTGGAAGGTGGTGGTCCCGCCCGAGAAGCGGCCGACCAAGCAGATGAACAAGATCAATCTGCAAAACGTCTTCTCGGTCACGCTGCGCGATTCGGGCGAAGTCGCCCTGATCGACGGCGACACCAAGAAGATCGTCAGCATCGTCAAGACCGGCTATGCCGTGCACATCTCGCGCCTGTCCGCTTCGGGCCGCTATGTCTACGTCATCGGCCGCGACGGCAAGCTGGACATGATCGACCTGTGGATGGAAAAGCCCGCCGTGGTGGCCACCATCAAGACCGGTCTGGATGCCCGTTCGGTCGATACCTCGAAGTTCAAAGGCTTCGAGGACAAGTACGCGGTCGCCGGTTCCTATTGGCCGCCGCAATACGTGATCATGGACGGCCAGACCCTGGAGCCGCTGAAGGTGGTTTCGACCCGCGGCATCACCGTGGACGGCGACTATCACCCCGAGCCGCGCGTGGCGTCGATCGTTTCCTCGGTGATCAAGCCCGAATGGGTCATCAACATCAAGGAAACCGGCCAGATCAAGCTGGTGGATTATTCCGACATCAAGAACCTGAAGGAAACCACCATCGAGTCCGCCAAGTTCCTGCATGACGGCGGCTGGGATTCGACCAAGCGTTACTTCCTGGTGGCCGCCAACGCCTCCAACAAGGTCGCCGTGGTCGATACCAAGGAAGGCAAGCTGGCCGCCCTGGTCGACACCAAGGCCAAGCCGCATCCGGGCCGCGGCGCGAACTTCGTCCATCCGACCTTCGGGCCGGTGTGGGCCACCTCGCACCTGGGCGCCGATGTCATCACCCTGATCGGCACCGATCCGGAAAAGCATCCGCAATACGCCTGGAAGGTGGTCGCCGAACTCAAGAACCACGGTTCCGGTTCGCTGTTCGTCAAGACCCACCCCAAGTCGAACCATCTGTGGGCCGACGCGCCGCTGATGCCGGAAAAGGAAGCCGCCGAATCGGTGACGGTGTTCGACATCAACAACCTGGACAAGGGTCCGCAGGTGCTGAACGTCGCCGCCATGGCCGGGCTGCCCGATTCCAAGTCGGTCAAGCGCGTGGTGCAGGCCGAGTACAACGAGGCCGGTGACGAGGTCTGGTACTCGATCTGGGCCGGCAAGACCGAACCGTCGGCCATCGTGGTCATCGACGACAAGACCCTGAAGCCCAAGGCCGTGATCAAGGATCCCAAGCTGATCACCCCGACCGGCAAGTTCAACGTGCACAACACCCAGCACGACATCTACTAAGGTAATATTGCCGAAAGCCCCGGAAGGCACCGCCTTCCGGGGCTTTTTTCTTGAGCCTGACCAAAGTCAAGGGCGCCCGACCGGCCGCGCGCGAGTGTGTGCATGCACCGCTTGGGATCGGAGGGGGAAATGAGTTCCGAGACCCTGGATGCCTTGCGCGCCCATCCGTTGTTCGGCGTGCTGTCGGCCGCCCATCTGTCGGCCCTGCTGGACGATCCCGAGGTCCAGGTCTTCGCCGAGGGCGAAACCCTGTTCCAACAGGGCGACCCGGCCCAACGCCTGTTCGTCATCATGCAGGGCATGGTGGAACTGGCGATCGAACGGCCGGGACAGGCGCCGGAAGTGCTGGCCCGTCTGGTCGAGGGCGAGACGGTCGGCGCCGATTCCCTGTTGCCCGGCGGCCGCCACGCCGCCACCGCCCGTGTCGCCGAACCGACCCTGGCCGCCGTGGTGTCCTCGGCCGGGTTGCTGGCCCTGCTGGAGACGGATTTCGATCTGGCGCTGGCCATGCTGGCGGAAATGGCCGGGTCGTTGCGCGGCCAGATCAAGGAAATCACCGAACTGAAACTGCAATCCACCACCGAGCGGCTGGCCAGCTATCTGGCGGCGCTGGCGGGCGATTGCGACGGCCGCGTCGTGGTGCGCCTGCCGTGCGAAAAGCGGCTGCTGGCCGACCGGCTGGGCATGGAACCGGCGACGCTGAGCCGCGCCTTCGCCAAGCTGCGCGAATTGGGCGTCGAAACCGGACGCGGCGACCGCGTCGAGATCGCCGACGTGGACGCCCTGCGCGATCTGGCGGAATCCCTGGATACCGGCAGCGAGGGAGGACGGTCATGACCTGCCCCTGCCGCCAGATTTGTCTGGTGCCCAAGCCGGGTTGCTCCCGCCCGCACGACAGCCTGCCGCGCCACCGCGCCGCCGGGCCGCAACTGGCCGCCCAGGTCATGGCCCTGCCGCTGTTCGGCGGTCTGGACCACGCGGTGCTGGAACGGCTGATGGCCGATGCCAGCGCCCTGACCTGCGAACGCCGCACCCTGCTGTTTTCCGCCGGAACCCGGGCAGATTGCTTCTATATCGTGCTGGACGGCCAGGTGAAGCTGTTCGCCCTGACCCCCGACGGCCGCGAAAGCATCGTCGAGGTGTTCACCCCGGTTTCCAGCTTCGGCGAGGCCGCCATGCTGACCCATGGCCCGTTCCCGCTGCACGCCGAGGTGATCGAGGACGCCACCCTGATCCGGGTCGGCCGCCGCGCCTTTCTCAACACCCTGCGCAGCGACCATGTGGTGGCCTATCGCATGTTGGCCAGCATGTGCCGCTGGCACCAGCGCCTGTCCGGCGAAATCCGCCATCTCAAGCAATTGCCGCCATGGCAGCGCGTGGCCGAGTTCCTGCTGGCGCTGACCGAGGCACACGAGGGCGAGGCCCTGGTCGCCCTGCCCTTCAACAAGGAAGTGCTGGCCAGCCGCGTCGGCATCCGCCGCGAATCGCTGTCGCGGGTGCTGGCCCGCCTGCGCGACATGGGCGTCCGTACCGAAGGAAACGCGGTGCGCATCGACGATGTCGGCCATCTGCGGCGCCTGTGCGCGGCCACCGCCTGACCCTGGCATCATAAAAATTTCATGCCCCGCCGCCGCCCCCTCGCCGGGCGGCGGCGGCGTTTTGGCGCGCCGTGTTTCCAGCATGCGCATTGCCCCCGACTTGCCGCACCGCCACCGCCTCCCCACAATCCTTGTTTGACAACAGAAAGAAGCCGTGGCCTTCTTTTTGAAAAAGCAGGTATGACCATTGGCTGAACGGGTTAATACCTTAATATAGGAACACCATTGTACCGCATTGCAGCAAGTTTTGCTGCGACGCAAAAATAAAAATGGTGACGGGAGGACGCAATGGGAGACGATTACATCGTCGAAACCCGGAATCTCACCAAGGAGTTTAAGGGTTTCGTCGCGGTGTCGGACGTCAGTCTGAAAGTGCGGCGGCACACCATCCATGCCCTGATCGGCCCCAACGGCGCGGGCAAGACCACCTGTTTCAACCTGATCACCAAATTCCTGCCCGCCTCGCGCGGTCAGATCCTGTTCAACGGCCGCGACATCACCCACGCCAAACCGGCGGCCATCGCCCGCCAGGGCATGGTGCGCAGTTTCCAGATTTCGGCGGTGTTCGGTCATCTGACCGCGCTGGAGAACGTGCGGGTGGCCTTGCAGCGCAAGCTGGGCACCTCGTTCCAATTCTGGAAGTCCGACCGGTCGCTGGCCGACCTGGATGGCCGGGCCGAGGAATTGCTGGAGGCGGTGGGCGTGCAGCAATGGCGCGACACCCCGGCGGGCGAGTTGTCCTATGGCCGCAAGCGGGCGCTGGAAATCGCCACCACCCTGGCGCTGGACCCGGAAATGCTGCTGCTGGACGAGCCCATGGCGGGCATGGGCACCGAGGATGTGGCCCGCACCGCCCAACTGATCCGGCAGGTGGCCAAGGACCGCACGGTGCTGATGGTCGAGCATAATCTGTCGGTGGTAGCCGATCTGTCGGACACCATCACCGTGCTGAAGCTGGGCAAGGTGCTGGCCGAAGGCCCCTATGCCGAGATTTCCGCCAATCCCGAAGTGATCGAGGCGTATATGGGACACGGAGTCGGCGGCCATGCTTGACGGCACTTCCCCCCTGCTCAAGGTCCAGGGCCTGGAGGCGTGGTATGGCGAATCCCACGTCCTGCACGGCATGGATTTCGAAATCCACGCGGGCGAGGTGGTGACGCTGCTGGGCCGCAACGGCGTCGGCAAGACCACCACCATGCGCTCGATCATGGGCATGGTGGCCAAGCGCGCCGGGTCCATCGCCTATGACGGCACCGAAACCATCAGGCTGCCGTCCAACCGCATCGCCCGGCTGGGCGTGGCCTATTGCCCCGAGGAGCGCGGCATCTTCTCGTCCTTGAACGTGCGCGAGAATTTGACCCTGCCGCCGGTGGTGCTGCCGGGCGGACTCAGCGTCGAGGAAGTGTACGACCTGTTCCCGCGCTTGCAGGAGCGCGGCTCCAGCCAGGGCACCAAACTGTCGGGCGGCGAACAGCAGATGCTGGCCATCGCCCGCATCCTGCGCACCGGCGCCAAGCTGCTGCTGCTGGACGAACCCACCGAGGGCCTGGCCCCGGTCATCGTCCAGCACATCGGCGACATCATCCGCCAGCTCAAGGCACGCGGCTTCACCATCTTGCTGGTGGAACAGAACTTCCACTTCGCCGCCACCGTCGCCGACCGCCATTACGTGGTCGAACACGGCCGGGTGGTGGACATGATCCCCAACGCCGATCTGTCGGCCAACATGGGAAAGCTGAAGACGTATCTTGGGGTGTGACGGCCGCGTTCCACACTCCGTCATGCCCGGGCTTGACCCGGGCATCCATGGATCGCCGGGTCAAGCCCGGCGATGACGATAGAAAAGCAAACGAAGGGCGCAAAGCCCTCGAAAACGAAACACATGGAGGAGGAAACTCATGCTCAAGAAGACGTTGGTCGGCGCCGTCGCCGCCCTGGCCGTGACGGCGGGCACCGCGAACGCGCAATTCACCGACAACAAGGTCAAGATCGGCGTTCTGACCGACCTGTCCGGCACCTATTCCGATCTGGCGGGCCAGGGTTCGGTGGTGGCGGCCCAGATGGCCATCGACGATTTCGGCGGCAAGCTGAACGGCATGCCCATCGAGATCGTGTCCGCCGACCACCAGAACAAGGCGGACATCGCCTCCAGCATCGCCCGCAAGTGGTACGATACCGAACAGGTTGACGCCATCTTCGACCTGGTGACGACCGCCGCCGCCGTGGCCGTGCGCGAGGTCAGCCGCGAAAAGGGCAAGGTGGACATGAATTCCGGCGCGGGCTCGACCGTGCTGACCAACGACAAATGCTCGGCCACCGGCTTCCACTGGACCTATGACGTCTATGCCATGGCGGTGGGCACCGGCAACGCGGTGGTCAAGCAGGGCGGCGATTCGTGGTACTTCCTGACCGCCGACTATGCCTTCGGCCACGATCTCGAGGCGCAGACCGCCAAGGTGGTCAAGGCCAATGGCGGCGCGGTCAAGGGCGCGGTGCGCCATCCCTTCCCCAACGCCGATTTCTCGTCCTTCCTGTTGCAGGCCCAGGCGTCGGGCGCCAAGATCATCGGCCTGGCCAATGCCGGGTCCGACACCATCAACGCCATCAAGCAGGCCAAGGAATTTGGCATCACCCAGGCCGGGCAGTCGCTGGCCGGTCTGCTGGTGTTCATTTCCGACGTGCACTCGCTGGGCCTGGACACCGCCCAGGGCATGATGCTGACCACCGGCTATTACTGGGACCGTGACGATTCCAGCCGCGCCTTCGCCAAGCGCTGGAGCGAGAAGATGAAGAACCGCATGCCGACCATGGTGCATGCGGGCGTCTATTCGTCGGTGCTGCATTACCTGCGCTCGGTCGAGAAGGCCAAGACCGACGACGGCGCCAAGGTGGCCGAGCAGATCCGCACCCTGCCCATCAAGGACTTCTTCGCCGTCAACGGCAAGGTCCGCGCCGACGGCCGCATGGTGCACGACATGTATCTGGCCCAGGTCAAGAAGCCGTCCGAGTCCAAGGGGCCGTGGGATTACTACAACATCCTGCGCACCATCCCCGGCGACGAGGCGTTCAAGCCGCTGGCCGACAGCACCTGCGCGCTGGTCAAGAAGTAAGAAAAAACCCTTTCCTGCGGGGTGCCCTTCGGGGCATCCCGTGACGGAGGACGCGTGCCCATGATGACCGTCTTCGGCATTCCGGCGGCGGCACTGTTCGGCCAGCTTCTGCTGGGCCTGATCAACGGTGCCTTCTACGCCGTGCTCAGCCTGGGCCTGGCCCTGATCTTCGGCCTGCTCAACATCATCAATTTCAGCCACGGCGCCCAATACATGATGGGTGCCTTCGTCGCCTGGCTGCTGCTGACCTATGCCGGGGCGGGCTATTGGGTGGCGCTGGCGGTGGCGCCGGTGCTGGTGGCGGTGGTGGGCATCGTCATCGAACGCACCATGCTGTCGCGGCTGTACAAGCTGGATCACCTGTACGGCCTGCTGCTGACCTTCGGGCTGGCGCTGATCATCGAGGGCGCGTTCCGCCAGCTTTACGGCATTTCCGGCATGCCCTATGCGGTGCCCAAGGAACTGGCGGGCGGCTGGAATCTGGGCTTCATGTACCTGCCCATCTATCGCGGCTGGGTGGTGCTGGCCTCGGCGGTGCTGTGCCTGGCCACCTGGTTCGCCATCGAGAAGACCAAGCTGGGCGCCTATCTGCGCGCCGCCACCGAGAACCCCGCCCTGGTCCAGGCCATGGGCGTCAACGTGCCGGTGATGATCACCCTGACCTACGGTTTCGGCGTGGCGCTGGCCGCCTTCGCCGGAGTGCTGGCGGCGCCGGTCTATTCGGTCAACCCGCTGATGGGGTCCAACCTGATCATCGTGGTGTTCGCGGTGGTGGTGATCGGCGGCATGGGCTCGATCATGGGCTCGATCCTGACCGGCTTCATGCTGGGACTGCTGGAGGGGCTGACCAAGGTGTTCTATCCCGAGGCGGCATCCACCGTGATCTTCATGGTCATGGTGGTGGTGCTGCTCATCAAGCCCGCCGGGCTGTTCGGCAAGGGAGCCTGACCATGTCGCGCCAAACCATCTTCGTGCTGGTGCTGCTGGCCCTGGCCCTGGCCGCGCCCTTCGGCATCTATCCGGTATTTCTGATGAAGGGGTTGTGCTTCGCCCTGTTCGCCGCCGCCTTCAACCTGTTGCTGGGCTATGTGGGCCTGCTGTCGTTCGGCCACGCCATGTTCTTCGGCTGGTCGGCCTATGTCACCGCCCACGCCGCCAAGGAATGGGGTCTGACGCCCGAACTGGCCATCCTGGCCGGTGTGGCGCTGGCCGCCGTGATGGGCGCGGTGGTGGGCTGGCTGGCCATCCGTCGCCAGGGCATCTATTTCGCCATGATCACCCTGGCGTTGGCCCAGTTGATGTTCTTCCTGGCGGTGCAGGCGCCGTTCACCCATGGCGAGGACGGCATCCAGGGCGTGCCGCGCGGCCATCTGTTCGGGCTGATCGACCTCAGCGACACCCTGACCATGTATTATTTCGTGCTGGCGGTGTTCGTCCTGGCGCTGCTGTTCCTGTACCGGGTGGTGCATTCGCCCTTCGGTCAGGTGCTGAAGGCCATCCGCGACAACGAACCGCGCGCCATTTCCCTGGGCTATCAGGTGGAACGCTACAAGCTGATCGCCTTCGTGTTGTCGGCGTCGCTGGCCGGGCTGGCCGGGTCGGTGAAAAGTCTGGTGTTCCAGTTGGCGTCGCTGGCCGACGTGCACTGGCATGCCTCGGGCGAGGTGGTGCTGATGACCCTGCTGGGCGGCGTCGGCACGGTGTTCGGCCCGACCATCGGCGCCTTCCTGGTCGTCACCATCCAGAACTACTTCTCGGAAGCCGGATCGTGGGTCACGATCATCCAGGGCGTGATCTTCGTGATCTGCGTGCTGGCCTTCCGCAGCGGCATCGTCGGCGTGCTGGCGCCGTTCCTCAAGAAGCGGGGAATTCAAGCATGATCAAGGACATCCTGGTTCACCTGGACGGCGAATCCCGCGACGGATTGCGGGTGCAGACGGGGCTGGAACTGGCGGCGCGCTTCGGTGGCCGCGTCACCGGCCTGTTCGCCCGCTCGGAACGCCAGGGCGCGGCGGCGGTGGCGCGCCGCGCCTCGGATGCGCTGGCCGAGACGGCGCGCCAGTCCCAGGACCTGTTCACCGCCGCCACGGCGGGCAGCGACGTGCCCGCCCGCTGGTGGGGGCTGGCCCATGGCGAAACCGGCCACGTCCTGCACGAAACCATGGTGGCGGCCCGCTTCCACGATCTGACCATCCTGGGCCAGCACCATGACGGTGCCCCCTGCCCCGAGGAACTGGTCGAGCATGTCATCCAGAATGCCGGACGTCCGGTGCTGGTGCTGCCGTCGGTCGGCACTTATCCCACCATCGCCACCAACGCCCTGGTGGCGTGGAACGGCAGCCGCGAGGCGGCCCGCGCCCTGCACGATGCCATGCCGTTGCTGGAACAGGCCGGGCGGGTGGAAATCCTGACGGTGCGCGGACAGGTGCCGCGCCCGGCCGACGGGCTGAAGCTGCCGCCGCTGTCCATCCACGACCATCTGGCCGCCCACGGCGTCACCGTGGCCCGCGACGTGCTGGCGGGCGACGATATCGGCATCATGGATTTGCTGCTGTCGCGCGCCTTCGACCAGGGCGCCGACCTGCTGGTCATGGGCGCCCAGGGCAGCGGCCCCCTGCCGTTCGGCAAGGGGGCGGGCACCCGCCACATCCTGCGGCACATGACATTGCCGGTGTTGATGTCCCATTAGGCGAAAATCAGTATCGGACTGATTCGACACGATAAAATTGGGGATTTTTTACAGGTCGTTCACATTTGCCGGAAACTTTATTAACCACTCCCCCTATACTCTCCGCCAGTAACAAATATGTCTTATGGAAGGGGCGGAAGGATGTCAGCGGTGGAGCGCACACTCACCGGCCGGGAGCGGACGTTTCCTGAAGACGAGATCATCGTCTCGAAGACCGATCCCAAGGGTCGGCTGACCTATGTGAACGACGTGTTCCTCAAGGTGTCCGACTACACCGAAGAGGAATGCATCGGCCAGCCGCACAGCATGATCCGCCACCCCGACATGCCGCGCGCCATCTTCAAGCTGCTGTGGGATTCCATCTCCTCGGGCCGCGAGGTTTTCGCCTATGTGAACAACCGGGCGAAGAATGGCGATCATTATTGGGTTCTGGCGCACGTCACCCCCAATTTCGGGCCATCGGGCGAGATCGTCGGCTACCATTCCAACCGTCGCGTCCCCGTCAAGGGCGCCCTCGACAAGATCAAGCCGCTGTATCAGGCGCTGCTGGACACCGAGCGCGCTGCGCCCGACCGCAAGCTGGGGCTGGATGCGTCCTTCAAGCAACTCAACGATCTCCTGGCCCGCGAGGGAAAGAGCTATGGCGAATTCATCTTCGGTCTCTAAGGCGCAACAGGCGGTTCTCGCCACACTGGCCGCCACACTGGCCGTCGCGCTGCTGGTCGCCATGCTGGAATCCTGGTGGCTGAAGCTGCCGTTGGCGTTGCTGCCGCTGATCCCGGCATTCCTGGCCTTCAGCAACCTCAAGCGCGCGGTGTCCAGCATCGAAAAGGCTTCGGCGGTGTGCGCCGCCGCCGCCCGCGGCGACCTCAACGCGCGCATCCTGGGCATCCGCGGCCATGGCAATGTCGGCCAGATGCTGCGCAACATCAACCGCGTGCTGGATCTGACCGAGGCGTTCTGCAAGGAATCCGAGGCCGCCATGCAATGCGCCATGGAACGCCA
The DNA here is from genome assembly GCA_023458315.1 of Pseudomonadota bacterium. Classification (GTDB taxonomy): domain Bacteria; phylum Pseudomonadota; class Alphaproteobacteria; order Rhodospirillales; family Magnetospirillaceae; genus Magnetospirillum. The sequence goes on from JAEXAH010000050.1 coordinate 93,964, forward strand.
GTATTACCGCAAGATTCTCACCACCGGCCTGCGCGGCGATTTCGTCAAGCACGCCACCACCATCAACCGGTCGCTTGATCTGATGCAGGACCGCGACGCCGCCGCCCTGCGCTTCGCCGAGGACAACGTGCGCACGCTGGTGCAGGAAGTCTCGGCCGCCTCGGCGCAGCTTCAGGCCAATTCCCAGCGCCTGACCGAGAACGTCAACGCCGCCATGCAAGAGGCGGTCAGTTCGGCCGCCGCCGCCGAGCAGGCGTCGGGCAACGTCCAGGCGGTGGCCGCCGCCACCGAGGAACTGGCGTCGTCCTTCGGCGAGATCAACCGCCAGACCGCCCTGGCCACCTCCATTTCCGCCACCGCCTCGGAAAAGGCCCGCCAGACCGACGCCACCGTGCGGGCACTGGGCGAGGCGGCCAGCCGTATCGGCAGCGTGCTGGAACTGATCCAGGACATCGCCGCCAAGACCAACCTGCTGGCGCTGAACGCCACCATCGAGGCCGCCCGCGCCGGCGAGGCCGGCAAGGGCTTCGCCGTGGTCGCGCACGAGGTCAAGCAACTGGCCGCCCAGACGGCGCGGGCCACCCAGGACATCGCCACCCACGTCAACGACATCCGCCAGGTGTCGGAAGAAGCGGGCAACGCCATCGAGATGATCGCCCAGACCGTCGGCGACATCGAAGTGACCGCCGCCACCGTGGCGGGCGCCGTCGAGGAACAGGCGGCGGTGACGCAGGAAATCTCGCGCAATGTGGTCCAGGCGGCGGGCGGCACCGGCACCGTGTCGGATTCCCTGGGGGTGATCCGCGACACCGCCGACCGCAACAACCAGGAAGCGACGCAAATTTCCGGCGCCGCCGCCAATCTGGCCGACAAGGCCGAAGACCTGCGCCGTCAGGTGGACGGCTTCATCGCCCAGATCAAGGGCAAGGCGGCTTAACGGGTCCAGAATGACGTCCGTTGTGCGGGTGCACGCTGAGGCGTCCTGCTTCCGAACCTATTCCCTGGTCCGCACCACCAGCGGCGTGATGAAGGTCTGAACCACCCCGCCCCCGGCATCCAGGGTTTCCACGCGCATGCGGGCGATGCCCTGGCCGGGGCGCGACCGCAGGACGCGGGTTTCCAACACCTCGGCCCGCACCCGCAGCACGTCGCCCGGCCGCACCGGGCGGTGCCAGCGCAACTCCTCGATTCCGGCGCCGATCATGCCACCGGTCGGGCGCAGCGGCCCCGTCACCAGCAAACGCATGGTCAGGCAGGCGGTGTGCCAGCCGCTGGCCGCCAATCCCTGGAAGAAACTGTCTGCCGCCCCCGCCTCGTCCAGATGAAAGATTTGCGGGTCCCACTGCGCCGCGAATGCCTTGATGTTGTCGGCCGTCACCGCGTAGGTGTCGGACAGGAACGTCCGACCGACCACCAGATCCTCCAGATACAGCGCCTCGCCCATGGGTTGCCCTTCTCCTGCCTCATTCGGTTGTAGGATAGAAGAGCACACCATATCTGGGGTACCATGCGGCAATGAATATTTCTAAACCACGGGGGATAGAAACCATGCGGGTCGCCGTGATCGCCGCCGCGCTGCTGTTGCCGGGGGCCGCCTTTGCCCAGGGATCGTTGCTGGACGTGGGCAAGAGCGTGCTGCAACAGCAGATGAACCAGTCGGGCGGCGGGTCGTCCGCGACCGCGTCGGGCAACCGGGGCAGCGGGCTGTCCACCACCGACATCGCCGCCGGTCTGAAAGAGGCGCTGCGCCAGGGCTCGACCGCCGTCACCCAACGCCTGGGCCGCGCCGACGGCTTCAACGCCGATCCCAAGGCGCACATCCCCCTGCCCGACACCCTGCGCCAGGTCCAGAGCGGCCTGAAGATGGCGGGCATGTCGGGACTGGCCGACGATCTGGAACTCAAGCTGAACCGCGCCGCCGAGGCCGCCACCCCAAAGGCCCGCGAGATTTTCGCCAAGGCGCTGGAAAGGATGACGCTGGACGACGCCCGCGCCATCCTGAACGGACCGCAGGACAGTGCCACCCAGTACTTCAAGCGGGCCATGAGCCCCGACCTCAAGACCGCCTTCCGCCCGGTGATCGACCAGACCGTCGCTGAGGCCGGAGCGGTGAAATCGTTCGAGGCCATGACCGCCTCGGCCAAGGGCCTGCCCATGGTCGGCGACGGTCGCGCCATGCTGACCGATCACGTTCTGGATTACGCCCTGTCCGGCATCTTCGGCTATCTGGCCGAGGAAGAGGCCGCCATCCGCTCCAACCCGGCCAAGCGCGGCAGCGACCTGCTGCGCAAGGTCTTCGCCAACTGACCCGCCAGGGATAAAGGACCCCCGCCATGAAAAAGGCTCTCATCGCCATCGGCGCGCTGGTCGTGCTGGTGGTCGCCGCGCTGGTCATCCTGCCCAGCCTGGTGCCCGCCGACAAGATCCGCGCCGAAGTGGTCGCCCAGGTCAAGGCCGCCACCGGCCGCGACCTGACCATCGACGGCAAGGTTTCGGTATCGGCCTTCCCGTCGCTGTCGGTACAGGTCAGCAGCGTCGCGCTGTCCAACCCGCCCGGCTTCCAGGGCAAGGATCTGGTGCGCCTGGGGGCGCTGGACGTGCGGCTGAAGTTGCTGCCCATCCTGTCGGGCAAGGTCGAGGTGGACAGCTTCGTGCTGGTCGATCCGGTCATCACCCTGGAAGTGGACCGCCAGGGCCGCGCCAATTGGGTGTTCGACACCGCCAAGCCCGCCACCGCCGCCAAGGCCGAGGCGAAACCGGCCGAGGCCAAGACGTCCGGCGGCGGCGCGCCGCTGTCCGACATCAGCCTGGGCCAAGTGCGCATCGACAACGGCAAGCTGACCTATATCGACGCCAAGGCGGGCACCCGCGAAGAGATCGATGGCATCAATCTGGCCATCGAGCTGAAGAATCTGGACAACCCGCTGAAGGTCAAGGGCTCGCTGAAATACCACGGCAAGCAGATCGACCTGGGCGCCGACGTAGCCAAGCCGCGCGCCCTGCTGGACGGCGGCGCCACCCCGGCCGAATTGTCGGTCGCCACCGAGGCGGTCAAGCTGGGCTTCAAAGGCGAGGCCGCCGGGGCCGCGGTCAAGGGCGACCTGGACCTGTCGGTGCCGTCGGTGCGCGGATTGGTGCTGTGGGCCACCGGCAAGCCGCTGGAGGCGCCGGGCAGCGCGCTGGGACCGTTCTCGGTCAAGGGCAAGCTGGCCACCGCCGGAACCAAGGTGTCGCTGACCCAGGCCGCCATCGCGCTGGATGCCATCAAGGCCAACGGCGACTTCTCGGTGGATACCGGCGGCGCCCGCCCCAGCCTCAAGGGCAAGCTGGACGTGGAAGCCCTGGACGTGAACCCCTATCTGCCGCCGGAACAGGCGGCGGGCAAGGGCGGCGCCGCCCCGGCGGGCGGCTCTTCGGCCCCGGCCGCCAAGTCCGACTGGAGCGACGCCGCCATCGACGTCTCGGGCCTCAAGGCCGCCGACGTGGATTTCGCCCTGTCGGTCGGTTCGCTGACCGTCAAGCAGATCAAGATCGGCAAGAGCGCCCTGCGCGTCCTGCTGGACAATGGCCGCCTGACCGCCGACCTGTCGCAGCTTGAACTGTACAAGGGCACCGGCAAGGGCAAGTTCGTGGTGGACGGCAGCCAGAACGGCAGCGTCGGCCTGGACGCCACCTTCAACCTCAAGAACCTCGCCGCCGAGCCGTTCCTCAAGGACGCCGCCGCCTTCGACCGCCTGGAAGGCACCGGCAATTTCGACGTTCAAGTCGCCGGCCGCGGCAAAAGCGAACGCGCCCTGGTGTCCAGCCTGAACGGCAAGGGCGCCCTGTCCTTCCTGGACGGCGCCATCAAGGGCATCAATCTGGCCGAGATGGTGCGCAATGTCGGCTCCGCCTTCACCGGCGGCGGCGGCGGCAGCGCGCAAAAGACCGATTTCGCCGAATTGGGCGGCACCTTCACCATCACCAACGGCATTCTCAGCAACAAGGATCTGGCGCTGAAATCGCCGCTGCTGCGGGTCGAGGGCGCCGGTACCGTGGAATTGCCGCCGCGCACCGTGCATTACCGCGTCGAACCCAAGGCGGTCGCCAGCCTGCAAGGCCAGGGCGGCAAGTCCGATGTGGGCGGCATCACCGTGCCGGTGATCGTCGAGGGACCGTGGGAAAACCTGAGCTTCCGCCCCGATCTGGAAGCCATGGTCAAGGGCAAGGCCACCGAGGCCATCCAGGGCGCCGTCGGCGGCAAGCTGCCGGGCGGCCTGCTGGGCGGCGGTTCGTCGGGATCGTCGGGCACCACCGACGGCCAGAAATCCGGCCCGCTGCCCATCAATCCGGGCAGCCTGTTCGGACGGTAACGCAAAGGGGCGCCCTCGGGCGCCCCTTCTTCTTTCTATTCCAGCCGGTCCAGCCGCACCCGGTGGCGGCCGTCCATCAGGCGGCGGGCGCCGGACAGCACGGCGACCACCGCGCCCAGGCCGGAACCGCCGGCGATCAGGAACATCACCAGGATCTGGTATTTCACCGCCTCGACCGGCTCGACGCCGCCCAGGATCTGGCCGGTCATCATGCCGGGCAGGCTGAAGATGCCGGTCGCCGCCATGGCGTTGACCACCGGCGTCATGGCGGTGGACAGGGCCTGACGCACCAGCGGCGCCATGGCCTGCTTGCGGTCGTCGCCCAGCGCCAGCCGCGCCTCGATGGCCGAACGGCGCAGGCGCACCGCATGGGTCAGGGTGTTGAGGCCCAGGGCGATGCCGGTCATGGTGTTGCCCAGCACCATCCCCAGCAGCGGAATGGCATAACGCGGGTCGTACCACGGATCGGGGCGCAATTGGGTGGTCAGGCCGAACACCGTCACCACCCCCGCCGCCAGCAGCATGCAGCCGGTGCCCAGACCATAGCCCCACCAGCCGATCAGCCGCCGATCCTGACGGCTCCGGATCTCGTACCCGGCGAACAGCACCATGACCAGGGCGATGCCCAGGGTCAGCCACGGCGACATGGTGGAGAACAGCCAGGTCAGCACCAGCCCGACCAGCAGCAACTGCACCACCATGCGCGCCGCCGCCACCAGCATCTTGCGGGCGATACCCAGGCCCAGCGCCACCGACAGGGCGCCGTTGAGCAGCACCAGCCCGCCCGCCAGCAGGATGTCCAGCAATTCCAGGCGGATATAGGTCATGCCCCCTCCTCGCGCACGCAGCCGCGTTCGACCACCAGGGCACGGGTGGCGACGCGCGGTGCCTGACCGGGATCGTGGCTGACCCACAGCACCGCCATGCCGGTCTGGGCACGGGTTTCCGCCAGGATGGCCTCGGCCTCCAGGGTCGAGGCCGGGTCCAGGGCCGAGGTCGGCTCGTCCAGCAACAGCACGCGCGGCCGCCGCTCCAGCGCCCGCAACAGCGCCAGACGCTGACGCTCGCCGGTGGACAGCCGCGTCACCACATCGTCGCCGATGTCGGGCCGCAGGGCCAACCGCCGCGCCAACGGCGCCAGGGTATCCCAATCCAGGAAATGCTCGCGGGTGGTCTCGCCCCACCAGCCGGGCTCGGCCGGGACATAGCCGACCAGGGCACGCCAGCGCGGCGCGGGCATGGACTCGCGCGCGGCACCGTCCAGGGTGACATGCCCCTCGGACGGGTCCAGATCGGCCAACGCCCGCAACAGCAGCGACTTGCCCGCCCCCGACGGACCGCGCACCACCACGCATTCACCGGGATGCAGGATCAGGGAAACCGGTTGCAGACCGGAACGGCAGAGATTTTCGACATGCAGCATCCCTAAAGGGTAGCGCAGGCCCGGACCCGCCGCACCACCAGAATGAAGGCGATGGCGGTGACGTTCATCACCAGGGCATAGACGATGCTGGGCACCATCATCGCCTGCGACCCCAACAGGGTGGCGGCGACGAAGATGCCCAGCGCGCCGTTCTGCAAACCGGTTTCCAGGGTGACGGCGATGGTTTCCCGCCGCTCCAGCCCGCCCAGGCGGCCCAACAGCACCGCCACCGCCATGCATCCGGCGTTCAGCAGCAAGGCGGGTGGTAGCACCTCGGCGGCGTTGTCCCACATGATGCGGGCCTGACTGACGAAAGCGCCGACCACGATCAGCGCGAACACCAAGGTCGCCGCAGGCCGCGCCACCCGCTCGATGCGCGCCGCCAGGGCCCGACGCCAGCGGTTCAGCGCCATGCCCAGCAGCAACGGCAAGGTGGCGACGGCGAACAATCCGGCGGAAATGCGGCCGATGGGCAGCGCCACCGCCTCTTGCTGACCGGCGAAGACGTGCAGCGCCAGATTGACCAGCAAGGGCACGGTGATGGTGTCGACCACACTGGTGAAGGCGGTCAGCGACACCGCCAGCGCGGTCGCGCCCCCGGCCAGATGGGTCAGCAGATTGGCGGTGATGCCGCCGGGACAGGCGGCCAGGATGATCAGGCCGACGGCGAATTCCGGGCGCGGCCGGAACAGCGCGACCAGGGCGAAGGCCAGCAGCGGCAGCACCACCATCTTGCAGGCCAGCCCGATGGCCATGGCGCGCGGGCGGCTGAACACCAGCCGGAAATCGCCCCAGGTCAGGGTCAGGCCCATGGCGAACATGATCACCGCCAGACCGGCGGGAATGGCCACTTGGGTGATCACAGCAGGCAGCCCAGGGCCGACAGCGCCGCCAGCACCAGTTGGAACTTGGCGGTGTCGCCCAAAATCTTGTTGAAGACCGGACCGCGCGGCGTCGCGGCGAAGGCCAGCACCAACTTGACCGCCAGCGGCGCCGCCAATAGGGTCAGCCAGCCACCCGACGGCGCGGCGGGCGACATCAGCACCGCGAAGGGCGCCAGCACCATGCCCGCATAGGCGGCGCGCGAACCGTCCACCCCCAGGCGGATCGCCAGGGTGCGGCGGCCGACCAGCCGGTCGGCTTCGAGGTCGCGGTAATTGTTGGCCATCAGCACCGCGCAGGCGGGCAGGCCGATGGCAAGGCCCAGCATCAACGCCTGTGCCCCCAGCGCGCCGGTTTGCAGCCACACCGTGCCGCCCACCGCCCCCAGGCCGAAGAACGCCAGCACGAACAGTTCGCCGGTGGCGGTATAGGCGATGGGGCGCGGACCGCCGGAATAGGCCCAGCCCGCCACCAGCGCCGCCAGCCCCAGCGCCACGATGGGCCAACCGCCGACCCAGGCCAGATACAGCCCGACCAATCCGGCCAGGGCAAAGCTGATCAGTGCCGCACCACGCACCCGACCGGGGGTGGCCCAACCCAAGGCGGTGACGCGCGGCGGCCCCTGGCGCAGCGGCTGGTCGCCGCCGCGTTCGGCGTCGCCGACATCGTTCCACAGATTGGTGCCCGCCTGGATCAGCACCGCCCCCAGCAACGAGGCGACCAGCGGCAGCACGTCCAGCGATTGCCGCATGCCCCACACCAGACCGGCAGCAGCCACCACCGGAGCGACGGCGATGGTCAGGGTGCGCGGCCGCACCGCCATCAGCCACAGCAGCAGGCCGGTCGGCGGCTCGGCCGCCAGACTGGCGGGCTGGCCGCTGGTGGGGGCGTGGCGCCCGGTCTGGCCGGGATCGACCCTCATGCCTTCACTCCGTGATGCAGGCAGGCAATGCCGAAACTGTAGTCGCGCCAGCCCACCGCGTCGAATCCGGCGTCGCGCATGGCGGCGGCCAGACTTTTCTGATCGGGGAAGCGGCGGATGGATTCCACCAGATATTCATAGGCCGCCGGTTCCCCGGCCACCGCCGCGCCCAGGCGCGGAATGACCAGGAACGACCACGCATCGTAGAACGGCCGGATCGGCGCCCACGGCCGCGAGAATTCCAGGCAGAAGAAACGGCCGCCCGGCCGCAGCACGCGGCGGATTTCCGCCAGGGCGGCGCCCAGGCTGGTGACGTTGCGCAGGCCGAAGGCGATGGTCAGCACGTCCACCGAAGCATCGGCGAAGGGCATGGCCTCGGCGGTGCCCTCGACGAAGCGCACGCTGGCGGGGCAGCGTCGCCGCCCCACCTCCATCATGGCCGGGGACGGGTCGCATACCACCACCTCGGCCCCCTGCCCGGCCAGCAGCCGGGCGATGTCGCCGGTGCCGCCCGCCAGATCGACCACCTGTTCCCCGGCGCGCGGCGCCACGGCGCGGGCCACCGAGCGTTTCCACAGGCGGTGGATGCCCATGGACATGATGTCGTTCATCAGGTCGTAGCGCCCGGCCACCGCCTGGAACACCGCGCGGATGCGCCGCTCGCGTTCGTCGGGGGCAACGTGCTGATAGCCGAAGGTGCCCGACAATTCCTCGCTCACGGCAAATCCCCACGCTTGAACAGACGATAGCCCAGACCGGCGGCGCCGGTGCCCAGCAACAGCGGCCACGCCAGGGCCAGGGCCAGATAGCCCTTTTGCCCCAGGGTGTCGAGGATGACATAGGCCGCCGGACCCAGCACCACCATTTGCGGATCGAACAGCAGGATGGCGGCGGTGCGGAAGCTTTGCAGCGGATTGGCCAGGGCGATGACCACCACCGCCTCGAGCGGCAATTGCTCGCGCACCATGACGCCCAGCAGGATCAGATCCAGGAACAGCAGCAGCAGCAGCCACAGCAGGAAGGCGCCGGTCTGCGCCACGTCGGGCGAGCGCGCCAGGGTGGAAATCAGCATGCCGAAGCCCAGGAACGACCACGCCAGCGACACCAGCAGCGCGGTGTAGATGGCGAACAGATCCCAGGCGACGCCGATCTCGCGGAATTCCGCATAGGCCCCGGCGGCGGCCATGGCCAGGAACACCGGCAGGAAGATGACGGTGAAGCGGCCGACCATCTTGCCCCAATACCACGCCGCCAGCCCCACCGGCAGCGACAGCATGTATTCGAACACGCCCGCGTCGCGGTCGCCCGCCACGCTGCGCACGGTGGTGATGAGGACGAAGATGGGCAGGATGGCGACGCAAAGCTGAATATACGTGACCAGCAGGCGCGACAGGCCGGTAAAGCCCAGGATGCGCGATTCGGTCAGGCCGAACACGAACAGCAGCACGACGATGCCGCCGAACACCAGCGAATAGAAGATGAACCAGCGGGCACGCAGGGATTCGGTGACGTCCAGCCAGGCGGCACGGAAAAAGGCGGTCATGTCAGGTCTTCCCTTCCGTCGGCGTCTCGCATCGGCTGTTGGCGCCTTGCAGCACCACCTGCTTCTTCATGGCGGCAAAATCCATGGCGCCGGGCCGCTGATCGGGCACCGCGCCCAGATTGTGGGCCATGGGCGAACGCTTGCCGGTCAGGTACCAGGCGGTGCGGCCGTCCAGCCAGACGCCCTTTTCCACGTCGCCGACCCAGAATTCCACCTGGGGCGATTCGGCCCAGGGCTGCTTGAGCAGCCACAGCACGCCGTCGCCGAAATCGTCGAACTTATAGACCTTGCCGCCCGCCTTTTCGCGGATTTGCCCGGCGAAGCGCGGATCATCGACGATCATGCCGCAATAATCGCAATATTCCTTGCCCCAACGAATGGCGGCGGGGCCGCTGCCCTTGTCCGAACAGGCGCCCAGCGTCAGGGCCGCGGCGGCGCCCGGCACCAGTCCCAGGACGAAACGGCGGGTCAAACCTCGGTTGCACATGGCGCCACCTCCCTTCCCTCGGCCATTTCCAGCCCGGCGATCAGCCCGGCGTAACGCGACAGCATGCACATGAAACGCAGGCGGTCGGGACCGTTGACCATGCCCGACCAGCACAGGTCCGAACCGCTGAAGCCCCATTCGCCGATGGTGCGGGCGAAGGCGTCGTCGGCACGCACCAGGGTCAGGGTGCAGGCCATGCGGCTGGCCATGTCCACCGCGTCGGCGACGCGGTCGTCCAGCACCACCCGGCCCATATCCATCTCGACCACGCGGTTGACCAGCGCCGCCACTTCGTCCAGGCGGTGGCTGGTGATCAGCATGACGCAATCGTCCTTGCGCTCGGCCAGCAGGCGGAAGAAGACGTGGCGGGCCTCGGGGTCCAGGTTGGCGGCGGGCTCGTCCATGATCAGCACGTCGCTGGGACGGCCCAGCGCCACGCCGATCAGCGTCTTCTGCTTCATGCCGCCCGACAGCTTGACGAAGGGCAAACGACGGATGCGGTCGAAATCCAGGCCCAGGGTTTCGATCACCTCGACCATGCGGCGGGGATCGGATTTGCAGACACTGGCGGCGAAGCCCAGCAATTCCCCCACCGGCATCTTCAGCGGCGGCGGAATCTGCGGCACGAAGCCCATGCGGGCCAGAACCTCGGCCCGGTGCAGGCGCGGCGCCAGCCCGCCCACCAGCACGTCGCCGTCATGGACGTATTCGCCCAGCAGGCAGCGGATCAGCGTGGTCTTGCCCGCGCCGTTGGAACCGACCAGGGCGATGCGCTCGCCCTTGCCGATCTCCAAATTGACGCCCTCCAGCACCCGGGCCTTGCGGAAGGTCTTGGACACATTGGTGAAGGTGATCATTTGGGGCGCGTCTCCTTCACTCACAGCAGCTTGTCGAGGCCCTTGACCTCGAATTTCAGGGCACCGGTCGGACAGGCGTCCACACACAGGCCGCAGCGGGTGCAATCGGCGCCGATGCCCACGTGAACGTCGGTGGCGAAGCCCTTCTTGGTGCAATCCAGCACATGCGGCACCAAGCATACCTTGCGGCAGGCGCCCTCGTGGTGACAATCCAGCGGGCGATAGGCGACGCGCAGCGGGCTGACGGCGCCGACCACCGCATAGGTGATGCCGATCGGGCACATGTAGCGGCACCACATGCGCCGGGAATAGGCCACTTCCAGCGCCAGCAGCAACGCCACGATGCCCAAGGCCATGGTCGGGCCGTAGATCAGGGCGCGGCTGACGATGCCGGTGGGCGAGATGGTTTCATAGACCGTGTAGCCCGAGGCCAGGGCCAGCACCGCGAACACCACGTACAGCACGGTGCGCAGGCGGCGGTCCAGGGCATGGTCCTTGACCAGCCCCTTGGCGGCCAGCTTCAGGTGCAGCTTTTCCGCCCATTCCGCCAGCAGGTGATAGGGGCACACCCAGGAACAGAAGGTGCGGCCGCCCAGCAGCCACCACATGGCCAGCACGGTCGAGGTGCCGATGACCAGATTGATCAGCACCGTCTTGAACGCCAGCATCACCTGCAACGCCGAATTCAGATCGGCGAAGTGAAAGCCGATGACGCGCGACGCGGTCAGCGCGCCCTCGATCAACTGCACGTCGAACTTGTAGGACAGCACGAACAGCATGTTGACGGCGATCAGGGTGATCCAGCGGCGGTTGCGCCACTTGTGCACCTTGGCCTGATCGTGGACGGCATGCTGCACGGCGGCGTTGGCCTCACGCGTGCGTTTGTTGGCGCGCTTGGCTTCGTGCAGGGCGCAGGCGGCCTCGGAATACTCGCAGGCGGGGGGCTTGACCGGCTCGCGGCCCAGCATGATCGCCAGGGATTTCAACAGGCTCATGCCGCCCTCCATTCCTTGCCGGCGTCGATGACGATGGCGGCGGGTTCGGTCGGGCAGATCATCTCGCACATGCCGCAACCGACACAGGTCTTGTTGACTTGCGGCGTGCGGCGCTTGTCGGCGGGATCGTCGCTCAGCGGGACCAGTTGGATGGCGCCCTCGATCGGGCATTCGCGGACGCAAAGGTCGCACAATTCCAGATCATAAGGATGGTCGGCGATGGGAATGGGATTCCAGCGGTCGATCTCGGCATAGCGGTGCAGGCCGCTTTGCCGGGCGGCGCCCTTGAAGCCCGCGCCCTGGCGGGCCAGGCACAGCTCGGGCTTGTCCAGCCGGGCCACGCCCATGCGCACCTCTTCCTTCTTGGACAGGGCGTGGGTCAGGGCGCCGGTCGGGCAGGCCAGGATGCATTGCACGGCATCGCACGAGAAATCGCACGCCTGTTCGCGCGCGTCGATGTGCGGCGCGCCCATGCCGAAGCCTTCGTCGATGTCGGACAGCTTGATGGCCTTGACCGGACAGACCTGGACGCATTGGCCGCATTTGATGCACGACGCCAGGAACTGGTCTTCGACCAGGGCACCGGGGGGCCGCAGACGCAGATCGTGGGCCCGCAGCACCGGCACCCAGCCGGCCAGCGAGGCCGCCACCACGCCACCGCCCAGCAGCACCGAGCGCAGGAAGCGCCGACGCGCCTCTTCCGCACGCGGAGACGGGGTCATGACTTGTTCTCCTTTTGGCGAATCTTCGGATGCTCGTCCTCGAGCATCATGGTCGGCTCGCTGAACGGCGCCAGCCGATCCAGGAAGTCCAGCACCTCCAGCACGGCGGTGCCCTTGAAGAAACGGGTGTTGGGGACGTCCATCCACACCTGACCGGCATAGCCCCACACCCGGTGCGGCGTGTCGCCGATGCCGTCGCGGTCGCGGTCGAAGCCTTCGTAGGCGTCCCAGGAATTGCCGTCCCAGACGTTGCGCTTGGCCGAGCCGCCGCCGAACACCGCCACCTCGGTAATGTTGCTTTCCAGGCGGTTGCGGCGGAATTCGTTGCCCTGCCAGTCGTTCAGAAAGGAAATGGCGATGTCGTTGAAGGCGATGCGGTTGTCCTCGACCACGTTGACCGTATCCGGCTGGAACGGCGACACGTCGAAGAACAGGCCGTTGGCGCAATACAGGATCTCGTTGCCGACGATGGTGACGGCACTGGCTTCCTTGAGCGAGATGCAGGTGCCGGTGGCGCCGACCGAATGCGAGATGACGTTGTTCCGCACCACGTCGCCCTGGTCGTACATCATGGAGATGCCGACCGAATTGTTCACGAAGCGGTTGTTCTCGACGACATTGTCCATGGAGAACATGAAGTGCATGCCGTAGCGGCCGCCGCTGTGCACCGTGCCGGTCACGCGATTGCGCTTGGAATACCACAGCACGAAGTCGCGGCTGTCGCGGATTTCGTTGTCTTCCAGCAGGTTGTCGTCGGAATACCACAGCCTGATGGAATCGCCGCGCATGCCCAGTTCCAGCTTTTTCGAGCTGATGAAATTGCGGCGGATGACGTTGTGATAGGATTGCTGAAGGTCGATGCCGAACAGCGCGTCCTCGATGCGGTTGTCCTTGATGACGTTGTTGTTGCCGCGCACCTGGATGCCGGCATCCTCGCCGTTATGGTCCGCGCCGGTGCCGATCAGATGCAGGTTGCGCACGGTGGCGTTGTTGGTGCGGACCATCAGCACCGAGCCCTTGCCGCCCGCGTCGATCGTCACCTGTCCGGCACCGTCCAGCACCAGCGGCTTGGTCACTTCGACCCGGCCCAGATAGCGGCCGGGCGGCGGCGTCACCACCGCCCCGTCCTCGGCCGCGTCCAGCAACGCCTGAATCTCGGCGGCGTCACGGGGCGCGGGCTCGGCCGGAGTGCGGGCGGCCCACACCCCGGCGGGCACCACCAGACAGGCCAGCAGCAGGGCGAACCGCCGGCCCATGGCTCAACCTCCCCGCAATTGCTTGCGGCGAAGCAGGGCGGCCAGGACCAGGCAGGCGGCGGCGGCCAGCAGCAGGCCGAAGCCGTAATGCGGATAGGAATAGGTGGAGAACTGCGCCACCTTGCCTTCGCCGAACACGGTCGGCATGAACGGCTTGACGGTGAAGGCGCCCCACGGGTGCAGGTTGTGGCCGAACCACCACAGCCAGGCGGAATAATCGACGACGAAGGCCACCGGGATGACGATGCCGGACAACGGCAGCACCCACCAGAACCGGCCGGAATAGAACAGGAAGGCGGTCAGCATCAGCCCCACCAGCCCGAACAGATAGGGCGAGGCGGCGATCTCGTAGCGGGCGCCCTTGGCGATGGGTTCCATGCCGATATAGTGGTTGATGACGTCCATCTCGTGGACGCAATCCAGGGCCTCGTCCTCGTAAATCTCGTCGGTGGCGGCGCGCATCTTGCAGCCGTTCTTGACGCCGTCCATGTGGAAATGGATGCGGACACCGTCGGGGAAGGTGTGCGGCGGATATTGCGGCGCCTTGAGCGACACCCACCAGATGGGAGAGAAGAAGGCCAAGGCGATCAGCACCATGGCGATGATTGTCAGACCACGGAAGGCGAGCGCGGCGCGGCCCCTGTCCTGGCTTTTCATGATAAACCTCGCTGGCACGAGAGTTTCTAGGAAAAGCGGGCCGCCCGAGGAGGAGCGGACGGGCGGCCCGTGATACGGACTTGCTTACTTGAAGTCCGGATTCTGCCAGCCCTTGGGGCCGATCTTGTCAGCCGGCGGCTTGATGCGCGAGACGTAGTCCAGCACCGCCTTGGTGTCGCGCTCGGTCATCCACTGGATCTGCTTGACCATGTCCGGGTTGGCGTTGCGGCGCTTGCCTTCCTTGATCCACTGGTACTGGCGCATCAGGTAGTTGTAGTGCTGGCCTTCCAGACGCGGATAGTACTTGTCGTTGTCGCCCTGGCCGTGGTCGCCGTGGCAGCGGGCGCAGTTCTCGGTGTACAGCTTCTTGCCGTGCTCGAGATCCTTGCCCTCGCCCATGCCCGGCTCGGGGTTCATCTTCAGCTTCTGGATATAGGCCGCCACGTCGGCGATGGCCTGCGGGCCGCCGATCTGGTCGGGCAGCGCGAAGGGATACATGGTCGGGTTGTCGCGGTTCAGGGCGCGGATGTCGGCCAATTGCTTGATGATCACCTTGGGGTGCTGACCGGCCAATTGCGGGAAGGTGCCGTCGGTCTGGCCCCAGCCTTCCGGCAGGTGGCAGGCGGCGCACACTTCGTACACGTCACGGCCATTGACCAGGTCGGGCTTCAGGTGCTCGGCCTCGTCCTTCTCGCCGCCATTGGCGTTCCACTCGTAATCCTTGTCGCCCAGCAGCTTGCCCTGCTTGGGCTTCTCCAGGGGACCGGCAAGGGCGGTACCCGCGGCCGCCATGGCGACGATGGTCACGGCCATGGCCTTGAAAATGGTCTTCATATCGCGCTCTCCAGACTTCGGTTCTTTAGACAAAACTTATCTCCCCCCGACGCCCCCTCACTTGACGTTGGCTAAGAAATCAGCGATCGCGTCCAGTTCCTGGTCGCTGACCAGATGCATGACCGGCTGCATGGCGTTGGAACCGCCGTTCTTGCGGGTGCTGGCCTGAATGTCCTTGGCCTGCGCGATCAGATACGCCTTGTCCTGGCCCCCCAGCGCGGGATAGGTCTTCATGATCGGCTTGGCGCCGTCCTTGCCGTGGCAGGCGGTGCAGGTCTTCGTGGTGTAGAGCTTCTTGCCCGGATGGTCGGCCGGAGCGGTCTTGGGGCGCGGCAGCGTGGCGAGAAAGTCGGCCAGGGCGCGCATGTCCCCCTCCTCCAGATCATCGACCATGGGCTTCATGGTGTCGACGGACTGGCCGTTGGCGCGGGCGCCGCTTTTGATGTCCTTCATCTGATTGAACATGTAGTCGGCGTTCTGGCCCGCCAGGCGGGGATAGCCCTCTTGCAGCGGCGTGGCGGCGTCCTCGCCGTGGCAGGCGGTGCAGCCCTTGTCGGCGAACAATTGCTTGCCGTCGGCGGCCAGGGCCGGGGCCGCCGCCAGGGCGCAGAGAACGGTTGCCGCGGCCAACGCGCGGCGCGTCGTGTTGATCTTCATCAAATCCTCCTGGGGTCTTTGACAAACGGGGGGCGGATTTCTCCGCCCCCCGCCGTCACGCGTCGGTCATTGCGACCGTTGCTGTCACTGCACCTTCTTGGCGCCGTTCTGCTCCAGGAAGGTCTTGGCACGCAGACCGATGTCGGCGGCCTTGACCTGATACTGGAACCACTGTTCGGCCCACAGCATGGCGTTCTGCCAGTCACCCTTCTTGGCGAAGTCTTCCGACTTCTCCTTGGCACCCTTGGCGAAGTTCAGCTGATCGGTGGCGTCTTCCACCAGGGCGACCACGGGCGGGAAGTCCTTGTAGTTGACGCTGGTGATGTAGCCGACCACGCTGTCGATGACCTTTTGGGTGTCGATGTTGGCCTTGACGCGGGCGTCGTAGTCCTTCTGGGTGTAGGCCACGCCTTCCTTGGCCTTGGCGGTGTCCGCGGCCTTGTAGTTGGCGGGCTGGACCAGCAGGTAGCCTTCCATCTCAAGGTGCAGCGCCGAGCAGAACTCGGTGCAGTAGTACGGATACACACCGGCCTTGTTGGCCTTGAAGGTGGCGGACGCGGTCTTGCCGGGTTCGAGCGACAGGTTCACGTTGTGCTTCGACACCGCGAAGCCGTGGGTTTCGTCCTGCGCGCGTTCCAGGTTGGTCAGGTGCACGGTGACTTCGTCGCCCTCGGTCACTTCGATGATCTCGGGGGTGATGTGCGAACGGATCACCGAACCGAACACCTCGACCTTGCCGGGCTTGCGCTCGATGCGCTCGGAACCGGCACGGACGGCCGCCGGATGCTTCTCCTCGGTACGGGAATCGGTACCGTGCGGATAGCGGATATGCGGCTTCAGCTTGTCGGCCGAGATGGCCACCGCGTAGTGGGGCTCGCCCAGCGGCAGCGGCATGTCGTACAGCAGCTGCATCTTGTCGTTGGACGCGTCGATCAACTGGTGGTTCTGCGGATGCAGCGGGCCGACCGGGTTGAAGCGGTCGATGGCCAGCTTGTTCAGCGCCACCACGTACTTGCCCTTCGGGCTGGCCGTGTCGCCTTCCATGGCCATCAGGTGGCCGATGTTGTAGTGGATCGACACCTTGTCGATGACCTTGCCTTCGCAATAGTCCCACTTGGCCAGCATCGAGTCCACGTACAGCGAGGTATAGGCCACGCAGGGCTTGGAATCGTACTGGGTGTGAAGCGGGCCGAGGCCCAGTTCCACCTGCTTGTGCGTCACCGAGGCCATGTCGATGATCGGCACGCCGTAATCATCCTTGCCGGTGAACTTGCCGGCCTTGATCTGGGCCTGGATCTTCTCGAACGAGTAGACGGTGGTGTGGCTGTCCAGCTTGCCCGAGACGGTGATCAGCTTGCCGTCGGGGGTGACGTCCACGCCGTGCGGCGACTTGGGCTCGGGGATCAGGAACAGCACGCCTTCCTTGGCGGCGGTGGCCAGGTCGATCACGGGGTGGCCGTTGATCTTCTTGGTCTTGCCAGCCTTGAACAGCTCTTCCGCCTTCTTCCAGTTCACGACGTGCAGGAAGTCGGTGTCCTTGGCCGAGCAGCCCGCCTCGAACGGCGGACGGCCGCGCTCGATACCGCCCACATAGCGTTCGGCGCAGAACGAGTTGGTGAACGACCAGCCATCCGACGGGCCCTTGCCGAAGTCGGACAGATCCTGGCTATAGGGCGGCAGTTCGACCGAGAACGAGTTGTCGGGGTCGATACGGCCCTTCTCGCGGTTGAACTTCCAGTAGGTGACGGCGCCGCGATACTTCTCGTTGAACTGCTCGAGCGGCACGAACTCGTTTTCCAGCGGGGCCGGGTACTGGGCGGCCTCGATGATGTAGTCGGTGTTCGGCGAAACGAAGGTGCCGCCGTGCTCGGACTTCAGGATCGGGTTCTTGACGATCTGCTTGGTCTCGAAGTCCTTCAGATCGATGACCGCGATACGGGGGAAGTTCTTGTCGTTGATGAACAAGTACTGACCGTCGTATTCGCCGTTGGTTTCCGAGATCGCCGGATGGTGCGTGTCACCGAACAGCACCTTGCGGCCGTCCACCGACGAGCCTTCGTCCAGGATGCGCTTGGATTCGTCGTCATAGCCATAGCCCTGCCAGGGCTCGGGCGTGAAGACGCCGATATACTTCAGGATGCGCATGGACGGGATGCCGTACACGATCACCTGGCCGCTCTGGCCGCCCGAGGAGAACACGACGAATTCGTCGCGCTTGCCGGTGGGCGTGTAGGTCTTGGCCGCGGCGAGGATGTCCTTCTCGTTCAGCCCGCGACGCTTCATCACGTCCTGCAAGCTTTCGGCGGACCACGCGCTCGCAGCCGCGAGAACGCCAAAGCTCGCCGTGGCGAGCAGGGTCGCCAGCTTCATGCTCTTTTTCATCTTCCCCACCTTCGAACTGTTAAATGAAAATCGAAGAGGCACTCCAACACTTCGCGGGGAAGCATGAACTTTCGGTCATGTGCCAGCCGTGACCTTGGTCAATTCGTGACGGGGGCGACGGTGGTGTAATGGCGCCACACCCGGAAACCACCGCCGAAGGGGGAAGACATGTGGAAAGGATTCGCGGCCCTGGCGGGCCTGCTGCTGCTGACGGCGCCATCGTCGGCCGCCGAGGTCACGGGGCGGTTCGAACTGACCGCCCATGACGGCAGGACCGTCACCCAGGACAGCTATGACGGCAAGATTCGCGTGATGACCTTCGGCTACACCTTCTGTCCCGACATTTGCCCGACCACGCTGAACACCATGGCCGGGGCCATGGACCTGCTGGGCGACAAGGCGGCGCAGGTGGTGCCCATCTTCATCTCGGTGGACCCGCGCCGCGACACCCCGGCCCATCTGGGCGAATACATGCAGGCGTTCGGCCCCGATTTCGTCGGCCTGACCGGCGACCAGACGGCGGTGGACGCGGCGGCCAAGGCGTTCAAGATCCGCTATGTGCTGAACCCGCCCCACGACCCCAGCGAACCCGACACCTATTTCGTCGACCATTCCGCCGGAATATTCATCATGGACCGCCAGGGGCGGTTCGTGGCCAAACTGGGCCACCGCTCGGAACCCGACGAGCTGGCCGCCCGACTGATCGAGGTGATCGAGAAATGAACCGTCGCTCCTTTCTGACTGCTGCCCTGGCCGCGAGCACACCCCTGCCCTTCGCCGCGCGGGCGGCCAAGGCGGAACAGGGATTGTTCGTGCACGCCCAGCCGCGCCCGTTGCCGCAGATCGACATCCGCGACAACGAATCGCGGCCCGCCGGACTGGACACCCTGCGCGGGCGGCCGGTGCTGATGAATTTGTGGGCCAGCTGGTGCCTGCCCTGCGTCGCCGAATTGCCCGCGCTGGACCGCCTGCGCCCGATCATCGAGCCCGAGGGCGTGGCGGTCGTGGCGCTGTGCCTGGACCGGTCCGGCGCCGTGGGCGCGGTCAACACCTACGCCCGACTGGGCATCCGCAACCTGGCGGTGCACGTCGACCACCAGCGCAAGGCGGGGGAAGCGCTGGGGGTGCCGGTGCTGCCGACCACGTTGTTGATCGACCCGCAAGGGCGCGAAATTGCCCGCTTCGTCGGACCCGCCGCCTGGGACGGCCCCGAATCGCTGGCGCTGCTGCGTGCGCTCAAGGCGGGCAAGACGCTGGATGCTTCCATGGCGCCGCCCGTGGTCAAGCCGACAAGCAATCCGTAAGGAACGATCGCAGGGGGGAACGCTCAGACGAGCGGGGGGGCGCGGGCCTGGGCATGGCGGAACGCCGTGCCTTCGCGCCGATCCTGGGCGCTTGCCGACAAACGGATGGCTGCCGCGCTCTCGGTGGGGAGAGTGAAGTGTTGGGGCGGCACCGCCCCGTTGGCCAGCTGCGCCGCCTGGCAAACCAGACAGCATTCGTCGCTGGGGCCGGACGTCTCGCCCGGCAGGGAAGCGGCGCTTCCCTGCGCATGACAGACATAGACGCCAAGGAAACCGCCGACGGCAAGGGATTGCCCGGCGGCATTGACCAACGCCAGTCCCGGCGTGGTCGTGGTGAAGAGGAAGCCGAACAGCGCAAGCAGAGACGCGAACCGTGCCAGCGGTTCCCGTTCAAAAATCTGCCGTGTCGCCCATGGGCTGCGCATCGAAGGCACTCCTCCCTGCGGCCAGGATGACGGCGAAAAGGGGGCAGGTCTTTAACCTTGGTCAAGAAAACGGGGGTGGCCCCGCATTGGAACCACCCCCGTTGATCATGGCCGTGGCCGAGGACGTCAGCCGCCCTCGATCTCGCCCATGGCCGATTGCAGGTAATTGGGCAGGCCCAAATCCTTGATCAGCCCCTGCTGGGTTTCCAGCCAGTCGATGTATTCCTCAAGCTCTTCCAGGATTTCCGCCAGTTCGTGGCGGGTCTGATAATCCTGCCGGGCTTCGGCCAGGGCGATGGCGGCCACCAGTTCGGTGCGCTCGGCGATCTCGGCGGCCAAGTCGGCGGCGATGATTTCCGGCACGGTTTCGCCGATGTTCAGCTTGCCCAGATCCTGGAGATTGGGCAGCCCCTCCAGGAACAGGATGCGCTCGATCAGGTCGTCGGCCGACTTCATCTTCTCGATGGACGCCTTGTAGACCACCTTGCCCAGATCGCGCACACCCCAGTTCTTCAGCATGCGGGCATGCAGGAAATACTGGTTGATGCTGGTCAGTTCGATCTTCAGCAGGCCGTTCAGCGCCGCGATGACGTCCTTGTCACCCTTCATGGTCGTTTCCTTCGCGTCAGGTGCCGGACAGGCCGGCGGCGGCCGACTGGGCATAATTGGGCAGGCCCATGGCGTTGATCAGGAACAATTGCTGTTCCAGCCAGTGGGTGTGGTCGTTCTCGGTGTCGTCCAGCAATTCGCCCAGCAGGCGACGGGTGTCGTAATCCTGCACCTGTTCGCAATGGGCGATGGCTTCCTTGAGGGCGGCGACCACCTGAAGCTCGTAGGCCAGATCATTTTTGATCATGGACGGCACATCGGAGCCGATGGCCAGCGGCGCGCGGGTGGCCACGTCGGGCACGCCCTCCAGGAACAGGATGCGCTGGATCAGCTTGGCGGCGTGCTCCAGTTCCTCGACGCGCTCATGCTCCAGACGCTCGTACAGCTTCTGGAAGCCCCAGTTCTGGTACATGCGGGAATGGATGAAATACTGGTCGGCGGCGGTCAGCTCGCCGGTCAGCAGCTTGTTGAGACGGTCGATGACCGATTGGACGCCCTTCATGGCAGACACCTGCTGGCAACGGAAGATGGCTGCCAGTCTGGCGCGGAGTGCCAGGGCCTTTCAAGCTAAGTTTTTGAAAGCCATCACGATTTTAAACGTTTAAGAACCATTCTCAAAAGCCTTACATCCTGACCTTCCTGACCCGGACGATCACATCCGTCCGCAATAATTCCACATCGGGCGGCAAATCGGGCGTGCCGACCAGACGGAACGTGTCGGCGGACAGGTCGCTCAGTTCCGAGGTGGCCTCGTCAAACAGATGATGGTGGTCTTCCTGGTTGGTGCAGAACCAGGTGCGTTCGCCCACATCCACCCGGCGCAGCAACCCCGAGGCGGAAAACAGGTTCAACGCGTTGTAGACGGTGGCCAGGGACAGCCGCAGCCCGGCCTCGGTCGCCTCGCGGAACAGATGCTCGGCCGCCATGTGCCGCACCCCGCCGCGCCGGATCAGCCCCAACAGGGCGAGGCGCTGGCGGGTCGGGCGAATCCCGGCGGCGGACAATTCGGCGGTGAGCGGCGGCAGCGGCACGGCCATTCCTTTAATTAAGACGCATTCGCATTCTTAACTGAAAGGAACATCCGGGGCAAGGCATGGCAGGTTCACACCGGAACGCCGGGGGTGTCCGCCCCTACTCCTCTGGTCCGAAGCATTGGTCCAGATCGGAACAGGTGTCGCAGACCGGCGACTTGCACACCAGCACCCCTTCGTCCTCGCACAAGGTGCGGTAAAAGAACTTCTTCCACTTCATGTCGCGGTCGTTGCGCCGGGCCAGGGGCTGGAAATGGCGGTTCAGCAGGCCGGACAGGTCGGTGCGGCTGCTCAGGCCCATGTCCTGCCACAGATGGCCGGGCCGCAACGACCGCCGCGCCACCATGGCCGCCAGCCATTGCGCCACCGGGTCGCCCGGGCGGGTGGCGTTGTCACGAAGCAGACAACGCAGGTCCGGTTCCTCCAACGCGTCCTCGCCACTGTCACCGCCGCTCACTTTGATCAACCAGCGGGCCTCGGGAAAGAAGACACGGCGCAGCCGTTCCAGTTCGACGGCGTCCAGTCCAACCGCATGGGCCAGCGGGCGCGGCGCCTCGGCCAATCCCCGGGCAAGGACACAGGCGAAAACATGGCGGTCGAAACCGTCGCCGCCACCGGGCATGGCCATCAGCCGTTGATAGGTTTCCGACATCAGAGCCCCCGTCACGGTGTCTTTGTCCCGTGCCAAGCAAGCCACGGGCCAGTTTTCCCCGGCCCAATGGTTGAACCGACGGCGGCGCGGGCAACCGGGCATCCGGAAAACAGTGAAAAGCTTCCAGATACGGCCATCACCGCATTGTGACGACACCCCCACCTGCACTAAGGTCTTGCCGCCCGCTTGTGCGGATTTTTTTGGGATTGGGGTTTCATGTCCGGCAACATCACGGAAGACGCGGCGCCCGCTCGGCGCTCCTTCGCTGCGCACCTCTTCGCACCCATCAAGATCACCTGGGAGCAATTCCTTGATCTGCTGGTGCCGTTCCGGCATTCGGCCCACATCCGCCGCCACGCCGCCAGCGTCACCATTTCCCGCGTGCAACTGGTGGCCGCGCTGTTCGCCGTGCTGGTGCCGGTGTGCTCGATCCTGGACTGGTTCGTGTTCCCGTGGCCGGAATGGGCGCAGATGACCGCCATGCGCTTCGCGTCGTCGCTGGTGTTCGTCGCCCTGGCCTGGCCGTGGGAAAGCACCAAGTCGCGGCTTCAGGCCGATCTGATGCTGGTGGCGCTGCTGCTGGTGCCGCCGGTGTTCTATCTGATGTCGGTGCGCATCATCTCGGGCCTGGAACTGGACCCGTTCGCCATGCTGGCGACCAAGCTGTACGCCCTGATGCCCAACATCGTGCTGGCCGGTCTGGCGATCTTTCCGCTGACCGCGCTGGAAGTGCTGCTTTTCTCCATCCCCGCCTTCGCCTTCGCCATCGTCGGCTACCACATGAACGGCGAAAGCCTGTCGCTGGTGGTGCACGGCCCGGAATTGTGGCTGATGGTGCTGGTGATGGGCGTGGCCATGTTCTCGGGCATGAGTCAGTTGCATTACATGGCGGCGCTGGTCAACCGCGCCATGATCGATCCGCTGACCGGCGCCTATACCCGGCGGTCGGGCGGCGAGACGCTGGACCTGCTGTTCCGTCTGTCGGCGTTGCAGAACGCACCCATGTCGCTGGCCTTCTTCGACCTGGACAAGTTCAAGTCCATCAACGACACCTACGGCCATGACGAGGGCGACAAGGCCCTGAAGGGATTGGCCGAACGGCTGAAGAACGGTCTGCGCAAGGGCGACGTTCTGGTGCGCTGGGGCGGCGAGGAATTCGTCGCCATCCTGAACAACACCGATGCCGAAGGGGCGCGCATCGTGGTGCAGCGCCTGCGCGAAGCGGGTTTCGGCAACCGTCCCGACGGCTCGCCGCTGACCGCCTCGATCGGCGTGGCCGAACGCGTCGCCGACAACGCCCGCGACTGGCCGGAACTGGTGGAAGCCGCCGACCAGCGCATGTATCAGGCCAAGCGCACCGGCCGCGACCGCGCCCTGCTGCCGGGCGACGTCACCCTGGTGTTCGGCCCGCCCATCGGCTGATCTACACCCCCGCCATCACCGACAGCGGTTGCGGGCGGCCGTACAGATAGCCCTGGACCTGATCGCAGCGCCGGGCGCGCAGGAAATCCGCCTGCCGTTCGGTTTCCACGCCTTCGGCGATGACCTCGAGCCCCAGGCCGTGCGCCATGGCGATGATGGTTTCCACCAGCCGCCCGGCGTTGCGGCTGTGCGGCGCCTGCGACACGAACGAGCGGTCGATCTTCAGCGTGTGGAAGGGATAACGCTGAAGGTAGCCCAGCGACGAATAGCCGGTGCCGAAATCGTCGATGGACAGACGGATGCCCATCTCGCACAGCATGTCCAGATTGGCGGTGGTTTCGCGCGTGTCGTCCATCAACACGCTTTCGGTGATTTCCAATTCCAGATGATCGGGCGCCAGCCCGTTCTGCTCCAGCAGGCGGGCGACCATGGGGCCGAAGGCTTCGTCCTGCAATTGATGGGGCGAGACGTTGACCGCCACCCGCCCCGGCCCGTGCGGCGCCCGCAGCAAATCGGACAATTCGCCACAGGCGGTGCGCACCACCCATTGCCCCAGCGGCCCGATCAGCCCGGCCTGCTCGGCCACCGCGATGAATTCGCCGGGCATGCGCAATTGCCGCCCCGGCACCTGCCAGCGCAGCAACGCCTCCATGCCGACCGCGATGCCGCTGTCCAGGTGGACGATGGGCTGGTAATGCAGCAGCAATTCCCGCCGCCGGTCGGCGCCACGCAATTCGGCCTCCAGCGCCAGACGCTGCTGAAGACGCTGGTTGAACTCGGCGGTGAAGAAGCGATAGCGGTTGCGCCCCGCTTCCTTGGCCTTGTACATGGCCAGATCGGCGTTCTTCAGCAGAACCTGGCGGTCCTCGCCGTCATCGGGGTAAAGCGTGATGCCGGTGCTGACGGTGACGAAATGCTCGCGGTCGGCCAAGAGCAGCGGCCGCCCCATGACGCCCGCGATCCGTTCGGCCATGTGGCGGGCGGCGTCGGCATCGCCGACGATCGGCAGGATCACCGCGAATTCGTCGCCGCCCAGCCGCACCAGGGAATCGCCGTCGCGCAGGCACGACGCCAGGCGTTCCGCCACGGCGCGGATGATGCGGTCGCCCGCCTCGTGCCCCAGGCTGTCGTTGATGTCCTTGAAGCGGTCGATATCGACACACAGCAGGGCGGTGCGCCCGCCGCAGCGGTTGGCGGCGGCCAGGGCCTGATCCAGCCGGTCCAGCATCAGCACCCGGTTGGGCAGGCCGGTCAGGTCGTCGAAATTGGCCTGCCGCAGCAATTGCTCCTCGTAGGAGCGGCGCAGGGTGATGTCCTCCTTGACCGCCAGAAAGCCGTCCAGCGCCCCGACCGCGTCCAGCAACGGCGACACGGTGACGTTTTCCCACATCAACGAGCCATCGCGGCGACGGCCGCAGAATTCGCCGCGCCATTCCTGGCCGCGCCGCACCCGTGCCCACAGGTCGCGGAAGGTTTCCGCCGGAGTGTCGTCGCGGGCGGTGAAATCCAGGTCGCGGCCGATGGCGTCGATGGCCTCGTAGCCGGTGGCCTCGAGAAAGCGCGGATTGACGTATTGGATGACGCCGTCGCGGTCGGTGATCACCACCGCCACCGGGCTTTGCTCCACCGCCTGCGACAGCACCCGCACCCGTTCCTCGGCCCGGCGGCGCAGGGCGCGTTCCTCGGCCTCGCGCACCTCGCGGGCGATGGCGGGCACCAGCCGCGCCAGGGAATCCTTGTGCACGAAATCATGGGCGCCGCATTTCATCAGCGCCACGGTGTCGTCGGTTTCGACCGCGCCGGACAAGATGATGAACGGCAGGTCGCTGCCGATGGCATGCAGCAAAGCCAGCGCCCCCTCGGCGCCGAATTGCGGCAGGTTGTAGTCGGACAACACCACGTCCCAATCGTGTTCCAGCGCCGCCAGCAGGGCCGCCGCCGTATCCACGCGGTGCAGGACCGGGGCGTAATCGCCGCGCACCAGTTCCAGTTCGATCAGTTCGGCGTCGTCGGGACTGTCCTCGACCAGCAGAACCCTCAGCGTCCGGGCCATGCCGCCGCCTCCGTCATTCCGGGCGCGGGCACCGGGGCATCCCAGGCGCCCGCCCCTTCCCAGCAGGTGAACAGGATGGTCGCGCCCTGGCCGGGCGCGCCCTCGGCCCACACCCTTCCGCCATGGCGGGCGACGATGCGCTGCACGGTGGCCAGCCCGATGCCGCAGCCTTCATAGCGTTCGCCGGGGTGCAGGCGGTTGAACGGCCGGAACAGCGCGGCGGCGAAGGCCGGGTCGAAACCGATGCCGTTGTCGCGCACGAAAAACACCGTGCGGCCATCGGCCACGGTGCGGCCGACCCGCACCGTCGGCTGGGCGGTGTCGCGGGTGTATTTCCAGGCATTGTCCAGCAGGTTGGTCAGCACCGCCTTGAGCAGACGGCGATCGCCCCGCATGCTGAGGCCCGGCTCGACGCTCAGCGCCACCTTGCGGTCGGGATCGCGCTCGGCCAGTTCCGCCGCCACCTCGCGCGTCAGGGCCGACAGGTCCACCGGTTCCGGCGCCATCTCGCCCCGGCTGGCGCGGGCCAGTTCCAGGAACGCCTCGACCATGTCGCCCATTTCGGCGACGCCCGCGCGGATACGCTCCAGGTAATGGCCGCCGCGCTCGCCCAGCCCGACCCGGCATTCCTCGGCCAGGGCACGGCCAAAGCCTTCGATGCGGCGCAGCGGGGCGCGCAGATCGTGCGACACCGAATGGGTAAAGGCTGCCAGCTCGTTGTTGGCCGCCTCAAGCTCGGCGGTGCGTTGGCGCACCCGTTGCTCCAGCACGGCGTTCAGGCGGGCGATCTCGTTCTCGGCGGCGCGGCGGTCCTCGATGTCGCGTTCCAGCGCCGCGTTGGCCTCGCGCAGATCGGCATAGGCCCGTTGCAGGCTGACGCACAGGCCGTTGAACGCCGCCACCACCCGGTCCAGTTCGTCGCCGTCGCCGCGCCCGCGCCGCGCCAGCCGCAATTCCGGCAGCGCCCGCCGCACGTCGTAGGAATCCAGAAAGGCGGCCATGGCGATCAGATGGCGCGTCACCAGCCGCCAGACGATGAACAGGGTGAACAGCGACACCAGGAAGACCTTGACCCCCTGGGTCGCCAGGATGAACAGCCCCGATTGCAGCAGGCGGCCGTAGACGCCGTCCAGCCCGACCTCCACATACAGGGTGCCGATGGGGCGGCCGGGGCCGCGTTCGGGATGGATGATGGGGTATTCGCGGGCGATGACCGCGCCGTCGTCGCGGCGGCCGACCGACACCACCAGCGGCGCCGACAGGCCGGTATAGCTTTCGCGCACCTCCAGCGCCCGCAGGTCGGGCAGGTGCAGCAGCCCCTCCAGTTGCAGGCGCAACTGGCCGCCATCCAGCCGCCACAGACTGCCCGCCAGACTGGACAGGGCGGTGGTGCGGATTTCCTCGAGCCGGGTGTCGATGGCCGCCATGTCGCGGCGATATTCCAACGCCAGTTGCAGCGCCGTGGACAGAACCGTGACCAACAGGCTGAACAGCAGGATATAGACCAGCAGCCGCACGGCGATGCGCCGCCGCACGGACACCGCCGCCATCGCTGGCGCCGCCTGGGTCAACCCGCCTTCGGCCCGCAATGTCTCGCCATCCATGCCGCCCCCTTTCCTCGCCCTACAGCTTACACCCTAAGAAAAAATCACTCCACAGGAGAGCATTTTCGTTCCGATCAATCCTTACGTGTTAAAAACGCAAGGCACACTTTCCCGTTCGGGGTGGATTGGTGTATGGCCTTGGCCATGGGCTGCGAACAAGAAATCGGCGTTTCCCGCGCGGGGCTGGAGCAGGGCGAACTGCGCCGCATGATCGCCCAGTCGGGCTGGGGCCACCTGCTGCTGAGCGACGAACAGTTGGATCGGTCCCTGGCGGCGGTGCGGCCGCCGGACGATGCCTGTTGGGTGTTCGCCTATGGCTCGCTGCTGTGGAACCCGGTGTTCACACCGGTCGAGCAGCGCCCCGCCCGGCTGACCGGCCATCACCGCCGCTTCTGCTTCTGGATTCACGCCGGACGGGCCTCGGCCCAGGTGCCGGGACTGATGATGGGGCTGATGCCCGGCGGGTCGTGCCGGGGCCTGGTGCTGCGCATCGCCGCCGACCAGGCGCAAAGCGAACTGGCCCTGTTGTGGCGGCGCGAGATGGTGACGGGGGCCTATGTCCCCCGCCTGCTGCCGCTGTCCACGCCCCAGGGCGCGGTGCGCGCCCTGACCTTCACCGCCAACCCGCGCCACCCCACCTTCGCCGGTGCCCTGCCCCCGGCGCGGGTGGCCGCCACCCTGGCCGCCGCCAGCGGCCCGCTGGGCAGCAACCGCGACTATCTGCACCGCACGGCGGCGACCCTGCGCCGCCTGGGCATTCCCGACCGGGGGCTGGAGCGGCTGGAACAGGAATTGACCGCGACCGACGCCGCCGCTATGGTGCGCCCCGTCATTGGGGAGTAACCGCCCTCGGGTTCAGAGGGGGGAACGTCAACAGACTTGGGCCACGGCCCATGGCGTTTCCGGCCGCGACACGGCTTGGTGAGACCTTTGGCTTTGACCGTCATTCCCGGGGGGCCGGGCGGACGGCGAGCCATTGGTCCGTCCGTCCGGCCCCCTTTGAGTATTTCCATGGAAGCCCTGCTTACCTCGACCGCCGTGGTCGCCATCGCCGAGATCGGCGACAAGACCCAGTTGCTGGCGCTGATGCTGGCCGCCCGTTTCCGCAAGCCGGTGCCGATCATCCTGGGCATCCTGGTGGCCACCCTGGCCAACCACGCTTTGGCCGCCGCCGCCGGGTCGCTGGTCGCCGCCTGGGTCGGCCCCCAGATCATGCGCTGGGTGCTGGGCCTGTCGTTCCTGGCCATGGCCGCCTGGGTGCTGGTGCCCGACAAGGCCGACGAGGACGACGCCCCCAAGGCGGGCGCCAACGCCTTCATCACCACGGTGATCGCCTTTTTCCTGCTGGAGATGGGCGACAAGACCCAGATCGCCACGGTGGCCCTGGCGGCGCGCTATCAATCGCTGTTGTGGGTCACGGCCGGAACCACCCTGGGCATGATGCTGTCCAACGTTCCCGCCGTGCTGTTGGGCGAGGTCGCCGCCACCAAGATTCCGCTGCGTCTGGTGCACATGGCGGCGGCGGCGCTGTTCGCCGTTCTGGGCATCCTGGTGCTGGCCGATGTGGGGGGAAGTCTGACCCAAGGCTGAGACCATCCGACCAAAGGATGATACACCTCAGACTTGAGCAACCACAAATGGCGGCGCTATACAGGCTTTAACCCTGGAGGCGCCGCCATGACCCATCAGCATCCCCTTCCCCAGACCGTTGCCGACATGGTGCAGGAAGCGCATCTGCGCCTGGCCGTGCTGTTGGACCTGATCGACGACGAGATGGCGGCGGGGCGTTCGGTGGTGGCGCGGCTGGCGCAATTGCGCATGGAATACGACCGCCATGCCTTGGGCCAGGAACAGGTGCTGAGCCTGCACCTGCCGCACCTGCTGGATCAGCACCGGCGCGGTCACGACCGCATGCGCGCCCTGCTGGCCCGCATGAGCACGGAATACGCCTCGGGCGAGGACATCCGCGCGACCCGCGATCAGGTGCTGGCGCTGTTCACCGACCGGTTGCTGCCCGACGACATGGTGTTCAAGTCGGTGTTGTCGCCGCCGCCGTCTTCAGCGCGGCCTTGAAGGCGCGGTCCTTCTTGATGGCCGCCTCGCGCCGCAAGGCGTCGCCATGGGGCATGGGGCCTTCGCGGTGCAGCGCCCGCCACGGCCCGCGCCCGCGGGTGAAGCGGGCGCCGGTGCCGCGATTGTGGCAATCCAGCCGGGAATCCACGTCCTTGGCGATGCCGGTATAGGTGATCCCGGCATCGTTGATCAGGACGTAGACGAAGTAATCGCACATCAATAATGCGGCGGCGGCTTGTCGTCCTGGGGCGAACGGTCCCAGCCCGCCTCGACCTCGCGCAAGCGCCCGGTCAGGCGCCGCACCCGTTCAGTCAAGATGTCGATGGTGCGGCCCTGGTCGGCGATGACCGAGGACAGATCCTCGGCCATGCGCTCGTAATAGGCGATGCGGGTTTCCAGCTCGACCAGCCGTTCCTCCAACGCCTCATCCATGGCCGACCGCCTTACTTGCCCGCCTGGGCGGCGAAGCGCGGACCACGGGCAGCATGGCCACCGCCATGACCGTGACCCTGGCCCTGGCCCTGACCAGCGGGACGGCCGCCCCACTTCTTGCCCGGCGCGCCGCCATCGGGGCGGAAGCGCTTGGCGCCCTGGGGACGACCGGCCGGAGCGGCGGACAGCGGACGACGGGGCTCCAGCCCCGGCACCACATGCACTTCCATGGTGGCCTTGGTGTAACGCTCGATGCGGAACAGCGCCTCGCGGTCGACCTTGCCCGCGAACGAGATGGCGACGCCCTCGGCGCCGGCGCGGCCGGTGCGGCCGATGCGGTGCACGTAATCCTCGGGCTGGCGCGGCAGGTCGAAATTGATGACGTGGGTCACGTCCTTGATGTCGATGCCGCGGGCGGCCACGTCGGTCGCCACCAGCAGACGGATGCGGCCGCTGCGCAATTGCTCGATGGTGCGGTTGCGCTGGCTCTGGTTCATGTCGCCGTGCAGGGCACCGGCGGCGTGACCGGCCTGCCACAGATCGCGGGCCAGGGTATCGGCGTCGCGCTTGGTGGCGGTGAAGACGATGGCCTTCTCCACCTCGGGCAGACCGACGAAGTGATTGAGCAGCTTGCGCTTATGCTCCAGATCGTCGGCGTGGTGCAGGCGCTGCTCGATCTTGGCGGCGTTCTCGGTGGTGTGGGCCACCTCGACGCGGACCGGGTTCTGCAACAGCCCCTCGGCCAGCTTGGCCATGCGGCGGTCCAGGGTGGCGGTGAACAGCAGGGTCTGGCGCGAACGGGCGCAGGCGGCGGCGATCTTCTCGACATCCTCCAGGAAGCCCATGTCCAGCATGCGGTCGGCTTCGTCCAGGATCAGCACCTCGACTTCGGACAGGTTCAGGCGCTGGCGTTCGATATGGTCGATCAGACGGCCGGGGGTGGCGACCACGATGTCCACCGGGCGCGACAGCATGCGCAACTGCTCGCGGTAGGGCAGGCCGCCCACCAGTTCGACGGTGTTCAGGCGCAGGAACTTGCCGTACTTGCGGGCCGATTGCAGCACCTGGCGGGCCAACTCGCGGGTCGGGGCCAGCACCAGGACGCGGGGGGTGGCGGCATCGCGGCGCGGCGCCGGGGGATTGGCGGCCAGACGGGTCAGGGTCGGCAGCAGGAAAGCGGCGGTCTTGCCGGTGCCGGTCTGGGCGGTGGCCAGAACGTCGCGGCCGTCCAGGGCCGGGGGAATGGCGTCGGCCTGGACCGGGGTCGGCTGGTCGTAACCGCCTTCGATCAGGGCATTGAGAACGAGCGGATGGAGCGCGAGATCAGAGAACGACAATGGTCTTCCTTATGACAATGACGATGCGGCCCGGGCCGGAATCCGGACCAAGCGGCAGCATGAAAAGGTGCGGGAGGAGGTCAAGAGGAAGAAGCGTCCTCGCGGGGGGCGGCGCCCAAGGCCACCCCAACCCATGTCAGCGTCTCTCTCGAGAGACGCGTGAGCCTCCAGCGAATGAGCGGTCGGACCATAGACGCTTTGACAGGCACAAGGGAAGAGAATTCGGCGCATCCCCGCCCCGCGTTGGCGCAAGGCGGGGAAAACACCGTCACACCGCGCGGAAATTGGCCGGACGGCGTTCGAAGAAAGCGGCCACCGCCTCCTTCAGTTCCGGCGAGGCCAGACATTCCGAGAAGGCGTCGAATTCCGTGCCCATGCGGGCGGCGACGTCGTCGCCCTGGGTCTTCAGCAGCGTCTTGGTCAGGCGCAGGGCGGTGGCGGGCTTGTCGGCCAGCCGGGTGGCGAGATCGGTGGCAACCGCTTCCACGGCGGCGGCAGGAGCCACCCGGTTGACCAGACCGATCTCGCGTCCGAGTTGGGCGTCGAACGACTCGCCCAGCATCAGCAATTCGGCGGCGCGGTGATGCCCGGCCAGACGCGGCAACAGCAGCGACGATGCCGCCTCGGGCACCAGCGCCAGATTGATGAACGGCAATTGCAGCCGCGCATCCTCGGCCGCCACCACCAGATCGCAATGCATCAGCATGGTGACGCCGATGCCGATGGCGGTGCCGTTGACCGCCGCCACCACCGGCTTGGCGGCGCTGGACAGCAGACGCAGGAAATCCGCCGCCGGGCTGGCCGCGATGTCGCCGACCTTGAGGAAATCGGCCAGATCGTTGCCCGCGGTGAACACGTCGCCGGTGCCGGTCAGCACGAACACCCGCACCGCGTCGTCGCCCTCGCCATCCTTGATCGCTTCGGCCAAGGCGGCATACATGGCCTGGGTCAGAGCATTCTTCTTGTCCGGCCGCTCGATGCGGATGGTGCGGATACCGTTATCGGTGCTGACCTTGATGTGTTCGCTCATGAAGTATCCTCACATATTGGGATAGCCTGGCCCGCCGCCGCCCCGCAGCCAAGCCGACGGCTTGGCTGCATCTTGTGTTGAATGAAGGCGGCGGCCCTCCCCCGTCACATATTAGGATAACCGGGCCCGCCGCCGCCTTCGGGCACCACCCAGTTGATGTTCTGGGTCGGGTCCTTGATGTCGCAGGTCTTGCAGTGCAGGCAGTTCTGGGCGTTGATCTGAAGCCGGGGGCCTTCGACGATCTCGTACA
>JAEXAH010000051.1 GCA_023458315.1 Pseudomonadota bacterium
GAGGAAATCTCGGCGACCATCCTGCAGGAACTCAATCTGCGCTGATCAGCGGCGCCGGCGGACCATCTCGAACAGGCAGACGGCCGCCGCCGCACCGACGTTGAGCGACTCGACCGCGCCCGGCATCGGGATGCGCAGGCGCAGCCCGGCGGCGGCGATCAGCGCCGGGCGCACGCCCTGTCCTTCGGCGCCGAAAACCCAGGCCAGCGGCCCCTGCCATTCGGTGGCGAACTGGTCGCTAGCCCCCTCGAGACAGGTGACCGCCGCGGTGCCGCGGTAGTCGGCGATGAAAGCCGCGAGATCGGCCTCTTCGTGGATGTCGAGCAGGAAATGGGCGCCCTGCCCGGCGCGCAGCGCCTTCGGCGACCAGGCCGCGGCACAGCCCGGCGCCAGCAGCGCCTGGCGGATGCCGGCGGCGGCGGCACTACGCAGCAGGCTGCCGAGGTTGCCCGGGTCCTGGACGCCGTCGAGCAAAATCGCGTCGCCGGCAAGGTCGACCGTGAACTTCGCCACCGGCGTCTCGACCAGGGCGAGCAGACCGCTCGGCGTATCGACAATGCCCAGTTCGCGCAGCAGCGGATCGGCAAGAACGGTCACCTCGCGCCCGGCCACGTAGGCGGCGATTTCGCCGCCGGCGAGCGCCGATTCACCGACGATCAACTGCTCGACCGGGCCATGACAACGTTCCCAGGACTCGACCAGATGCACGCCGTCAAGCAGCGAAAGCCCGCGCTTGCGCCGCTCGCGACCGGATTCGGCGAGCCGCCGCAGCTGCTTGTAGAAGGCGTTGTCGCGCGACTGGATCAGCTTCACAGCAGTGCCAGCTGACGGGCCACCGGCCCGAAACTGCGCCGATGTACCGGCGAGGCGCCGTGCTCGGCCAGGGCTGCGCAGTGGGCGGCGGTGGGATAGCCCATGTGACGGTCGAAACCGTACTCCGGGTATTGTTCGTGCTAGGCCAGCATGCCGGCGTCGCGGACCGTCTTGGCCAGGATCGACGCCGCCGCGATCGAGGCAATCTTGCCGTCGCCCTGGACCACCGCCTCGGCCGGCATCGCCAGCGGCGGGCAGCGGTTGCCGTCAACCAGCGCCCGCTCGGGCGTCACCGCCAGCGCCGCCACCGCCCGCTGCATGGCGAGCATCGTCGCGTGCAGGATGTTCAGGCGATCGATTTCCTCGACGCTGGCCTCGGCCACCGCCCAGGCCAGCGCCTTTTCGCGGATCTCGCCGGCCAGCAGGTGGCGCTTCTTTTCCGAAAGCTTCTTCGAATCGTCGAGGCCGGCGATCGGCCTCGCCGGATCGAGAATCACCGCCGCTGCCACGACCGGTCCGGCGAGCGGCCCGCGGCCGGCTTCGTCGATACCGCAGACGAGGCCGTCGGGAACGATCAGCGCAGGCATTCGACGACCGCCCGCGCCGCCTTCTCGGCGGTATTCTGGCGCAACTGAAGATGCAGGTCGGTGAACGCCGCCTCGATCGCCTTGGCGCCCTCCTTGTCCTCGTAGAGCTTGACCAGCGCTTCCGCGAGGTTCTCCGGGGTCGCCTCGTGCTGGAGGAGCTCGGGCACGACGAAACGCCCGCAGAGCACGTTGGGCAGGCCGACGTAGGGCAGGTAGGCCATGCGCTTCATCAGCCAGTACGAGAACTTGGCGATCTTGTAGGTGATCACCATCGGCCGCTTGATCAGCGCCGCCTCCAGCGTCGCCGTACCGCTGGCGATCAGCGCCACGTCGGCGGCACCGACGGCATCCTGGGCATGCCCGAAGAGCAGCCGGAAGGGAATGTCGGCCGCCTGCTGGCGGTAGATCGCCGCCTCGAACTGCAAGCGCGTTTCGCGCGTCGCCAGCGGCACGACGAAAACGGCCTCGGGCAGGAAGCGTTCGCGGATCAGCTTGGCGGTCTGCACGAAGAGTTCGCCCATCGTCTCCAGTTCGCCGCGCCGGCTGCCCGGCAGCAGCGCGATGATCGGATAGTCGCGGGGCAGCGCAAGCTTCTCGCGCACCGCGTGGCGGCTGGTCTCGAGCGGGATCGAATCGGCCATCGGGTGGCCGACGTAGGTCACCGGAATGCCGGCCTTCTCGTACAGCGGCGGCTCCATCGGGAAGAGCGCGAGGACGCGCCGGACGGCTCGCCCGATCTTGTGGATCCGGCCGCCGCGCCAGGCCCAGATCGACGGGCTGACGTAGTGGATGGTCGGCACGCCGGCCGATTTCAGGGCGGTTTCGAGGCCGAGGTTGAAATCCGGCGCATCGATGCCGATGAAGATGTCCGGCCGCAGGTCGAGCAGCCGCTTCTTCAGCTGCCGGCGGATGCCGGCGATCTCCCGGTAATGCTTGAGCGCATCCCAGTAGCCCATCACCGACAGCTTGCCCATCGGCCACCAGCACTCCATGCCCTGCGACTGCATCCGCGGTCCGCCGATGCCGTAGAACACGGCATCCGGCAGCTGCTGCTTGAGCGCCGCGATCAGGTGGCCGCCCAGCAGGTCGCCGGAGGCCTCTCCCGCCACCATGGCAATACGCACGACCATGTCAGCGAATGATGCC
This sequence comes from Pseudomonadota bacterium, assembly GCA_023458315.1. Lineage (GTDB taxonomy): Bacteria > Pseudomonadota > Alphaproteobacteria > Rhodospirillales > Magnetospirillaceae > Magnetospirillum. Next base: position 2,547 of record JAEXAH010000051.1, read on the forward strand.
GCGCTTGGAAACGGCCAGGAAATCGACGAAGCGCTGGACGTCCGGCTGGGTCTTCGCCTCCTCGACCAGCTTGAGCTTGGCTTCCTCGAGCAGCAGGCCGGACTTGTAGATGGTCCGGTAGGCCCGCTTGAGCGAGGTGATCGACTCGGCGTTGAAACCGCGCCGCTTCAGGCCTTCGACATTGATCCCGTAAGGCTGCGCGGTATTGCCGGCGGCCATCAGGTAGGGCGGAACATCCTGCAGGATGACCGTGCTGACCGCGGTCATCACGTGCGCGCCAATGCGGCAGAACTGGTGCACGCCGGTGAAGCCGCCGAGGATCGCCCAGTCGCCGACATGGACGTGGCCGGCCAGGGTCGCGTTGTTGGCGAAGATGGTGTGATCGCCAACCTGGCAGTCGTGCGCCACATGGACGTAGGCCATGATCCAGTTGTCGTC
>JAEXAH010000052.1 GCA_023458315.1 Pseudomonadota bacterium
CAATGTCCACGATGGACGAGAGCGCCGACAACGCCTCTGAAACAGAATTATCTGAGATTGAACGAGCCATTCAATCTTGAATCACGGCCCGGCGCCCCTGTCCATCTCTATGTTAGCGCCTATGGGGGACAACCTCCGCCCGCGGGCCGCGGCGTCACAGGGCGCCGGGGCCGGGAACCTTGCCGCCCATGCCGGTCATGCAACCGCCCGGGCCGAAGCCATGGGAACCGAAGCCGTGCGGGCCACGGCCATGGCGGCCGTGACCGGCCAGGGCACCCGCCGGGCGGGCGAACAGCTTGTCCACCAGGGCGCGCTCGGCCACGGTGCCGTCGGCCTTCAGCAATTCCACTTCGTAGGTGTCGGCGTCCTTGTCCACCACCTTGCCGACGCGCAGGTCGCTGCGCATCTGCACCAGGCGCCCGGCCAACACGGTCTTGACCTGCTCGGCGGTCAGCGGCGCGGGCGGCTGCACCTGCGCCCCCTGCGGAGCGGGCGGCACCGGAGCGTTCTGGGCGGCGGCGTCCACGGCGCCGATGCCAAGACCGATGATGGCGGCGGCGGCGATGCGGGAAATCAGCTTCATGATGGTCCTCCGGGGGGAAGGGGTGTGAACTCGATGGCCCCATATGACCGCCGCCGTGTAACGCCATGATGGTGAAAATGGTAACACTGGGTTTCGCCCCTGTTACCGGCCGTTACCAACTTCCGCGCCCGCTTTTCACCGCCCGCGCTATACTGAGGTCATGGAAAGCCAAGCCCATATCCTGGTCGTCGACGACGACCGCGAGATCCGCGACCTGCTGGCCCGCTTCCTGGCCAGGCACGGCCTGCGCGTGACCACCGCCAAGGACGGCGTCGAGATGGAGCGCGCCCTGGCCGACTGGCCGGTCGATCTGGTGGTGCTGGACCTGATGATGCCCGGCGAGGACGGACTGAGCCTGACCCGGCGCCTGCGCGGCCAGGGCGTGGCGGTGCCCATCGTCATGCTGACCGCCATGGGCGAGGACACCGACCGCATCGTCGGGCTGGAGATGGGCGCCGATGATTACGTGCCCAAGCCGTTCAACCCCCGCGAATTGCTGGCCCGCATCAAGGCGGTGCTGCGCCGCGCCCAACCGACGGCGGCGGCGGCGCCCCAGACGGCGGCCGAGGGCGGCGGCCAGCGGTTCCGCTTTCTGGATTGGGTGCTGGACGTGGCCACCCGCGACCTGTTGAGCCCGGACGGCGTCATCACCACCCTGTCGGCGGGCGAATTCGACCTGTTGCTGGCCTTCGTCGAACATCCGCGCCGGGTGCTGTCGCGCGACCAGTTGCTGGATTTCGCGCGCGGCCGCCAGGCCATCCCGTTCGACCGGTCCATCGACATCCAGGTCAGCCGCCTGCGCCGCAAGCTGGGCGACGACGCCAAGGACCCGCAACTGATCAAGACGGTGCGCGGCGGCGGCTATCTGTTCACCCCCGAGGTGACGCGGCTATGAGGATACGGCTGATCCCCGACAGCCTGCTGGGCCGCACCGCCCTGGTGCTGGTGGCGGCGCTGGCGGTGGCGCTGGGCGCGGCCCTGCTGACCTTTGCCGATCAGCGGTCCGAGGCGCTGGCGGCGCTGGGCGGGCGCAACGCCGCCGAACGGGTGGCCGCCATGGTCAACCTGCTGGACGCCACCCCGCCCGAAGCCCGCCGCGCCACCCTGCGCAGCATGGACACGCCGGGCTTTCGCGCCGGATGGGGCGTCAATCCGGTGGTGCCCACCGGCAGCGACCATCACGGATTGGGCGCCGCCGTGGCCCGCCAGCTTGGTCAGAATCTGGCCGGGCGCGACATCCGCGTCTCGATCCTGCCGGTGCCGGAACCGCCGGGACCGCCCGACATGGTCATGCACGGCCATGGCCGCGGCCCCGGCGGCGGCCCCGGCGGTTTCGGCTTCCTGCGCGGCCCGGCGCTGCGCATTTCGGTGCGGCTGGCCGACGATTCCTGGTTCAACGTCATGGTGCCGCTGGAAGGCGGCGACACCATGTGGCAGCCGCGCTTCCTGGGGCTGCTGCTGGCGGCGCTGGCCATGGTCACGGGCGCCGCGCTGTGGGCGGTGGGCCGTGCCGCGCGCCCCTTCGCCACCTTCGCCGCCGCCGCCGAACGGCTGGGCGTCGACGTCGCCGCGCCGCCGCTGCCGGAAACCGGCAGCCGCGAGATCCGCGCCGCCGCCCATGCCTTCAACGTCATGCAGGGCCGCATCCGCCGCTTCGTCGAGGACCGCACCCAGATGCTGGCGGCCATCAGCCACGATTTGCGCACCCCCATCACCCGCATGCGGCTGCGCGCCGAATTCGTGGATGACGACGAACAGCGCGCCAAGATGCTGGCCGACCTGGAGGAGATGGAGCACATGATCGCCGCCACCCTGGCCTTCGCCCGCGACGACGCCGCGCGCGAGGAACGGCGGCCGGTGAACGTGGCGGCGCTGGTGCAGGGACTGGCCGAGGATATGGGCGCCGATTACGACGGCCCCGACAGCGTGGTGCTGGCGGCCGGACCGGTGGCGTTGAAGCGGCTGGTGGCCAATCTGCTGGACAACGCCCGCAAATATGGCGGCGGCGGCCGGGCCCGCGCCACGCTGGAAACCCCGCCCGGCGCCGTGGTGGTGATCATCGACGACGACGGCCCCGGCATCCCCGAAACCGAGGTGGAACGGGTCTTCGCCCCCTTCGCCCGCCTGGAAAGCAGCCGCAACCGCGAAACCGGCGGCACCGGCCTGGGCCTGTCCATCGCCCGCGCCGCCGCCCGCGCCCATGGCGGCGACATCACCCTGCACAACCGCCCCGAAGGCGGCTTGCGCGTGCGGCTGGTGCTGCCGCGCCTGGAAAAATAGCGGCGCGGCGCGATCTGGGAATACAAGTCGCCATCTTTCGGCATTGGACCGGTGGATTGTGCGATGCGATAATACCATATGCCGAAGGTGTGGCCTTCGGACGGAGGATCAGCCTGTGGTGAAACGCAAAGCAGCCCTGGTGGCGGCCGCGCTGATGGTGGTTGGCGCGTCGGGTGCCGTGGCGTCGTCGGCGCCCAAGGACGGCAAGGTTCTGCCGCCCAGCATCGCCGTGCAGCGCGCCGATCTGGTGCCGCCGCCCATCGTCGTCGACCGCGTCGGCGGCCTGAAGATTTCCGTCAGCCAGGTGATGTATCCCGGCGTGCCCGACCGCGCCGCCTGCCGTTTCGTGGTCCGCTCCATCAACAGCGGCACCGCCACGGTTTCCACCTATGCCCTGTTGCGCACCCTGGACGGCAACAAGGCCGAACTGAACACCTGGATGGTGCCGACCGGCGCCCTGGCCCCCGGCCAGTCGTCGGAACGGCTGTATTCGTGCAAGAGCGCCCGCTATGTGGTGCTCGACCAGCAGACCCTGGAAGGCTGGCCCGGCCGCTGCACCGTCAATGGCGAGGACCGCAGCCCCTGCCCGCTGACCCTGGCGCTGGAAGCCAATCTGAACATCGTCGCCAAGTAACGGCCGGGAAACTTCCGTAAAATTTTACGGACTTCCCGCGCACTCTTATACCAAGGCAGCATGAATGACGGGGTAAAGGAGTAGCTACACCTTCCCCTGGCAGGATATACCTCCGATTTCTTTCTCCTCCGCCATCGCACGGCTAAGATTTGGTTAACAGCCCAGTGGCGGGGAGAAGAAAAATGAAGACTTACGACGACATGGTCCAACTGGCCAAGATGCTGGAAGTGGAATTCAACACCGGCTCCATCGACCGGGTCCGCGCCCATGAACTGGCCGAACGCCTGTTGCCCCACCACCCGGAACTGAACAACACCCTGACCAGCGTCCGCAACCGCATGGCGCGGCGCTAGGGTGCGCCTCATATACGCTAACTTAGCAGCGCGTGATGAACAATGAATTCACCACAGAGACACAGAGGCACAGAGATACCCGCCAGAATTGAGGTAATTCGTTCACCACGGCTCCAATCTCTCTG
>JAEXAH010000053.1 GCA_023458315.1 Pseudomonadota bacterium
AATGTCCACGATGGACGAGAGCGCCGACAACGCCTCTGAAACAGAATTATCTGAGATTGAACGAGCCATTCAATCTTGAATCACGGCCCGGCGCCCCTGTCCATCTCTATGTTAGCGCCTATGAGGCTGTGCCTCCGGGCGGGTTTGGGCGGCAGCCCAATCGCTTGGCTGAACCTTAACCGCCCAGCGTTTCCATATCGAATGCCGCCGCCATCAGCGCCTTGGTGTACTCGGTCTGGGGGGCGGCGAAGATGTCGGCGGCGCGGCCTGATTCCATGACCTTGCCGTCCTTCATCACCACCAGATCGTCGGCCAGGGCGCGGACCACGCGCAGATCGTGGCTGATGAACAGATAGGCGATGCCGTGGCGGGCCTGGATGTCGCGCAGCAGATCGACGATCTGCGCCTGCACCGACACGTCCAGCGCGCTGGTGGGTTCGTCCAGCACGATGAAACGGGGTTTCAGCACCAGGGCGCGGGCGATGGCGATGCGCTGGCGCTGGCCGCCCGAGAATTCGTGGGGATAGCGGTCCTGGGTGGCGGGGTCCAGGCCGACTTCTTCCAAGGCGCTGGCGATGATGGCGCGGCGTTCGGCGGTATCGGCGCCGATCTTGTGCACCTCCAGTCCCTCGCCGACGATCTGGCCGACCGACAGGCGGGGCGACAGCGAACCGTAGGGGTCCTGGAACACCATCTGCATCTGGCGGCGGCGGGGGCGCAGGGCGGCGGCGGACAGCGGCGCGATGTCGTCGCCCTGGAAGACGATACCGCCCTGCGATCCGATCAGCCGCAGCAGCGCCAGCCCCAGCGTGGTCTTGCCCGAGCCGGATTCGCCGACCACGCCCATGGTATGGCCCTGGCGGATGGCAAGACTGATGCCGTCCACCGCCTTGATATGGGCGGTGGTGCGGCGCAGCAGACCGCTTTTGATGGGGAACCAGACGCGCAGGTCGCGGGCCTCCATCACCACCGGCGCTTCGGGCGCGGCGGCATTGGGCTTGCCCTGGGGTTCGGCGGCTAGCAGGCGGCGGGTATAGGGATGTTCCGGCGCGGCGAAGATGCGCTTGGTCGGGCCGCTTTCCACCACCTCGCCCTGGTTCATGACGCACACCCGGTCGGCCATCTTGCGCACGATGCCCAGATCATGGGTGATGAACAGCAGCGCCATGCCCAGCCGCGCCTGCAAATCCTTCAGCAGCTTGAGGATCTGCGCCTGGATGGTGACGTCCAACGCGGTGGTCGGCTCGTCGGCGATCAGGATGTCCGGCTCGTTGGCCAGGGCCATGGCGATCATCACCCGCTGACGCTGGCCGCCCGACAATTCGTGCGGCAGGGCGCCCAGGCGCTTTTCCGCCTCGGGGATGCCCACCAGCCGCAGCAATTCCAGCACCCGCTCGCGCTTGGCGCCGCCGCGCAGGCCCTTGTGCAGTTCCAGCACCTCGCCCACCTGCGCCTCGATGGAATGCAGCGGGTTCAGCGAGGTCATGGGCTCCTGGAACACCATGGCGATGCGGTTGCCGCGCACGCCGCGCAAGGTGCGCTCGGGCGCGCCGAGCAGTTCCTGACCGGCCAGGGTGATGCTGCCCTTGGGGTGCCAGGCGCGGGGATAGGGCAGCAATTGCAGGATGGACAGCGCCGTGACCGACTTGCCCGAGCCCGATTCGCCGACCAGCGCCAGGGTCTCGCCACGGGCCAGGTCGAAGGACACGCCGCGCAGCGCACGCACTTCCGCCGCGCCCTGGCCGAACGACACCGCGAGATCACGGACCTGAAGGATGGGGGGATTGCTCATCGGTTGGTCTTTCTCGGATCGAACGCGTCGCGCACCGCCTCGCCCACGAACACCAGCAGCGACAGCAGCACCGCCACCACCACGAAGCCGGTGATGCCCAGCCATGGCGCTTGCAGATTGGCCTTGCCCTGGGCCAGCAAATCGCCCAGCGACGGCGAGCCGGGCGGCAGGCCCAGGCCCAGGAAGTCCAGCGCGGTCAGCGAGACGATGGAGCCGTTCAGGATGAACGGCATGAAGGTCAGGGTCGCCACCATGGCGTTGGGCAAGATGTGACGCGCCATGATGCGGGCATCGCTCATGCCCAGCGCCTTGGCGGCGCGCACATAGTCGAAATTACGGGCGCGCAGGAATTCGGCGCGCACCACGCCGACCAGCGAGGTCCAGGAAAACAGCGCCAGCACCCCCAACAGGGTCCAGAAACCGGGCCGGATCATGCTGGCGACGATGATCAGGATCAGAAGCTGCGGCAGACCGCCCCAGATTTCCAGGAAACGCTGGCCGACCAGATCGATCCTGCCGCCGAAATAGCCCTGCACCGCGCCCATCGTCACGCCGATTGCCGTGCTGACCACGGCCAGCGCCAGACCGAACAGGATGGACAGGCGCAGGCCATAGATCAGCCGCGCCGCCACGTCGCGGCCCTGATCGTCGGTGCCGAGCCAGTTCTCGGCCGAGGGCGGCGCCGGATGCGGCCGGGTCAGTTCGGTGCTGAGGGATTGATGGTTGTGGCGGATGGGCGGCCACAGCGCCCAGCCGTCCGCGGCGATCTTGGCGGCGATATAGGGATCGCGGTAATCGGTGTAGGTCAGGAAGTCGCCGCCGAAGGTGACTTCCGGGTAGTTCTTCACCACCGGGAAATACAGGCTGCCCTGATAGCTGACGACGATGGGGCGGTCGTTGGCCACCAGTTCGGCGCCCAGGGTGATGACGAACAGCGCCAGGAACAGCCACAGCGCCCAGAAACCACGGCGGTTGCGGCGGAAGGCGTCCAGGCGGCGGCGGGTCAGGGGTGACAGGCGCATGGCTCAGCCCCCCCGGCTGTCGAAGTCGATGCGCGGATCGACATAGTGATAGGTCAGGTCGCTGATCAGGTTCAGCACCAGACCCAACAGGCTGAACATGTACAGCGTGCCGAACATCACCGGATAATCGCGGTTCATCACCGCCTCGTAGCCCAGCAGGCCGATGCCGTCGAGCGAGAACACGATCTCGATCAGGATCGATCCGGCGAACAGGATGCCGACCAGGGCGCTGGGGAATCCGGCCACCACCAGCAGCATGGCGTTGCGGAAGACATGGCCGTACAGCACGCGGTTCTCGCTCAGGCCCTTGGCCCGCGCCGTCACCACGTATTGCTTGTTGATCTCTTCCAGGAACGAATTCTTGGTCAGCATGGTCAGGCTGGCGAAGCCCGCCACCACCAGCGCCGTGACCGGCAGCGCCAGATGCCAGAAATAATCCTTTATCTTGCCAAGCGTGCTGAGGGTATCCCAATCGGTGCTGGTCAGGCCGCGCAGCGGGAACCACGACAGATAGCGCCCGCCCGCGAACAATACGATCAACAGCACCGCGAACAGGAAGCCCGGCACCGCATAGCCGACCACCACCGCCCACGAGGTGGCGATGTCGAAGGCGCTGCCGTCGCGCCGCGCCTTGGCGATGCCCAGCGGGATCGACACCAGATAGATGATCAGCGTGCTCCACAGGCCCAGCGAGACGGACACCGGCATCTTCTCGGCGATCAGGCCCAGCACCGAGACGTCGCGGTAGAAGCTCTTGCCGAAATCGAAGCGCAGGTAATTGCCCAGCATCTGCAAAAAGCGTTCATGGGCCGGTTTGTCGAAACCGAATTGCTTCTCGATCTCGGCGATGAAGGCGGGGTCCAGGCCCTGGGCGCCGCGATAGGCGCCGCTTTGCCCCTCGCGGAACTTGGGCTGGCTGCCGCGCTGCAACTCGCCGCCGCCGCCCGCCAGCCGCTCGGTGCCGCCGGTCTGGGCGCCCTCGATGCGGGCGATCATCTGCTCCACCGGGCCGCCCGGCGCCATCTGCGCCACGGCGAAGTTGATCAGCATGATGCCGAACAGGGTCAGCGGGATCAGCGCCAGACGGCGCAGGGCATAGGCCAGCACGGCGTCAGTTCTCCTTCGCCCACCACGACATGATCTGATAGCCCTGCATGGGCACATTGGCCGGGCGGCCGAATTTGTCCCAAAAGGCCAGACGGTTGGCGCCCATGTACCATTGCGGGATGACGTAATGGTTCCACAGCAGCACCCGGTCCAGCGCCCGGGTGCGCGCCACCAGGCTTTCGCGGTCGGGGGCGCCGATCACCTGGTCCACCAACACGTCCACCGCCGGATTGCGGATGCCGACCACGTTCTGGCTGCCCTTCTGTTCGGCGGCTTCGGACGACCAGAACATGGCCTGTTCGTTGCCCGGCGATTGCGACTGGCCCCAGGAATGCACGATCATGTCGAAATCGAAGGCGCGCACCCGGTTGACGTATTGGTTGGGATCGACGGTGCGCACGCTGGCCTCGACCCCCAGGCGGCGCAGATTGCGCACGAAGGGCAGGGTGATGCGTTCGAACGCCGCCTGCACCAGCAGGATCTCGAAGCGCAGGGGCTGGCCGTCCTTGACCAGTCGGCCGTCCTCGACCCGCCAGCCCGCCTCTTCCAGCAATTTCATGGCGGTGCGCAGATTGGGGCGGATGTTGCCCTGGCCGTCGGTGGTCGGCGGGCGGTAGGGGGTGGTGAACACCTCGGGCGGGATCTGGCCGCGCAGCGGTTCCAGCACCTTCATCTCGTCGGGGCCGGGCAGGCCGGTGGCGGCAAGGTCGGAATTGGCGAAATAACTGTCGCAGCGCCGGTACTGGCCCCAGAACAGGGTCTGGTTGGTCCATTCGAAATCGAAGGCATAGGCCAGGGCGTGGCGCACCCGGGCATCCTGGAACGGTGTCCGCCGGGTGTTGTAGGCATAGGCCTGCATGCCCGCCGTCAGATGGTTGTCCAGGCGCAGCTTGATGGCGCGGCCGTCCTTCAGCGCGGGCCAGTCGTCATAGGCGGTGGCCCATTTGGTGGCCTCGTTCTCCTCGCGGAAATCGTATTCGCCCGCCTTCAACGCCTCCAGCATGACCGAGGTGTCGCGGTAGTAATCCCAGCGCAGCACGTCGAAATTGAACTGGCCACGCCGCACGCCCAGGTCCTTGCCCCAGTAATCGCGCACCCGCTCGTAGGTGACGAAGCGGCCGGGTTCGAACTTGCCGACGCGATAGGGGCCGCTGCCCAGCGGCGGTTCCAGGGTGGTGGCGTCGAAGGCGCGGTCCTGCCAGTAATGCTTGGGCAGGATGGGCAACTGGCCGACGATCAGCGGCATCTCGCGGTTGTCGCCGGGCTTGAAGGTGAACTTCACCCCGCGCGCTCCCACCTTCTCCACCTTGTCCACGGCGGCGTAGTAGAAGCGGTAATTGGGCTCGCCCTTGGTCCGCAGGATGTCCAACGAGAACATCACGTCCTCGGGCGTCACCGGCTTGCCGTCGTGCCAGCGCGCTTCCTTGCGCAACACGAAGGTCGCCCACGAGCGGTCGGGCGGCGTGTCGATGCTTTCCGCCAGCAGGCCGTATTCGCTGAACGGTTCGTCGGCGGCGGAAATCAACAGCGTCTCGAACGGCAGCGACGACCCTGCCGCCTCGACACCCTTGACGATGAACGGGTTCAGATTGTCGAAGGTGCCCTGGGCGGCGCGGCGCAGGCTGCCGCCCTTGGGCGCGTCGGGATTGACGTAGTCGAAATGGGCAAAGCCCGCCGGGTATTTCGGGTCGCCGTGCATGGCGATGGCATGCCGGGGCTCGGCCTGGGCGGGCAAGGCCAGCAGCATCAGCAATCCGGCTACCAGATTCCTCATGCCGACAGCACCTGCAACGCCTGGGCATGCAGACGGGCATCACCGGCGGCGCAGACGCGGCCATCGGAATGGATGGTCAGCGGCGCGCCATTCCAATCGGTGACGGTGCCGCCCGCATTGGCGATGACCGGCACCAGGGCGGAATAGTCATAGGGTTTCAGCCCCGCCTCGACCACCAGATCGACGAAACCCGAGGCCAGCAGGGCATAGGCATAGCAATCGCAGCCATAGCGCGGCTGCTTGACGCTGGCGGCGATGCGGTTCCAGGCGGGCAGGGTGGCGGAATCGAAGAATTCCGGCCCGGTGGTGTAGGCATAGGCTTTGGCCAGGGCGTCGCACGCGCGCACCCGCGCCGGGGCGCCGTTCAAGGTGGTGGGGTGGCCGTCGGCGCCCAGCCAGCGTTCGCCCAGAATGGCCTGATCGATGATGCCCAGCACCGGGCGGCCGCGATGGGCCAGGGCGATCAGCGTGCCGAAGCTGGGCTTGCCGGTGATGAACGCCTTGGTGCCGTCGATGGGGTCCAGCACCCACACCCATTCGGCGTCCACGTTATGGCGGCCGTGCTCTTCGCCCAGGATGCCGTGCTGGGGATAGGTTTCGGCGATGATGGCCCGCATGGTCGCCTCGACCTCGCGGTCGGCGATGGTGACGGGGCTGTCGTCGGGCTTGTCGTCCACCGCCACCGGCGTGCGGAAATACTTGCGGATCACCGGACGGGCGGCCTCGGCCAGACGCTCGGCCAGGGCGACGAATTCGGACGGACAGGCGGTCATGGCTTCCCCACGATGTCTAACGCGGCCCGAGTTTGGCCCGAACCGCCTCCGAAGGCCAGAGGGATACAGCCAGCCGTGACACGGATGCACACGAATAGGCACGGATGATGTCACAGAAGGACGCGCCGGACCTCGATCTTCGGGCGTCCGAAATTGAACAGCAGACCGACTTTGAGGTCGCTCGCCTTCAGATAATTGATGAGTTGCGCGCGATGCGCTTCGACCAGTTGATCCACGGCCTTCAGTTCGACGATGACGCGATCATCGATGATCAGGTCGGCCACGTAGAAGCCCATTTGCTTGCCGCGATAGAACACCGGAAAGGACTTTTCCTTGCTGACGGACAAGCCGTGGGCAAGCAGTTCCTCGGCCAGGGCATTCTTATAGATTGCTTCAAGAAATCCATGCCCAAGCGTGTTGGAAACCGCGAAGGCGGCACCGATGATGATAGAGGTGATATCCTGTGTTTCCGTCTGCTCGATCATCCGTGCCCATCTGTGCCCATTCGTGTGCATCCGTGTCACGGCTGGATGTTCCCACACACCCCAATGATTGTATACAATCCCGCCGTCGAAAGGTGATTTGCAGGCGGGGCGGGGCGCGATAAGGTTGCCGCCTTGGTTTTTGCCCAGTCTGGAAGCTTCGCCATGTCCGCCCATCCGCCGCGTCTGAATCCCGTCGTGATCATCCCCGCCCGTCTGGCGGCCACCCGCTTGCCCAACAAGCCGTTGGCCGATATCTGCGGTGTGCCGATGATCGTGCAGGTGTGGCGGCGCGCGGTGGCGGCGGGGATCGGGCCGGTGGTGGTGGCCGCCGCCGAGCAGGAAATCGCCGACGCGGTCAAGGCCCATGGCGGCACGGCGGTGCTGACCGATCCCGACCATCCCTCGGGCTCGGACCGGGTGTGGGAAGCGTTGGAAAAGATCGACCCCGACCATGCTTTCGGTGCGGTGGTCAACGTCCAGGGCGACCTGCCGACCCTGGACCCCGAGATCGTGCGCGCGGTGTTCCAGCCGCTGGAGAATCCGGCGGTGGATCTGTCCACCCTGGTGGCCGAGATCAAGGTCGAGGAGGAACGCACCAACCCCAACGTGGTCAAGGCGGTGGCCGGTTTCGGCGCCGGGGAACGGGTCGGCCGGGCGCTGTATTTCACCCGCGCCACCGCGCCATGGGGCGAGGGGCCGCATTACCACCATATCGGCCTTTACGCCTATAAGCGCGAGGCGTTGCAGCGTTTCGTCTCGTTGCCCCAGGGCGTGCTGGAAAAGCGCGAGAAGCTGGAGCAGTTGCGCGCCCTGGAAAACGGCATGCGCATCGACTGTGCCTTGGTTGACACCGTTCCGCTGGGTGTCGATACTCCCGCCGACCTTGACCGCGCCCGCGACCTGATCGCGCGCGGCCTCTAAGCCACCGGACCGACATGAGCACTCTCGATTCCGCGAATTCCATCGCTTTCCAGGGCCTGCCCGGCGCCTATTCGCACCTGGCCTGCCGCAACGCCTTTCCGGCCATGCAGCCGCTGCCCTGCGCGACGTTCGAGGATGCCTTCGCCGCCGTGCGCGAGGGCCGCGCCCGCTATGCCATGATCCCCATCGACAATTCGGTGGCCGGGCGCGTGGCCGACGTGCACCACCTGCTGCCCTATTCCGGGCTGCATATCATTTCCGAGCATTTCGAGCGCATCAACCACCACCTGCTGGCCCTGCCCGGCGCCTCGCTGGAAACCATCACCCAGGTGGAAAGCCATGTGCACGCCCTGGGCCAGTGCCGCAATCTGATCCGGCAATTGGGGCTGAAGGTGATCGTCGGCGCCGACACGGCGGGGGCGGCGGCCGATCTGGCGCGTACCGGCGATACCAGCAAGGCGGCCATCGCCTCGGAACTGGCGGCCGAGATCTACGGCCTGCACAGCCTGAAAGCCAATATCGAGGACGCCGAGCACAACACCACCCGTTTCGTGGTGATGGCCCGCGACGTGATCGAGCCCAATCCCAACCAGTCCTGCGTCACCACCTTCGTCTTCCGGGTGCGCAACGTCCCGGCGGCGCTGTACAAGGCGCTGGGCGGCTTCGCCACCAACGGCGTCAACATCACCAAGCTGGAAAGCTATCTGGTGGGCGGCGAGTTCGTGGCGGCGCAATTCTATGTGGACGTCGAGGGCCACCCCACCCAGCGCGGCCTGCGGCTGGCGCTGGAGGAACTGGAATTCTTCAGCCACGAAGTGCGCATCCTGGGCGTCTATCCGGCGCACCCGTTCCGCATGGCCCAACGCACGCCGGGGGAATGACCCCCGGCATCCGTCACAGCGGCTGCTTCTTGCCGTAGGCGCACATGATCATGTCGACCGCGCCCTCGACCGTGCGGTCGCGGTCGGCGCGCGGGCTGGGCGGCAGGCCCAGAAGCGCGCGGTTGAAATGTTCGCCGCGCAGCATGCCGACGAACTGGTCCATGGCCTGCCAGGTGTCGGGGATGTCCATCTGTCCCCGCCGCACCAGCATTTCCAGAACCTCGGCCAGCCGTTGCTTGCCGCGCAGCGGCCCGGCCTCGAAATACACCCGCGCCAGATCGGGGTGGCGGGCCGATTCGGCCACCACCATGCGATAGATGCCCAGCACCCGTTCGTCCATCAGCATGTCCAGCAATTGCCGCGCCACGGCGATCAGGGTCGACCGGGCGTCGGGCATTTCCGCCACGCCCACCGAATCCAGGGCGCAGGCCAGGGAATCGCAGCGGCGATGGATGATGGCGGCGAACAGGTCGTCCTTGCTGGCGAAATGGGCGTAGATGGTGGCCTTGGACACGGCGGCGCGGGTCGCCACCATGTCCATGCTGGTGTTGGAATAGCCCAGTTCCAGGAAACAGACCTGGGCGGCGTCCAGAATGGCCGAGCGCTTGGCCGACGAGCGGGTGGAACAGGATTTCTGCATCAGCCGAAACTAAACTAGCCGGTTCAGTTTTTGAAGCGGAATGTATCCAATCATATCAAGCGGCCAAAGGGAGGTTTTGCCCTATCTCCCCGTCATCGCCGGGCTTGACCCGGCGATCCATGCGGGGCCGCCAGGAAAGGCTTTTTAAACAAAGCGCTGGGTGGCGCCGGATGGATGCCCGTGTCAAGCACGGGCATGACGGAAGAGAGATTCCATCATCCGTGCCCATCCCGCCCATCCGTGTTCATCCGTGTTACCGCTGGGTCGTTCCGCCAACGCGGACGGAAGGTCGGGCAACTCCCAATTTTTAACCGGACAGCCGTGTGTCAAGCGCTGGCATGCCTCAACTGCCCACCATCTCGGCCAGGGCATCGTCCAGGCGGCCGGGATCGATCTCGGTCAGGCGGGGGCCGTCGGTCCACACCAGGGCGCAGCGCACCCGGTGGCGGGGATAGACGCAGGCCAGGGCCAGACGATAGGCCGCCATCTGCCGGACGTAGATGTCGGGGATGTCGGCGGGATCGACCGGCGGGCGGCGGTTGGTCTTGTAATCGACCACCAGCACCTCGTCGTCGGTGATGACCAGCCGGTCCACCTGTCCGGCGATGGCGCGGGTGTCGCCGACCAGACCGACGATGGGCACCTCGGCCCGGCTGCCCGGCGCGAACAGTGGTGCGAAGGCGGCATGGTCCAGCACCGCCTGAACCTCGTTGGCGATGGCGATGCGTTCCGACGCGGCGAATTCCGCCCCGGCCTTGCCCAGATAGCGGATGGCCGCCGCCGCCCGCTGGTCGGCGGGCAAATCGGGCAGGGTCTGCAACAGCTTGTGGATCAGCTTGCCGCGCGCGAAACGGCGCACGTCCTCGCCGGGGGCCAGCGGCGAGCGGGCGGCGGGCTCCTCGCCATCGGGGCGTGACGGTGCCAGCGGGCGCGGCGGCGCCGGTTCGGCGGGCGGCGCGGTGCGCGCCCATTCCGGCAAGGGGGCGGCGGGCGGCCGTGCCGCCGCCGCTTCACTCTTGCGGTCGGGCTCGGCGGTTTGGCCGCAGCTCAGGCGCAGGATGCGGGCATCGGGGGTTTCGTTCTGCGCCGCCAGGAACGGGTCCTCGGCCTCCTCGGCCAGCGGCGCCACCGCCTCGCGGATCAGATTGTACCAGCACCCGGCAGGGGCGGCGCGCTTGGTCTGCCAGCCGCAGACGATCAGCCGGTCCTCGGCGCGGGTCATGGCGACGTAGAGCAGGCGGCGGTATTCCCGCTCGCGCGCCGCCTTTTGCGCGTCGCGCCCGGCCTGGGCGGTGTCGTCGTTCATCTCGGCGCGCGGCGGCCACAGCAGCAGATCGTCGTCCAGCCACAGCAGGCGCGAGCCCTGGGTCGGCATCTGCAAGGTGTCGGGCAGAAAGACGATGGGCGCCTGCAAGCCCTTGGAGCCGTGCACGGTCATGATGCGCACGGCGTCGCGGCCGCCCTGTTCCAGGTCGCGCTTGATCTCGACCGCGCCGGTTTCCAGCCAGTGCAGGAAGCCTTGCAGGCTGGGGGCGCGGCCCTGCTCATAGGCCAGGGTCAGGGCCATGAACTCGTCCAGCGGGTCCTCGGCCTCCAGCCCCAGCCGCGCCAGCAGGCGGCGCTTGCCGCCCAGCGGCCCCAGGATGTGGGCGAACAAAGCATGCGGTGTCAGCCGGTCCACCTTGCCCAGCAAATCGGACAGGATATCCAGGGCGCGGCCGAAGCTCTCTTCCTCTCCGGCGCGGCGGCGCAGCACGTCCCACAGCCGGGCCTCGCCGCGGTTCCAGGCCAGTCGGAACAAGGCATCCTCGTCCATGCCCACCAGCGGTCCCTTCAGCACGGTGGCCAGCGTCAAATCGTCTTCGGGCAGGATCAGGAAATTGGCCAGGGCCATCAAATCCATGACCGCCATCTGCTCGGTCAGCACCATGCGGTCGGCACCGGCCACCGGCACCTCCAGCGCCTTCAGCTCGCGCACCAGATCCTCGACGAACGAGCCCCGGCGGCGCAGCAGCACCAGCACGTCGCCCGCTCGCACCGGGCGGCCCTGGCTGGGCAGGGCCTCGCTGCCGACCATGGCCTTGATGCGCCGCGCCACCAGCCGCGCCAGCCGGGTACGTGGCGAATCTCCGGCGATGCGTTCGATGGGCGGCTTCCAGGCGGGCAATTCGTCGGCGGCGCGCGGCTCGACCGGCGGCCAGATTTCCACCAGACCGGCGGCGCCGGAACGGAAGGCCAGATGGGTGATGTCCTCGTCCGGCCCCGCCACGCCGTCGCGGGCCGGGCTGGTCGGGCCGAACACCGCGTTGACCGCATCCAGCACGGCGCGGCCCGAGCGGAACGACAGGTTCAGCGGGATTTCCGCCCATTTGCCGCCGGTCTGCTCCACATGCTCGGCGAACAGGCGGCGCATGGCATCGAACGCCTTGGGGTCGGCGCGCTGGAACGAATAGATGGATTGCTTGACGTCGCCCACCGCGAACACCGTGCGCAGGGTTTCCCGTGCCCCCAGTCCGGCGAAGAATTCCTGGGTCAAGGCGCCGACCACCGCCCATTGATCGGGGTTGGTGTCCTGGGCCTCGTCGATCAGCACATGGTCGATGCCGCCATCCAGCTTGTACAGCACCCACGGCGCCACGCCGGGCCGCGCCAGCAGGTCGCGCGCCGCCAGGATCAGATCGTCGTAATCCATCAGCGCCCGGCCCTGCTTGCGCCGTTCATAGGCGCCCAGCAATGCCCCGCCCAGGATCAGCAAACTGGCGGTGGCGCTGGCGATGGTGGCCGATTTCAGGCGGCCGGTGATGCGCAGCACCCGCTCGGCCTCGTTTTCCAATGCCGACAGAACACCCGGCATCTCGGCCAGCTTCTTGGTGCACAGGGTCTTGCGGATACTGCCGTCGGCGGTCAGGAAGGCCAGGGCATAGGCATCGAATTCGGCGGCGCGCTGGGCCGGGCGGGCCAGCCAGTGGTCCAGCTTCTGCCCGCGCTCGATATCGGTCTTGCTGCCGTTCAGCAGGGCGTGCATGGCATGGCGCAGGCCGTCGCCGTCGAAAGAGGAATCGTCGCAGGCGCGGGCGACGATGGTTTCGGGCGTCTCGCCCGGTTCCAGCCCCAGCCGGGCGCGGATGGCGGCGATGACGCCCTGTTGCCCACCGTGGGCCTCCAGCAGCCGCTTGAGGCGGCCGCGTTCCGACGACAATTCGGCCATCAGATCGGGGAAGGCGGTTTCGTGCACCCGGCCGGTGACGTCGGCCAAGGCGGCGGCCAACTCGCTGTCGAAACCGTCGCGCGCCTGGGTCAGCACCTCTTCCTTGGCTTCCTCCAGCAATTCGCCGGAATCGCGGTCATCCATCACCTGGAAGTGCGGCGCCAGCCCGGCCTCCAGCGGAAAGCGGCGCAGCAGCGACTGGCAAAAGGCATGGATGGTTTCGATATGCATGCCGCCCGGCACGTCCAGCACGCGGGCGAACAGCCGTCGCGCCGTGACCATCAGCGCGTCGTCGGGAATGCGGCCCAGCAGGTCGTGCAAATCCTTGGCCAGCTTGCCGTCGGGCGCCGTCGCCCATTTCGCCAGCCGCTGGTTGATGCGGTTGCTCATCTCGGCGGCGGCGGCCTTGGTGAAGGTCAGGCACAGAATGCGGTGCGGCGCCGTGCCCGCCAGCAGCAGCGTCAGCACCCGGTCGGTCAGCACCTTGGTCTTGCCGGTGCCCGCCGAAGCCCCCACCCAAACCGAAGCCTCGGGATCCGCCGCCCGCCGCTGCCGCGCGGCGGCATCGTGCAACAGGGGAGAGGTCATTGCATTCCTCCGTCGCGGAACGGTGCGTCGGTTTCGAGCGTCGTGCGACCAGACACGGATGACACGGAAGCCGCTACGCGGCCACGGATGACACGGAAAGAGAGTGAAAAATATCCGTGCAATCCGTGGGCGGCGGAGCCGCCATCCGTGCAATCCGTGTCTGGTCGCAAGGTGCTTGCCGTTAAGGGCTTCATTCCTCGCCCTCCTCTCCGGCGGTGGCCCATTCGCGCAGGCGGGCGAGGTGTTGGTAGTCGCTGTATTTGGGGGCGCGGTCGGGGTGGGGGCGGGCGGCGTAAGGGGTGCGTTCGTCGTCGAAGGTGGCGACCAGGGCCTTGAGGCCCTCAATGGCTTCGTCGATCAACTGGCGCGGGGCGTCGCCCGCCGATTTCTCCTCGCCACCCTCGGCGCCGCCCTTCAGGCGCCAGTAGAGCATGCGCGACACCTCGGCGGCGGGCACGCCGTCGAAGCCGCCGAAGCGGGCGATGGCGCCTTCCAGCGGCAATTGCGGGGCGTAACCGGCGGCCACCTCGCGGGCGCCGGGCGGCTGGCCGGTCTTGTAATCGATCAGCGCCAGGGAACCGTCGCGCAGCACATCCACCCGGTCGGCGCGGGCACGCAGCAGGAACGGCCCGCCCGGCGCGTCCACCTCCAGCTTTCCGTCGATCTCGCAATGGATGCTGGCGATGTCGGCGCGGCGCGGGGCTTCGTGCGTCACCAGCCAGCGCGCCACCGACAGGAAGCGCGGCCACCAGAACGCCCACACGCCGGGGCGCGACAGCACCTCGGCGAACACCTCGCGGCCGATGGCGATCAGGCGCTGTTCGGCATCGGGCGGCAGCGGGCCGGGCGTCTCGGTCAGGAAGCGGTCGATGGCGTCATGGACCAGCGAGCCGTATTCGGCGGCGCCGGGATCGGAATCGATGGGGTCCAGCGCCTTCAGTCCCAGCACGCGGCGGGCATAGATGCCATAGGGGTCGCGCATCCAGGTTTCGATTTCCGTCACTGACAGCGTTCGCGGCCGTGCCGCCACCGGCGGGCGCGGGGCGGGCGGCGTCACCCGCTCGAAGGCGTCAGGCCGGTCCATCAGGGCGTGCCAGTCCAGATATTGCCCGGCATCCTCGCCAAAGCTCAGGCGGGCGGCATCCATCACCGCATCCAGCCGCATCAGCCAGCGCGACGGCACGGTAGGAGTGCCGTCCACACGGGCCGAGCGTGACAGCACCACCCGCGCGGCGGCAAAGGCCATGGCGAAATCGTGGGCGGCCAGGCCGATCTTGCGTTCCGGGGCGGGCAGGCCGAAGGCGGCGCGCATGGGGCGGCTCATCCACGGATCGGCCTCGGCCTCGCCCGGCCAGGTGCCTTCGTTGAGGCCGCCCAGCACCATGACATCGGCCTTTTGCAGCCGCGCCTCCATGGGGCCCCACAGGAACAGGCGGGGATGGCTGCCCCAGGCCTGGCGCACCACCTGCCCGCTCAGCAATTGTTCGAACAGCGCCGGATAAAACCGCGGCGGAATGGCCGGGAACGAGGCGCGCACCGCCTCGGCGGCGGTGGCCAGTTCGCCCGCCCATGACGCCAGGGCCTCGCCCGCCTCGCCCTTCCACAGCCGGGCCGGGCCGGGCAATAGCGAGGTTCCGGCCAGCGCCTCGGCGGCTTCCATATGGGCACGGATCAGGTCGGCCAGCGGCGCGGTTTCCTGCACCATCACCTGAATGAACGGCTCCAGCAACGCCGCCAGCCGGTCGAGGAAATCGCGCACCCGCCCGTCGCGCGCCGCCGCCTTGAGGCCGGGAATGCCCGGCGCCGGGCGCGGGCCGCGCAAGGCCGACAGTTCCAGCCGCCGCACCAGGGTGCGGAATGGCCCGGTCTCGTCGCCGCCCGCCGCCAACGGATGCTTCAGGCAGGCCAGGGCGGCATGGGGGGCGAAATCGTCGGCCACCATGTCGGCCAGCAGGCGCAGGAAGGTGCCGGGTTCCGAAATATCCAGCGGACGGCCCGCCGAATCGTCGATCACCAGCCCCCAGCGTTCCAGTTCCGCAGCGACTCGCCGGGCCAACGCCCGGTCGGGTGTGACCAGGGCGGCGGTGCGGCCGTCGGTTTCCAGCGCTTCGCGCAGGATCAGGGCGATGGCTCCCGCCTCCTCGCGCGGGCCGGGGGCGTCCAGGCGCGAGACGTTGTCCAGGGTGACGGCCGGGAACTCGCCCATGTCGCGCCACGCCTCGGCGGTGGCGGCGGGGCGCAGGGCCTCGGACAACAGGACCGAGCGGGCGGCGCGCGGATCGGGGCGCAGCGGCAGCGGCCTGACGTCGCGCCGGTCCACGCCCAGCCGGTCCAGCAACTTTTTCATGCCGTGCTGCGGGTGGCTTTCGTCCAGCGCCGCCCAGGTGGCGGCATCCAGGGACAAATCCAGGCCGGGCAGGATGACCTTGCCGCGCGGCAATCGGGCGATGACCGCGATCAGATCGGCGCTGGCCGGGCGCGAGCCGGTCGAGCCCGCCGCGATCACCGGCGTATCGGGCGGCGCCGCCCGCCAGCGCGCCGCCTGGGCATCCAGGATGCGGTTGACGCGGTCCTGCGGGTCGATGCGGTCGCCCAGCAAGGCGGGCCAGTGCTCGGTGACGATCTTGAGGAAATCCAGCGTCACCTGCCAGTGGGCGGCGTAATCCTCGGGCACCAGAGTCCCCAGGCGGCCGAAGTCCACACGCTCGATCTGCACCGCGTCCAGCAACGCCGCCAGTTCGGTGGCCAGCCGCGCCGCCTGATCGGGCGTCGGGGCAAAGCCGCCACGGCCGCCGCCCATGGCCAGTACCAGCCGGGTCAGCAGCAGATGGCGTTCGATGGGGGAAATGGCGGGGGGGATGTCCAGCGGGCCGTCGGCGAACAGCAATGCGTCGTCGCCGTCGCCGCCATCCATGGGCCGCAGGCGCGGCAACAGCAGCGGCTTGCCGCCCGACAGCCGCAGGAACGCCTCGCGGCCCGAGCGGCAGGCGCGGCGGTTGGGCAGCAGCACTTCCATCTCGGCCAGCCGCAACGGATCACCGTCGGCCTCGGCCAGCAGATGCTCGGCCAGGGCATCGACAAAGGCCATGCCCGGCGGAATGGTGAAGACGGTGCTCATGCTGCGCCTCCTCCGGCCGATTCCAGGGTCAGGGCGTTGCCGCCTCGATGGCCGTTTCGACCTCGGGCAGGGCGTCGGGGGTGCCGACGTGGTACCAGCGGCCGTCATGGACGATGGCCGCCAGACGGCCCGCCGCCAGGGCGCGGTCGTACAGCACGTTCAGCGAGAATTTGCCGCCGGGGGCGCCGTCGAACAGCCGGGGCGACAGGATCTGCACGCCCGAGAACAGCAGCGGCGCCACCTCGGGCTGCTGGCGGCGGCGGGGAATGCCGGTGGGGTCCAGGAAGAAATCGCCCTGTCCTTCATAGCCCATGGCGGTGGCGGTGGGGGTCAGCAGCAGCAGGGCATCCATGCGGTCATCGTCCCAGGCATCGGCCAGCCGCAGCAGTGCCGGGCTGGCGCCGTCGGTCCAGATGATGTCCGAATTGACCACGTAGAACGGCTCGGTGCCCAGATGGGGCAGGGCATGGGCGACGCCGCCGCCGGTTTCCAGCAGCACGTCCTCGTGCGACAGGGTGATGCCGGGGCGGCCGGACAGATGGGCGGCGATCCTGTCGCCCAGCCAATGGGTGTTGACCACCATACGGCTGACCCCGGCGGCGGTCAGGTGATCCAGCGCCCGGTCCAGCATGGTGCGGCCCGCCACCTCGACCAGCGGCTTGGGGGTGTGCTCGGTGATGGGGCGCATGCGCAGGCCAAGACCGGCGGCCAGCACCATGGCGCGGTGGGGGCGGAAGCTCATGGTGTGGGGACCTTGCGTTCGGCGGCGGGGATGTGGGTGTCCAGCCAGGCGCGCAGGCCCGCCAGGGCGGGGTGGGCGCAAGCCTGCTCCAGCAGGCGCCAGACGCGGGGGATATGCACCAGATAATGGGCCTTGCCGTCGCGCTTCCACAGCCGGGTGAAGATGCCGATCACCTTGGCGTGGCGCTGCGCCGCCAGCACCGCCCACGACGCGTCGAAGGCATCGCGGTCCAGGCCGGGCCGGGCGGCCAGATAACGCTCCTTCATGGCGGCGATCAGGGCGGGGTCGATGTCGCGGCGGGCGTCTTCCAGCAGGCTCATCAGGTCATAGGTCAGCGGCCCCACCACCGCGTCCTGGAAGTCCAGCAGACCGCAGGCGGCCAGACCGGGGCGGTCCAGCAGCATCAGATTGTCCACATGGAAATCGCGCAGCACCAGGGTATCGGGCACGGCGCGGGCGATGGGGAACAATTCCAGCCACAGCTTCTGATATGCGGCGCGGGCCACCGGGTCGGGCTGGCGGCCCAGGGCGGGCAGGTACCAATCGGTCAGCAGCAGCGCCTCGGTCAGCAGGCGGTCGTTGTCATAGGCGGGCACACCCTGGGGGATGGCATCGGCGCGGTTGTTGAGGTCGGCCAATACGTCGGTGGCCAGGGCGTACAGTGCCGCCTCGTCATGGCCCGCCGCCAGCAGCTTGGTATAGGTGCCGTCGCCCAGATCCTCCAGCAACAGCAGCCCGGCGCGCTCGTCCACCGCCAGCAGACGCGGCGCCGAATAGCCCAAGGATTCCAGATGGCGGGCGATGCGGACGAAGGGGCGCACGTCCTCCTTGGGCGGCGGCGCATCCATCAACACCGCCCGTTCGGTGCCGCGCACCAGACGGTCGTAATGGCGGAAGCTGGCGTCGCCCGCCAGCCGGGACCGCTCGGCATCGCCCCATCCGGCATCGGTCAGGAAACGGGAAATCAGCGCGGCGCGCTCGGTCATGGCTGCAACTCTTTCAGTCGGTCGTCCCATTGCAGGTGGGAGACAAGGGTGGCGTGGCGGGTGGTTTCGCTTTCGCCCGCTGCCAGGGTCAGTTCCAGGCGGCGGCGCGGGATCAGGCGTCCCAGCCGTTCGGGCCATTCGATCAGGCTGATGCCGTCCACGAAGGCGTCCTCGATGCCCAGTTCATAGGAATCCTCGGGCTTGTCCAGCCGGTACAGGTCGAAATGCCAGACGTCGCCCGCCTGCGTCTCATAAGCCTGAACCAGGGTGAAGGTGGGGCTGGGAACCTCTTCGTCGGCGCTGGTCAGTGCCCGGATGAAGGCGCGGGCCAGGGTGCTCTTGCCGGTGCCCAGCGTGCCGAACAGCAGGATGACGTCGCCCGGCCGCGCCAGCGCCGCCAGACGCTGCCCCAGGGAAATGGTGGCGGCCTCGTCGGCCAGCCCGAGAGTGAGTGTGGTGCTCATCCCTCGCTTGTAGCGCGGGGCGGGCGGGGGCGCAAATGCCGCGCGGTCCTATCCGGCCTTGCGGGCGTTCATATAGGCTTTCAGTACGGCATTCATGCGCGACTGATAGCCCGGCCCCTGGGCCTTGAACCAGTCCAGGACCTCGCGGTCCAGGCGGATGGAAATGGGCATCTTGGGTTCGGGCAACACCAGTTCGGCGGTGGCGAACCATTCGTCGTCCAAGGCGGGGGCGGCGTCGGAATCCTCGGCGATGGCGCGGTCGATGGCGGCATCGTCCAGCTTGCGGACCCGCTCCCAATCGGTGGTGCCGGGCTTACGGTCGGCGGCCGAACGCCTGATGATATGCTTGTCGCTCATTCCTGCGTGCCCTCCGGGCGGAAATCAGGCGGATGGTCGATCCCCGCCGCGTGTAGACCACGGCGATCTCCACATCCGCCATCATGCCCACCGCCACGAACCGCTCCTCGCCGCCCGGATTGCCGTACCGGATGAACAAGGGGGAATCGAAAATGGCGATGGCATCCTCGAAATCAATGCCGTGCTTGGCGATGTTGCGGGCGTTCTTGTCCTCGTGCCACTCGAAGTCAAAGCCGGTCATCGCGGCGCCCCACGGTCAGTATATACAATATGTATTTCGAGAGGGAGGGGCAAGCTGGATCACCCTTTCGCCCTGGGATGGGCGGCGTCGTACACGCCCTTCAGGCGGGCGGCATCGACCTTGGTGTAGCGTTGGGTGGTGGACAGCGAGGCATGGCCCAGCAATTCCTGGATGGTGCGCAGGTCGCCGCCCCCGGCCAGCAAATGGGTGGCGAAGGAATGGCGCAGGGCGTGCGGCGTCGCGGTGTCGGGCAGGCCGAGCAGCAGGCGCAGGCGGCGCATCTGGCGCTGGACCACGCCGGGATTGAGCTTGCCGCCGCGCACGCCGACGAACAGCGGCCCCTCGGCGGGCAGGGGATAGGGGCATTGGCGGATGTAATCGTCGATGGCCTCGCGCACCACCGCCAGTACCGGCACCATGCGCTGTTTGCGGCCCTTGCCGGTGATGACCATGGTGTCGCCCTGGGGCACGTCGCGCCGCGCCATGCCCAGCGCTTCGCCCAGGCGCAGGCCGCAGCCGTACAACAGGGTGAACAGCGCCACGTCGCGCGCCGCCAGCCACGGCTCGTCATGCAATTCCCCGGCGGTGGCCAGGGCTTCCAGCGCCTCGTCGGCGGCCAGAGGCTTGGGCACCGCCTTGGGCGGGCGAGGGCTCTTGACCGCGCCCAGCGCCGGGTTGTGCACCAGATCGTGGCGGTCCAGGTATTTGAAGAAGCCGCGCAGCGTGCTCATCAGCCGCGCCATGGACGACCGCCCCAGGCCGTCATTCTGCCGCGCCGCCAGGAAGGCGCGGAAATCGGCGGGGGTCAGGGCGCGCAGCGCCTCCAGGTCGGCCTCGCCGCCCAGATGGGCCAGCAGGAAGGCGCAGAACGCCGACAGGTCGCGGGCATAGCCGTCCAGGGTGTGCGGACTGGCGCGGCGTTCGCCCGCCAGCCAGTCGCGCCAGTTCTGGATGGCGGCGGCAAGGTCGGGACGGGCGGCGAAATGGATGGGCGCGGCGGGCATAGCCGGATCATAGCGCCGCCGCGCCCGGTTGCAAATCAGGCCGGAACGGTGGCTTCGGTGGGATCGGTGCCGAAGCGGTTGTCGCCCTCGGTGCCCTTGCCGCAGAACCAGATGATCAGCACGATGGCGCCGACCAGCGGCACCAGGAACAGCAGGTACCACCAGCCCGAGCGGTTGGTGTCGTGCAGGCGGCGCACCGAGACGGCGATGGCCGGGATCAGCGTCACCAGCGAGAAGATCAGCGACAGCACGCCGATGCCGGTGGTGGCGTCGATGATGGTGAATACCGTCGAGGCCAGAATCAGGAACAGGATGAAGAACCAGTATTCGGACCGGCGGGCGCGGCCCTGGAAGGTGGCGAACTTGCCGAAGCCGGTCTTGACGGCGGTGATGAAATCCATGAGTTGAAGCCCCCTCGTGAAAAATGCACCGCAGCATGCGGTGGGGGCGAGGGCGCGTCAACGCCCCACGGGCGCATCCCCGGCTTGCGTCACAACAGGCGGCGCAATTGGGTTTCCAGCACCCGGCCCAGGAAGCTGATCAGTTCGGTGCCCTGGCCCGCATGGAAGGTGCAGCCATGGCGCGAGCCCAGGGCCAGCACGCCTTCGGGGCGGCCGCCGCCCGCCGACAGCCGCACCAGGGCCGAGGACGCCACCAGGGTGGCGCCACCGCCGAACAGCGCCGGGTCGCCGGGCAGTTCTTCGTTCAGGGCGCAGGTGCGATCGGCGCCGCCCAGCAGCAGATCGACGCTGCCCAGGGGCAGCGGGCGAACCCCGGCACCGTCATGGGGCGGCGCGGCGTCGGGCAGTTCGAAGCACAGGGTGGCGACGTCCACGTCCAGGATGGGCGGCAGATCGTCGGCCACCGCCTGGGCCAGTTCGTCCAGATCGGCGGCCTCCAGCAGCACCAGCACCGCCTGATGGGTGCGGCCCTGCACGCTCATGTTCGAGCGCGAGGTCAGGATCAGATCCTCGGCGGCGCCCTTGATGCGGTGCACCTCTTCCTTCAGGCGGTCGATCATGAACGCCTGCATGTCCACCACCGGTCCGGCCTCGGACCAGCGCGACGGCGGCGACAGGCTCAGCATCAAATCGGGATGGCGCAGCAGGAAATCGCCGTGCCGACGCAGATAGGCCGCCACCTGGGCCTCGGTCGGGGTGCCGACGGGATGGTCGGCGGGGGTGGCGTCGTCGCGCTTGTGCGCCATTCTAGCGTCTCGGCTTTCGCGATAGGGGGCAAGGGCTGTACAGTCTAGCCATGCCTTCCGCCGCCGCCAACCCCGCGCCGACATTTTCTCCGTATTCTTCCGTAGCCGTGCTGCTGCCGCTGCCGTTGGCGGGGCCTTACGACTATCGGGTCGGCGACCGGCCGGTGCGGGCGGGGGATTTCGTGGTGGTGCCGCTGGGCAAGCGCGAGGTGGTGGGGGTGGTGTGGGGTGCCGCCCAGGGCGGCCTGCCGCCGGAACGGCTGCGGGTGATCGGCGCCCGCCTGTCCTGCCCGCCCTTGCCCGAGGTGACGCGGAAATTCGTCGATTGGGTGGCGGCCTATACCCTGGCCATGCCCGGCGCCGTGCTGAAGATGGCCATGAGCGTGCCCGAGGCGCTGGAGCCGCCGCGCCCGCGTCACGCCCTGCGGTTGGCCGCCACACAGCCCGAGGGCCTGAAGATGACGGCGGCGCGGCGCCAGTTGCTGGATGCCGCCGCCGCCTTGCCGCCGCTGCCCGCCGCCGATCTGGCGCGCGAGGCCGGGGTGGGGCCGGGGGTGATCAAGGGGCTGCACGAGGCGGGGGCGCTGGAACAGGTCGAGGTGGCGCCGCCGCCGCTGTTCGACACCCCCGATCTGGCGCGCCCGGCGCCCATTCTGTCCGACGGTCAGCGCGCCGCCGCCGATGCCCTGGTGGCGGCGCTGGACGCGGGCTTTTCCGTGCAGGTGATCGACGGCGTCACCGGCTCGGGCAAGACCGAGGTCTATTTCGAGGCGGTGGCCGCCGCCCTGGAACGCGGCCGTCAGGTCCTGGTGCTGTTGCCGGAAATCGCCCTGTCGGCGCAATGGCTGAAGCGGTTCAGCAATCGCTTCGGCGTCGCCCCGGCGGAATGGCATTCGGAATTGTCCGACGCCAGGCGGCGCGACACCTGGCGCGCCGTGGCCTCGGGCGAGGCGCGGGTGGTGGTCGGCGCCCGCTCGGCGCTGTTCCTGCCCTATGCCCATCTGGGGCTGGTGGTGGTGGACGAGGAACACGACGGCGCCTTCAAGCAGGAGGACGGCGTCAGCTATCACGCCCGCGACATGGCGGTGGTGCGGGCGCGGCTGGGGGCGATTCCGGCGGTGCTGGCCTCGGCGACGCCGTCGTTGGAAACCCTGGCCAACATCCAGGCCGGGCGTTACGTGCGCCTGCATCTGCCCGACCGCCATGCCGGGGCGGCGCTGCCCGAGATCAAGGCGGTGGATCTGCGCCGCCATCCGCCGCCGCGCGGCATGTGGCTGAGCCCGGTGCTGGTGCAGGCGCTGGAGGAGACGCTGGCGGCGGGCGAGCAGGCCATGCTGTTCCTCAATCGCCGGGGTTACGCGCCGCTGACCCTGTGCCGCAAATGCGGCTTCCGCCTGCAATGTCCCCATTGCACGGCATGGCTGGTGGAGCACCGGCTGGCCGGGCGGCTGGTCTGCCACCATTGCGGCCATTCGCTGCGGCCGCCGCCGAAATGCCCGGAATGCGAGGCCGAGGACAGCTTCGTCGCCTGCGGCCCCGGCGTCGAACGCATCGCCGAGGAGGCGGCGCACCGCTTTCCCGGCGCGCGGGTGGCGCTGATGGCGTCGGACACGGTGACGGGGCCGCACGCGGCGGCGGAATTCGTCCGTCAGGTGGCCGATCATGAAATCGACCTGCTGATCGGCACCCAGATCGTCGCCAAGGGCTATCACTTTCCCATGCTGACCCTGGTGGGGGTGGTGGATGCCGATCTGGGGCTGGAGGGCGGCGATTTGCGTGCCGCCGAGCGCACCCATCAATTGCTGTGTCAGGTGGCGGGCCGCGCCGGTCGCGCCGAACGACCCGGCCGGGTGCTGTTGCAGACCTATCAGCCCGACCATCCGGTGATGCGGGCGCTGATCGACGGCGACCGCGACGGCTTCATCGCCTCCGAAGCCGAATGTCGGCGCGAGGCGGGCATGCCGCCGTTCGGTCGGCTGGCCGCCCTGGTGGTGTCGGGGCCGGATGCCGACGCCCTGGACGGGTATGTGCGGCGGCTGGCCCGCGCCGCGCCGCGCGATCCGGCCTTGCAGGTGCTGGGGCCGGTGCCCGCGCCGCTGGCGTTGCTGCGCGGCCGCCACCGCCGCCGTTTTCTGGTCAAGGCGGCGCGCGGCGCCAATCTGCATGGCGCCTTGCGCGAATGGCTGGCGGCGCTTCCGCCCGGGGGTGGAATCCGGGTTCAGGTGGACGTGGACCCCTACAGCTTCTTCTGACGGGTAGGGTGGGGTGGCGCCATGGCTACCTTCCCGGGTGGGGTGGGATTCCAGAGGGGCAAGCGGACAAAGAGTCGGAAACCCACACTTTCCGGGCAGGAGTCGGCTTGCAACGCATATCCCGATGTGTTAGTTAACCGACGCGCTTATGGGGGGTTTTTCCTCCTGGCGACAGAATGTGTTTGCAAAACAATATTTTAGGCCGCCCGGCGAACTCGTTTCCGACCTGACCCGAAGGACTTGCCCAGGTGCCATCCGAAACAACCGGCGTGATCGCCGAACGCTATGCCACCGCGCTCTTCGAGCTCGCCGATTCCCAGGGCGCGCTCGACCAGGTGGCGGGCGACCTCAAAGCTCTGAAGGCCATGATCCGCGACAGCGCGGACTTCAAGCGTCTTCTCGACTCTCCCGTGCTGACCCGCGCCGAGACGGGCAAGGCTGTTGCCGCGCTCGCCGAAGCTGCGAAGTTCGCTGGTCTGACCGCGAACTTCCTCGGGCTGCTGGCCAAGAATCGCCGTCTGGGCGCCCTGCCGGGCGTCATCGACGCGTATCTCGGCCGACTTGCCGCCAAGCGCGGTGAGCTTTCGGCCACTGTCGCTTCCGCCGTTCCGCTGAGCCAGGCTCAGCAGGATGCCCTGGTTTCGGCGCTCAAGTCTGCGTTCGGCGGCACCGTCGCCGTCGACGTGACCGTCGATCCGGCCCTGCTGGGCGGCATGGTGGTCAAGGTTGGTTCCCGCATGGTTGACAGCTCGCTCAAGACGAAGCTGCAGCACCTCAAGCTCGCTATGAAAGGGGTTGGATAATGGAAATCCGCGCGGCTGAGATCTCCGCGATCCTCAAGCAACAGATCGCCAATTTCGGTACCGAGGCGGAAGTCGCCGAGGTCGGCCAGGTTCTGTCGGTGGGCGACGGTATCGCCCGCGTCCATGGTCTGGACAAGGTCCAGGCCGGTGAAATGGTCGAATTCCCCGGTGGCATCAAGGGCATGGCGCTGAACCTCGAAACCGACAACGTCGGTATCGTGATCTTCGGCGACGACCGTTCCATCAAGGAAGGCGACACCGTCAAGCGTACCGGCGCCATCGTGGAAGTTCCGGTCGGCAAGGGTCTGCTGGGTCGCGTCGTCGACGCGCTGGGCAACCCGATCGACGGCAAGGGCCCGATCGATGCGGCTGAACTGCGTCGCGTCGACGTCAAGGCCCCGGGCATCATTCCGCGTAAGTCGGTGCACGAGCCCATGTCGACCGGCATCAAGGCCGTCGACGCCCTGATCCCGATCGGCCGCGGCCAGCGCGAGCTGGTGATCGGTGACCGTCAGACCGGCAAGACCGCCATTCTGATCGACACCATCATCAACCAGAAGGCCGCGCACGCCGGTACCGACGAAAAGGCGAAGCTGTACTGCATCTACGTCGCCGTCGGCCAGAAGCGTTCGACCGTCGCCCAGATCGTCAAGACCCTGACCGATTACGGCGCCATGGAATACACCACCGTCGTGGCCGCGACCGCTTCGGAGCCCGCTCCGTTGCAGTTCATCGCCCCCTACTCGGGCTGCGCCATCGGCGAGTATTTCCGTGACAACGGCATGCACGCCCTGATCATCTATGATGATCTGTCCAAGCAGGCCGTCGCCTATCGTCAGATGTCGCTGCTGCTGCGCCGTCCGCCGGGCCGCGAAGCCTATCCGGGCGACGTGTTCTATCTGCACTCGCGTCTGCTGGAGCGCGCGGCCAAGCTGAACGACGCCAATGGCTCGGGCTCGCTGACCGCCCTGCCGGTGGTCGAGACCCAGGCGAACGACGTGTCCGCCTACATCCCGACCAACGTGATCTCGATCACCGACGGCCAGATCTTCCTGGAAACCGAACTGTTCTATAAGGGCATCCGCCCCGCCGTGAACGTCGGTCTGTCGGTGTCGCGCGTCGGCTCGGCCGCCCAGATCAAGGCCATGAAGCAGGTTGCCGGTACCATCAAGATGGAACTGGCCCAGTATCGTGAAATGGCCGCCTTCGCCCAGTTCGCCTCGGACCTGGACCCCTCGACCCAGAAGCTGCTGGCTCGTGGCGCCCGTCTGACCGAACTGCTGAAGCAGCCCCAGTTCGCCCCCCTGTCCACCGAAGAGGAAGTGGTCTCCATTTTCTCGGGCGTGAAGGGCTATCTGGACAAGCTGGACGTCCGTGACGTTGGCCGCTTCGAGCGTGGCCTGCTGGCCGAGGTCAAGTCGAAGGCTCCGGAGATCCTCTCCGCCATCGCGACCGACAAGCAGATCACCAAGGAGACCGAGGAGAAGCTCAAGGCTTTCCTCGACGCCTACGCCAAGACCTTCGCCTAAGGGGTCTGATACCCGATGCCGAGCCTCAAGGACCTACGGCTGAGGATCGCCTCCGTCAAATCGACGAGGAAGATCACCTCGGCCATGAAGATGGTCGCCGCCTCCAAGCTCCGCCGCGCGCAAACCGCGGCGGAGTCGGCACGACCCTTCGCCGAGCGCATGGAGCGGATGCTGGGCACCCTGGCCGCTTCGGTGGCCGGGCAGGCGGGCGCGCCGCGCCTGCTGGCCGGCACCGGCAAGGACGACGTGCAGCTGATCGTCATGGTGACCGCGGATCGCGGCCTGTGCGGCGGCTTCAACTCGTCCATCGTGCGCGACGTCCGCCGCTTCGTCAGCCAGTTGCTGCGCGAGGGCAAGACCGTCAAGATCCTGCCCGTGGGCCGCAAGGGCCGCGAGCAGATCAAGCGCGATTTCGGCGCCCACCTGATCGAGGGCTTCGAGGGCCTCGGCCGCAAGGGAATCACCTTCCCCGAAGCCGATGCCGTGGCCACCAAGATCACCGAAATGTTCGAAGCCGGTGAATTCGACGTCTGCACCGTCGTCTACAACCGCTTCCAGTCGGCGATCAGCCAGGTCGTGACCCGCCAGCAGCTCATCCCCTTCGCGGTGCCGGAACAGGCCGCCGCCAAGGACGATGCCGCCAAGGCGATCTACGAGTTCGAGCCCAGCGAGGAAGGCATCCTGTCCACCCTGTTGCCGCGCAACATGGCGGTGCAGATGTTCCGCGCGTTGCTGGAAAGCCAAGCCTCCGAGCAGGGCGCCCGCATGAGCGCGATGGACAACGCCACCCGCAACGCCGGTGACATGTTGAATGGCCTGACCGTCAAGTACAACCGGTCGCGCCAGGCGCAGATCACCAAGGAACTCATCGAAATCATCTCCGGCGCCGAAGCGCTGTAAGGAAATTAGGAGCTCACAATGGCAAACAAGAACGTCGGCACGATCACCCAGGTCATGGGCGCCGTCGTGGACGTGCGCTTCGAGGGCCAGCTGCCGGCCATCCTGAACGCGCTTCACACCACCAACCAGGGCAAGACCCTGGTGCTCGAGGTTGCTCAGCACCTGGGCGAGAACACCGTGCGCACCATCGCCATGGACTCGTCGGACGGTCTGGTGCGTGGCCAGGAAGTCACCGACACCGGTTCGGCCATTCAGATGCCGGTCGGTCCCGAGACCCTGGGCCGCATCCTGAACGTCATCGGCGAGCCGGTGGACGAGCGTGGCCCGGTCGCCACCCAGTTGTTCCGTCCGATCCATGCCGAGGCCCCCGACTTCGTGTCCCAGTCGACCGAAGCCGAGATCCTGGTCACGGGCATCAAGGTCATCGACCTGCTGGCCCCGTACCTGAAGGGCGGCAAGATCGGCCTGTTCGGCGGCGCCGGCGTGGGCAAGACCGTCACCATCATGGAACTGATCAACAACGTCGCCAAGGCGCACGGTGGTGTGTCGGTGTTCGCCGGTGTGGGCGAGCGTACCCGTGAAGGTAACGACCTGTACCACGAAATGATCGAATCGGGCGTCATCAAGACCGATGGCCCGGGCTCCAAGGTGGCCCTGGTCTATGGTCAGATGAACGAGCCGCCGGGCGCCCGTGCCCGCGTCGCCCTGTCCGGTCTGACCGTCGCCGAATACTTCCGCGACGAAGAAGGCCAGGACGTGCTGTTCTTCGTGGACAACATCTTCCGCTTCACCCAGGCTGGTTCGGAAGTGTCCGCTCTGCTGGGCCGCATCCCGTCGGCCGTGGGTTATCAGCCCACCCTGGCCACCGACATGGGTGCCCTGCAAGAGCGTATCACCTCGACCAAGAAGGGCTCGATCACCTCGGTTCAGGCCATTTACGTGCCCGCCGACGATCTGACCGACCCGGCCCCGGCCGCTTCGTTCGCCCACCTGGACGCCACCACCGTGCTGTCGCGCGCCATCGCCGAGCAGGCCATTTTCCCGGCCGTGGATCCGCTGGACTCCACCTCGCGTGCGCTCGACCCCCGCATCGTCGGTGAAGAGCACTACCAGGTCGCCCGTGACGTGCAGCGTATCCTGCAAACCTACAAGTCGTTGCAGGACATCATCGCCATCCTGGGCATGGACGAACTGTCGGAAGAGGACAAGCTGGTCGTTTCGCGCGCCCGCAAGATCCAGCGCTTCCTGTCGCAGCCGTTCCACGTGGCCGAAGTGTTCACCGGTACCCCCGGCAAGCTGGTCGCCATCGAAGAGACCGTGAAGTCCTTCAAGGCCATCTGCGCCGGCGAGTACGATCACCTGCCCGAAGCTGCCTTCTACATGGTCGGCGGCATCGAGGAGGCCATCGAGAAGGCCAAGAAGCTGGCCGCCGAGGCTGCCTAATCCGGTCGTGAAGGGGCGGGTTCCGGCCCGCCCCCTCTTCTCGATTTTGCTTTAAGGAACCGGGCTCATGGCCGAGAAGATTCAGTTCGAACTGGTGTCCCCGGCGAAGCTGCTGGTCAGCTCCGCGGTGGACATGGTGGTGGTTCCGGGCAC
This sequence comes from Pseudomonadota bacterium, assembly GCA_023458315.1. Classification (GTDB taxonomy): domain Bacteria; phylum Pseudomonadota; class Alphaproteobacteria; order Rhodospirillales; family Magnetospirillaceae; genus Magnetospirillum. The sequence continues at coordinate 28,391 of JAEXAH010000053.1, forward strand.
CGAAGGCGACTTCGGCGCGCTGCCCCGCCACTCCCCCGTGATCTCCACCGTGCGTCCGGGTGTCATCGACATCCATGACGCGGGCAAGATCAGCGATCGCATCTTCGTTGCCGGCGGCTTCGCCGAGGTCAACGAGGAGCGCATCACCGTGCTGGCCGAAGAAGCCATTCCGGTGGCCGAGCTGACCGCCGCCCTGGCGGAAGAGCGTCTGAAGGCGGCCAAGGAGGCCGTCGCCGACGCCCGCACCGAGGCCGAAAAGGCCGCCGCCGAGCAGAAGGTCGCCATCGCCATGGCCATGCAGGCCGCCGCCGCCTGAGGGCGGCAGCGCGCGATGATCCCGATCAAGGGGCCGACCGCAAGGTCGGCCCCTTTGTCTTTATTCTCCTTGCAGTTTGTCGCCGCTGTCACAAAATGGCGGCTTACCACCTTCGAGTTTGGGGAAGACCATGCCGCAATGGACGCCGGATGATATTCCGTGGAACGAATTTGACGCCGCGAAGCTGTCGCCCGACATCCTGAAGGTGGTCAAGGCCGCCTCGATGGTCGAGCGCAACGCGGGCGACTACACCGATTATCTGAAGAAGATTTTCCGCGACGATCCGGAATTCCAGCAATTGGCGGTGCAATGGCGGGCCGAGGAAGTGCAGCACGGCGACGTGCTGGGCCGCTATGCCGAGATGGCCGATCCCGACTTCAAGTTCCAGGAACGCTTCAAGCGCTTCACCGACGGCTACAAGGTGCCGATCGACCTGGACAATTCGGTGCGTGGTTCGCTGACCGGCGAGTTGCTGGCCCGCTGCATCGTCGAAACCGGCACCTCGTCGTTCTATTCCGCCCTGCGCGACGCCACCGACGAACCGGTGCTGAAGGCCATCTGCCATCGCATCGCCGGGGACGAATTCCGCCATTACAAGTGGTTCTATGACGGCATGAAGCACTACATCGCCCGCGAGGGCGTGGGCATCTTCCGCCGCGCCATGGTGGCCATCGGCCGCATCAAGGAAACCGACGACGACGAACTGGCCTTCGCCTATCACGCCGCCGTCGATCCGTTGGACATGGCCTATGACCACGACCGCTGCAATCGGGAATACGCCGCCCGCGCCTATGGCTTCTATCGCCCGGTCCATACCGAGCGTGCGGTCAGCATGGTGCTGAAGGTGATCGGCATCGACCCCACCGGCTGGATCGGCGGCAAGGCCAAGGCGTTCGCCTGGAAGAAGATGCGCTCGCGCGCCGAGGCGATGCGCCTGGCCGCCTGACCGCGCCCCGACGGAAGATGAAAAAGGCGCCGCTCCCCGGCAGGGGGCGGCGCCTTTCGTCCATCAAGCCTGGCGCAAGGCGGCGACGGTGCGGTCCAGGCTGTGCTTCAGCACCTCGGCCTGCTGGGCCAGGGCGCCGCCCGAGGTCAGAACCTGTTCGGCGGCATGCCCCGCGACGTCGACCGCTCCCGACAGATCGGTGATGGTGTCGGATACCTGCTGGGTGCCGATGGCGGCCTGGGCGATGTTGCGGGCGATCTCGCGGGTGGCGGCGCCCTGCTCCTCGACCGCTCCGGCGATGGAGGACGTGACCGCGTTCATGCGGTCGATGACCCGGGTGATGGCGCCGATGGAACCGACGGCGCGGTCGGTGGCGGTCTGAATGTCGCCGATCTGGCTGGTGATCTCCTCGGTGGCCTGGGCGGTCTGGTTGGCCAGATGCTTGACCTCGCCCGCCACCACGGCGAAGCCCTTGCCCGCTTCGCCCGCCCGTGCCGCCTCGATGGTGGCATTCAGGGCCAGCAGGTTGGTCTTGGCGGCGATGGCGGTGATGAAGCGCACCACCTCGTCGATGCGCGACACCGCGCCCGCCAGTTCCGCCACCTGGGAATCGGCGGTGCGGACATCCTGGACCGCGTCGGCGGCGATGCGGGTGTTCTCGCTCATCTGGCGGCTGATTTCGGTGATGGAGCCGGACAATTGCTCGGTGGCGGCCGCCACGGTCTGAACGTTGGCCGATGCCTCGCCGGCGGCGGCGGCGACCACGGCGACGCTCTGCTGGGCACGATCGACGGCGGTGTTCAGGTTCTCCGCCGTGTGCAGCAACCCGGCCGAGGTCTGTTCCACCGTGCTGGCGACGCTGCCCAGGGCGTTTTCCATGTCGCTGGCGACGCCGGTCATGGCCTGACGGCGGGCGTTCTCGGCCTGTGCCCGCAGACTTTCCTGTTCCTGGTGCAGGGCGTGGTTCTCGGTGGCCTGGGCCTTGAACACCGCCACGGCGCGGGCCATGTCGCCCACCTCGTCGCGGCGTTCGGTGGACGGCACCGTGGCGGTCAGGTCGCCGCCCGCCACCGCCCGCATCACGCCGGTGATGGCCTCGAGCGGGCGGGCGATGCCGCGCGCCAGCAGCAGCGCGGCGGCCAGTCCGGCCAGCAGCACCCCGGCCATCACCGCCAGGGCGGTGTTGCGGGCGGTGGCGTATTGCCGGGCGTATTCGCTGGAATCCATCACCAGTTCGACCACCGCCGCCGGTTTGCCGGCATAGTCGAGTACCGGGGCGGCCACCGCGGTGACGGGAACGCCGCCGCGCTCGCCGCGCTTCAGCACCTGCCGTCCCTCCAGCGCCTGACGCCATTCCTCTTCGGGGAAGAACGGCTCGGCGGCGGTGTTGGCCAGGGTCTTGTATTCGTCCTTGACGCCGCCCCCCTGTTGCACCGCCGCCTTGGCGGCATGCAGGGCGACATCGACGCCGAACTGGCGCTTGAAGGTTTCGGTCAGCGCCGCGCCGAAGCTCATGCCGAATTCCACGGTGCCGAGATGGCGGCTGCCGTCGCGGATCGGCACCACGGCGCGGATGCCCAGGCCCCCGACGCCGTTCTCCAGACCCAGCACCGCCTTGCCATCGCGGTTGGCCTCAAGCACGGTGCGGCGAAAGCTGGACAGGTCGTCGCCGAATTTCTTGGGCATGTGCAGGCGCAGGAACGACGTGGCGGGCGGGGTGTGGAACTGCATCTGCTCGACGCCATAGGCGGTCTTCAGCGTGGTGAAGGGCGACAGGAACAAGTGTTCCAGGCGGGCGCGGTCGCCCGCCGCGAACGCCGCCTTGGTATCGGGCATCTCGGCCACCAATTGCGCCAGTTGCGCGCCGGTGCGGGTGCTGTCGGCCACCGCCGCCAGAAAGGCGACCCGGGTGCTGTCCAGTTCCCGTTCCTCGGCGGTGCGGATGGTGGTTGCCAATTGCCGCAGCATCAATGGCAGCAATACCACCGCGACCAGGGCCAGCACCGCCAGAAACGCCGCCGCCAACCGCCCCTTGATACCCAACCCACCCATCATAATACTCCTCGTCGATGGCAATCCATAGACGCCAGGGTGCGCATCTTTTCCCCTTAAGATGGCGATTGTGTTCCGGTGCGACGAAGTCCGGTATTACCGGCTGCCGTGTCGCGGATATATTGTCGTTATGGTTCCACGAAGTGTCCCATGAACGGCAATCCCCGTTTTCAAGCCGCGTAATGACGGCTTTCTCCCCATAAACAGCTTAGCATTATATTATAATAAAGGAAATGAATGCAGGCGAACGGGCCGCCGCGAAGCACTGGACAGCGCCGCGCATAATCGCCAAGGTAGCGCCCGGTCGCGGACGTGGCGAAATCGGTAGACGCAAGGGTCTTAAAAACCCTCGACTTCGGTCATACGGGTTCGAGTCCCGTCGTCCGCACCATCATTTTTGCGGCGGGAACGCCGCCGGGATGGGATCGACCAGCGGCCACTCGCCGCTGTCGGCCAGTTCCTTGCGCAATTGCGCGGCGCGGATGCGGGCGTGCAGGTCGATGGCGGCGTTGCCGACGAAAGTGGCGTGACCTCGGGTGCGCTCCATGGGTTCCAACAGCAGCGGGTCGGCTTCGGTCCGTGGCGGATCGCCGCGTTGGCTGGTGGCGGCAAGATGCACCCAGGTCAGAGCCTCGGTGAAGTCCAGCGGCGTGCCCTGGCCGTGCAAGGAAAGCGTGGCGAGGGTCAGTTGGGCCATGCGGTTGCCGGAACGGGCTGCTTGGATCAGCAATGCGCTGGCTCTGTCAGGTTCCGGGGCACCGCCGCGCCCTTGCAACAGCAGCAAGCCCAGCACGGCACGGCCTTCGGCGTTTCCCTGTTCTGCGGCCAAGGCGGCGAGCCGCCGTGCCTTGGCGTCGTCTTTGTTCATGCCGCCACCAATCGCCATCAGATGGGCAAGGCGCGCTTGGGCGATGGGGTGGCCTTGGGCGGCGGCTTTGCGGTAGAAGGCGATGGCCTTGGCGCGGGACGGAGATACCTTGAGGGTTTCCATCGCCTTCTGCTCGAAGCCGTTGTCAAAGTCGTCGGGGCGGCCGTGGTAAAGGATGGCCAGGGCGACCATGGCATCGGCCTGCCCCAGGCGCACGCCAGCGTGGCAAGAGTCGATGGGCGTTCCCATGGTCTCGCCCGGCAGCGCGACCAAACGGCAGGCCAGCGAGATGGCGGAACTGTCACCGGCTTGGACTCGCGCCAGCAAAGCGGGCAAGGCGTCGCCATCCCAATAGGCGTGCTTGGGGCCGATGATCGGCAACGCGGCCAGAAGTGCACTGATGGATCGGTTTCGCAGGATGGCCGACGCCTGCTCAAGCGCCTGACGCGTTTCGGCGGACGGTGCTGCCGCCCCGGCGCGGAATTCGTCGGCGATACGGTGGCTCAGCCCCTTGGCGATGGCGTCGCCATAGCCCTTGTCGGCCCAGACCTTGAGCTCCTCCCACGAGCCATGCCCAGCGACAAGCCTGTAAACCGCATCGTCGTAGTATCCCTGTGCCACGGCCGTGTTCAGGCCCACAGCGGCGACGAGAGCACCCGTAAACGCGGCCATGAAAATAGTTCGCATGCCATTCACCCCTGTAATGGAAGGAATGGCCGGGACCGCTTCGGTCCCGGCCTACCGAGAATCAACGTTGCTTGCTGCGTGTCCTGCCTGGAACGGTCTTCCACCAGGGAATGCCAAGTATCGTTTCCCGTGTGCGCAATTGATCTTCTGTGTCCCAGGCGGTTCCCTTCCGATCATCTTCGTATTCCCAGCCACGGGGGAGTTGCGGCTGTGTTTGAGGCGTTCCGTCGGGTTTCCGCTGGTTCTGCGGAATTTTCGACGGAATGGCGACGTGCGGTTCGCGTCGCCCCGCGACCTGGATGACGTTGCCGGAATTATCGGGTGCAGGGCTGCTGCCGCCTTCGGCCAAGCTGGAGTTGATCGCTTGTTCCGTCGGCCCGCCGGGCCGCATGAGACCATCGACCTTGAGGGCGTTGTCCTTTTGAAACGTCTTGATGCCGTTGAACATGGCATCGTCGGTCCAGTCGTCGATGCCGCGATGGGGCGGTACGTCGTAATAGCCCAATTGGTTGAGGGCGGTCTTGGTGTTGACGATGTCGCCCGGATCGACGGTGTAATTGCTTCCCATGGTTTTGTTCAAACTGAACCAGGATATGATGTGCTCCTTATCTGCCGTGCAGCGGGGTCGCGCGCACAAGCGGTGTTGGGAAACCTTGGCGGGTTGGCGCAAAGGTTGAGAAAATGTCGTAGGGGTGAGCGAACCGTCCGGGTGAGAGCCTCATCATGGGCTTCTCAATGCCTTGGCAAGGTGGCGAGCATCACCATCCATACGTGCAATCATAACCGGGTTTGCGCGCGAAAACAAGAACGAAGGCGGAACCTTGTGATTGGTGGGGGCAGTTCTGTGCTTCCGGAGAAGAGACGCGAGCTTACTGCACGTAAGCTGCGGCGGCGCGTCAGGTGTGGAAATTCATATCCATGCCGCGACTGTGCATGCACAGAAACGTGCACAGTCTTGTCAACTGGCAGAAAACATCAATAAAAACAAGCCGCTGCCCAAATGCAATTTCCTTAAAAACCCTCGACTTCGGTCATACGGGTTCGAGTCCCGTCGTCCGCACCATCATTTTTGCGGCGGGAACGCAGCCGGGATGGGATCGACCAGCGGCCACTCGCCGCTGTCGGTCAGTTCCTTACGCAATTGCGCGGCGCGAGTGAACGCCTCCAGATATGATGCAGGGGTGCCGATCAGGTCCACGGCATACAGGGTGCGTTCTGGCGGCTCCAGCATCAAACCGCGCCTTTCGGCCTCGTCGGGCAGCGGCCGGATGGCAAGGCGCGGCAGCAAAATCCACATCATGCCCTTGATATAGTCGCGGGGCACATGGGCACCGCGCATGTGCAGCGTCGCCAAGGTGCATTGCGCGGTGACGTCGCCCCGACGCGCGGCGCTTTCGATGTAGCGGAGGGCTTTGTCCGGGGCGGCGGTGACACCGCGTCCTTGTAGCAGGATCAGTCCCCAGATGGACATGCCTTCAGGATCGGCCTGTTCGGCGGCCTTTTCCGCCCAGAACACCGCCTGGGCGTCGTTGCGCGGCAATCCGGTCCCGGTTGCCAGCAACCGGGCAAGGCGTCCCTGGGCTGCGGCGTGTCCAGTCTCGGCGGCCTGCCGATAGAACGGAAGCGCCGCAGCCGCGCCGAAGGTGATTTTGGGTTCCACCTGCTGCCATGTGTTCGGGCGCGTGTGGTTGTCATCGGCCCGATGATGAAGAAGACGCCCGAGCAGATAGGCGGCATGGGCATCGCCGTTAGCCGCAGCGGCCCGACAGAAACGCAGGGAACTCAAATCCGGGTGGGCTCGCCGTGCCGCCAACTCGCATTTCGCGCGCAAGGCGGCGGCATTCCCCCTGAGCGCCATCTCGGTCAAGGTATTGGCCCGCGATCCGGCCCTGGGCAGAAAGCCGATGACCTGTTGTTCCACCAGGGCGGCGACGGCGTCTTCGCGACAACCGGATGCCGCTGCCCGCGTCAACGCCGCTTCGGTGGTGAAGTCCTCGGCTTGGGCGTCGATCATGGCTTGGCAATGCCCTTCGTCGGCCAGCTTCATCAGCATGGTCGGGTCTTCCGTCGGGCTCCCCCATTCCGCGGCCAGGCGCCATTGCGCGACAGGATCGCCCGCTGTCGCCGCCACTTTCATTTCATCCCAACTGGAATACCACGCCGGACTGTCTTCCCTCCTTTCTGCGGCCAAGCTGGATGTGCTGCACAGGACTGTGACCATGACGGCAACGGCGACGCGCATTGCTTTCCCCCGTGGTGGAATGGCGGAGGGAAATCTCCCTCCGCTCGAAGTCTTATTGCCGCGACCGGCTTTGATTGGTCGGTACCCAGCGTCCGGTGCCCCACCAACCGGGCTCGCAGCGATTGAGGCGGCCATCCTTGTCCCATTGTTTTGTCGGATCGTCTTTGTCTTTGGGGCCGAGAGGTGGGCAGGTGATGGGACGACCATTCTGGTCGCGCTGGTTCTGCGGAATTTTCGACGGAATGGCGACGTGCGGTTCGCGTCGCCCCGCGACCTGGATGACGTTGCCAGAGTTATCGGGCGCAGTGCCGCTGCCGCCTTCGGCCAAGCTGGAGTTGATCGCGGCTTCCGTCGGCCCGCCGGGCCGCATGAGGCCGTCGACCTTGAGAGCGTTGTCCTTTTGGAACGTCTTGATGCCGTTGAACATGGCATCGTCGGTCCAGTCGTCGATGCCGCGATGGGGCGGTACGTCGTAATAGCCCAATTGGTTGAGGGCGGTCTTGGTGTTGACGATGTCGCCGGGGTCGACGGTGTAATTGCTTCCCATGGTTTTGTTCAAACTGAACCAGGACATGATGTGCTGCTTGTCTGCCGTGCAGCGTGCCGCGCGCACAAGCGGTGTCGGGAAACCTTGGCGTGGTGGCGCAAAGGTCGGAAAAGTGTCGTTGGGGTGAGCGAATCGTCCGGGCGAGAACCACGTCATGGGTTCCTCAATGCCTTGGCAAGGCGGCGAGCATCACCATCCATGGGGACAATCATAGATGGTCTTTCGCTCTCTGACAAGAACGAAAAAGGAACTTTCGGGAGGGCGGGCGGGTGCCGATCAGCGCATGATCAGCTTGACCAGCAGGACCTCCAGGCATTTGGCGCCCGCCGGGTCCTTGCGCACGGCGTCTAGCGCCACCGCCTTGATGGTGGCGGCCGGGTTGCCGCGTGAGAATTCTTCCCAGGACATGGATGACAGGGTGCGGTTGATCTCTACCGACACCGCCTTGTTGATGCTGGCCGGTTCCAGGAAGACCGCCGTCAGTTCCATGTGGACGTTGTGGAACAGCCCTTCGGCATCCCAGAATTCCAGCGAGATATTGGGCAGTTTGACGAAGATCTCGGCGCCTTTGCCGCCGCCGCCCGAGGCGTGGGCGGGCATGGCGGCCAGCATCGCCGGGACGGCCAGCAGGGCGGCCAGCAGGGTGCGGCGGGCCAGCATGCTTATTCGTCCAGCGCCAGGGTGACTTGCGCCTCGGCCAGTTCGGCGCCCATCAGGCGGATGTTGCCCAGCAGGGCGTTGACGATGACGCGCACGCCCTTGGGTGCCTGGGCCAGTTGTTCGGTCAGCCGTTCCTTGCCGATCACCACGCAGGCGGTTTCGGCCTCGGCCACCGCCGAGGCCATGCGCGGCTGGTCGTCGATCAGCGCCATTTCACCGAAAATGCCGCCCTGGATCACCGTGCCCAGATCGACCCGGCGCCCCATCACCGTCTTGAAGATGGCGACGCGGCCGTATTCCACCACATAGGCCTCGGTGCCCGGTTCCCCTTCGGCGAAGATGCGGGTTCCGGGTTCGAACACCCGGCGGCGGGCGTTGATGGACTGGCTCATGGCGGCGTCCCCCTGGTTCGCTCAGCCCTGGCGGCGGGCCGAGAAGTTCTTGGGCACCAGGATGGTGCTCTGCACCGGCGCGATGCGGTCGGGCGCCGGGTAATCGATGGTGTAGTGCAGCCCCCGGCTTTCGCGGCGTTGCAGCGCCGAGCGCACGATCAGATCGGCGACCATGGACAGGTTGCGCAATTCCAGCAGGTCGCTGGTGACGCGGAAGCCGCCGTAATATTCCTCGATCTCGCTCAACAGCAGCTTGATGCGGTGCTTGGCCCGCTCCAGCCGCTTGGTCGAACGCACGATGCCCACATAATCCCACATGAAGCGGCGCAATTCGTCCCAATTATGGGCGACCACCACTTCCTCGTCGGAATCCGTGACCCAGCTTTCGTCCCAGGCGGGGATCACCGGCGGCGGCGGGATGGCGCCCAGCCGCTCGGCGATGTCGGCGGCCGAGGCGGCGCCGAACACCAGGCATTCCAGCAACGAGTTGGAGGCCAGACGGTTGGCGCCGTGCAGGCCGGTGCACGACACCTCGCCGATGGCGTACAGATTGTCCACGTCGGTGCGGCCGGACAGGTCGGTCAGCACGCCGCCGCAGGTGAAATGCGCCGCCGGAACCACCGGGATCGGTTCCTTGGTCATGTCGATGCCGTATTTCAGGCATTCGGCGTGGATGTTGGGGAAATGGCTGGTGATGAACTCGGCCGGTTTGTGGCTGATGTCCAGGAACACGCTCTTGCAGCCCAAACGCTTCATCACGTCGTCGATGGCGCGGGCGACGATGTCGCGCGGCGCCAACTCGCCGCGTTCGTCGTATTCGTCCATGAAGCGGGTGCCGTCAGGGCGCAGCAGCCGCCCGCCCTCGCCGCGCACCGCCTCGGAAATCAGGAAGGACTTGGCCTGGGGGTGGTACAGGCAGGTGGGGTGGAACTGGCTGAATTCCATGTTGGCGACCCGGCACCCGGCGCGCCACGCCATGGCGATGCCGTCGCCGGTCGAACCGTCCGGGTTGGACGAATACAGATAGACCCGCGACGCCCCGCCCGAGGCCAGCACCACGGCGCGGGCCGCCAGCGTCACCACCTTGCCGGTATGGCGGTCCAGGGCATAGGCGCCGACGCAGCGGCCCAGGCGGTCGCCGCCCTGGCGCTCGCGGATCAGATCGACGGCGTTGTGGTGTTCGAACACCTCGGCGCCCGAGGCGCGCAGCTTTTCCATCAGGCCGGTCTGCACGGCGCGGCCGGTGGCGTCGGCGGAATGGATGACGCGGCGGTGCGAATGGCCGCCCTCGCGCGTCAGGTGATAGGCGCCGTCCTCGCGGTCGAACGCCACGCCCTGGCCGATCAGCCATTCCACCGCCGCGCGGGCATTTTCCACCACGAAGCGCACGGAATCCAGATTGCACAGCCCGGCCCCGGCGACCAGGGTGTCGTGGATGTGGTTTTCCGTGGAATCGATGGCGTCCAGCACGGCGGCGATGCCGCCCTGGGCGTACATGGTGCTGCCTTCCGACAGCGGTCCCTTGGCCAGCACCGCCACGCGGGCGTTGGGCCTGGCCTCAAGAACCCGCAACGCCGCCGACAGACCGGCGGCCCCGGACCCGATCACCAGAAGGTCGTACATGGACAGTCCCTTATATATTCAGTTCCAGTCCAGGCCGATATCCACCGCCGGGGCCGATTGGGTGATGCGGCCGACCGAGACGAAATCGACGCCGGTTTCGGCGATGGCGCGGATGGTGTCCAGGTTGACGCCGCCCGACGCCTCGGTCTTGCAGCGCCCGGCCACCACGGCGACGGCGCGGCGCAGGATGTCCGGCCCCATGTTGTCCAGCAGCACGATGTCGGCCCCGGCCTCCACCGCCTCGGCCACCTGCTCCAATGTGTCGCACTCGGCCTCGACATTGGGCAGGCCCGCATCCTTGGCGGCGCGCACGGCGGCGCCGATTCCGCCGCACACGGCGATGTGGTTGTCCTTGATCAGCACGCCGTCATACAGGCCCATGCGGTGGTTCCTGGCGCCGCCGCACAGGGTGGCGTATTTGCTGAGCTTGCGCAGGCCGGGAATGGTCTTGCGGGTGTCCAGCAGGGTGCAGCCGGTGCCCTTGATCCTGTCGGCATAGGTCTTGGTCAGGGTGGCGATGCCGCTCATCAACTGAAGCAGGTTCAGCGCCGTGCGCTCGGCGGTCAGCAGGCCGCGCGCCGGGCCTTCCATTTCGGCCAGCACGGTTCCGGCGGCCACCTCCTGGCCGTCCTGGACGCGCGGGGTGAAGCGGGCCTCGGGCACCACCATGCGGAAGGCTTCGGCCGCCACCGGCAGGCCGGACACCACCATGGCGTGGCGGGCCTGCATGACGCCCTTGAAGCGCAGATCGGCGGGAATCACCGTGACCGAGGTGATGTCGCCGCGCTCCCAGCCCAGGCCGCCGGTATCCTCGTCCAGCGACGCCTGGATGACCCGGCGGGCATCGGCAAGATCGAGTTCAGGCATTGGGCGTGCTCCCTTGCGACATGGGGACCGACTTGGACATTTCCAGCATGCGTTCCAGCGGCTTCAGCGCCTGGGTGCGCAATTCCTCGGGCACGGTCAGGGCCGGGGCCTCGTTGACCATGGCCAGGTAAATCTTTTCCAGCGTGTTGCGCGCCATGAACGGGCAATCGGCGCAGGACGCGCAGGCGCCGTCGGCGAAGGGCGCCGGGATGAAGGTCTTGTCCGGCGCCGCCTTGGTCATCTGGTGGATGATGTGCGGCTCGGTGGCGATGATGAATTCGGCGGCATCGGTCTTGATGACGTAATCCAGGATGCCCTTGGTCGAGCCGATGTAATCGGCGTGCTGCAACACCGTTTCCGGGCATTCGGGATGGGCGGCGACCAGGGCGTTGGGGTGGCGCACCTTCAGCTTGACCAGTTCCTTTTCCGAGAACTGCTCGTGGATGATGCAGCTTCCCGGCCACAGGGTCATCTCGCGCCCGGTCTTGCGGGCGATATAGCCGCCCAGGTGACGGTCGGGGGCGAAGACGATGGGGCGGTCCGGCGGCAGGGAATTGACGATCACCTCGGCGTTGGACGAGGTGACGATGACGTCGGACAGCGCCTTGATCTCGGCGGAACAGTTGATGTAGGTGACGGCCAGATGGTCGGGGTGTTTCTCGCGGAAGGCGCGGAACGCCTCGGGGCGGCAGGATTCCTCCAGCGAGCAGCCCGCCTCGGCATCGGGGATCACCACGATCTTGCCGGGGCTCAGGATCTTCGCCACCTCGCCCATGAAGCGCACGCCGCAGAACACGATCATGGCGGCATCGGTGGCCGCCGCCTTGCGCGACAGGTCCAGGGAATCGCCGACGAAATCGGCCAGGTCCTGAATTTCGCCGTCCTGGTAGTAATGGGCCAGGATGATGGCGTTCTTTTCCTTGCGCAGCCGGTCGATCTCGGCCACCAGATCCAGGGTGGGGTCGATCTGGGCCTCGGTCATGGCACCGGCGGCAGGCAGGATAACGGTCTGGGTCATGGGCATTCTGGCCTTTGCGGCGGAGCGGGGCGGCTGCTCCGGTAAAACGGAAAGTGAAGTAAGAGCGAATTTCCGCGCCGAGCGCAACCCATCACCGCGCGAAGCGCGCCCCATCACCACGCGGTTTTCGGCATTTCCAGGATGGCCACACCCTGCCAACGTCATAGCACGGTATGCCCATCTGGCGAATTTCCCCACCGGTGCCGATGCCGCATTATTCGGTTGGGGCACGGCGGAAGGAACGCCAGGATCATGGGTATGTTGATACAGCCGGATGACGGAATTCCTCCGCTGATCGTGGTGATCGAGGACGAGGCCATCGTCATGGCCGGATACCAGATGCTGTTCGAGAGCTGGGGATACCGCGTGGTCGCCGCCCCCGACGTGGAAGAGGCGTTGCAGACCCTGCGCGACACCCGCGTCCGCCCCGATTTCATCCTGGCCGATTACCGCCTGAAGGAAGGCAATACCGGGGCCGAGGCCATCCAGGCCCTGCGCAGCGCCTTCGGCGACGCCATCCCCGGCGTGCTGGTGACGGGCGACACCGCCGTCGACCGCCTGCGTCACGCCGCCGCCAGCGGCCTGCCCATCCTGCACAAGCCGGTCAACGGCCGCCAGTTGCACGATATCCTGCAACGCTCGCTGGGGGCGGCGGCTTAACTTTCCGCCAGCATCTCGTCGCGCAGGCGGCGCAGGCCCGGCGGCATGGTCAGGGTGTCGCGGTCCCAGCCCTCGCGGTCCAGGATCTGCGACAGGCATTCCTCCATCCCCGCATGGGCCTGTTCGGTGGCGGCGGCGATCAGGTCGTGGACATCCTGGTTGCCGGGGCGTTCGCGGCACCCGGCCTGATAGGCCCACAATTCCCGCAGGTTCAGGATTTCCCGGCACACCTGGGCCGGACAGGCGCACATGTAGATGGCCGACTGGTCGAGGATCTTTTCCAGTTGCGCCGCCGAGAAACGTTCCCGCATCGATTTACTCCGGTTGCTGTGCGCCCATGATGTCGTGTCTGGCGGCCGTCTTGGCAAGCGTTCAGTGCCGCCACCGGCGCCAGGCACGGCGCAGCACCAGCTTGCGGCCTTCGTCCAGCAGCAGCACCGACGACGCCACCGTCGCCGCCAGCAGCCAGTCGCCGCCGCTCAGCGCCGTGGTGTGGAACACCGCCTGGGCCGGTCCCCAATGCACCGCCACCGCCTGCAACGTCACCACCGCCGCCAGCGCCGTCCACAGCTTGCGATTCTGGAACATGGCGGGGCCGAAGGCCGATTCGGTGGCGACGCGGGCGTTGAACACGTTGAAGACCTGGAACAGCACGAAGGTGGTGAAGGCCAGGGTGCGGGCGTGGGCGGGGTCCGACCCGGCGGCCAGGGCGCCCCACAGCACCGCCAGCGTGCCCACCGCCATGGTGCCGCCATAGGCCAGCAGCCGGATCAGGCGCTGACGCGACAGGATGGCCTCGTCGCGGTCGCGGGGGTGTTCGCGCATCAGCCCGGCGCGCGGCGGGTCGAAGGCCAGGGCCAAGGCGGGCGGGCCATCCATGATGATGTTGACCCACAGGATCTGGATGGGGTGGAACGGGATGGGCAGGCCCAGCAGCGGCGCCGCGAACACCGTCAGCAGGGCGCCGACATTGGTGGACAACTGGAAGCGCACGAACTTGATGATGTTGTCGTAGATGGTGCGGCCTTCCTGCACCGCGCGCACCACGGTCGAGAAATCGTCGTCGGTCAACACCATGGTCGCCGCCTCGCGCGTCACGTCGCTGCCGGTGCGGCCCATGGCGATGCCGATATGGGCCTGGCGCAGGGCGGCGGCGTCGTTGACGCCGTCGCCGGTCATGGCGACCACATGGCCGCGCGCCCGCAGCGCGGCGACGATGCGCACCTTGTGTTCGGGGGCGACGCGGGCGAAGACGGCGATGGAATCGATGCGCGCCGCCAGGGTGGCATCGTCCATGGCCTGCAATTCCGGGCCGGTGACGACGTCGCCTTCCAGCCCCAATTGGTGGCCGATGGCGGCGGCGGTGACGCGGTGGTCGCCGGTGATCATCTTGACGGCGATGCCCGCGCGGTGGCAATCGGCCACCGCGTCCTTGGCCGACGGACGCGGCGGGTCCATCAGGCCGACCAGGGCGGTCAGCACCAATCCGTTACCGATGGCGGCCAGCGGGTCGGTGCGGGAGTCCTCGCCCACTTCGGCTTCGGCCAGGGCCAGCACGCGCAGCGCCCGCCCGCCCAGTCGCTCCACCTCGGCCCGCAACGTGGCGCGGTCGGCATCGCTCAGCGGGCGGTCGCCGTCTTGGGTGCGCAGGGCGGTGACGTGCTCGATGATCACGTCGGGCGCGCCCTTGGCGCACAGCACCAGCCGTCCCTCGGCCTCGTGCACGGTCAGCATCAGCTTGCGGGCGGAATCGAATGGCAGTTCGGCGACGCGCGGCCAATGCAGGTCGGCCCCGGCCTTTTCCGCCAGCACGCGTAACGCGCCCTCGGTGGGGTCGCCGATCAGGCTGCGGCCGTCGCCGTCGCCCGCCAGCCGGGAATCGTTGCACAGCGCGCCCGCGCGCAAAAAGGCGTCCAGCGGCGGCAGCGGCCCCAGCGGATCGTCGGGGCGGACGCGTCCGGTGGCGGCATAGCCTTCGCCCTCGACCCGGAAGCGGCGGCCGCCCGCCCATCCGGCCCGTGCCGTCATCTGGTTCAGGGTCAGGGTGCCGGTCTTGTCCGAGGCGATGACGGTGGTCGAGCCCAGGGTTTCCACCGCCGCCAGCCGTTTGACGATGGCGCCCTTGCGCGCCATGCGCGCCATGCCGATGGCCAGGGTGACGGTGACGACGGCGGGCAGGCCCTCGGGGATGGCGGCCACCGCCAGCGCCACGGCGGTCATGACGGCATCGGCCAGCGGCGTGCCGCGCAGCAGTCCCATGGCCAGGATCACCGCCACCACCACGCCCGCCACCATGGCCAGACGGCGGCCCAACTGGTCCAGGCGCAATTGCAGCGGCGTGCCGCCCTCGGGGGCGTTGTCCAGCAGGCCGACGATGCGGCCCATCTCGGTGGCCGGGCCGGTGGCCGTCACCAGCATCTCGCCGCGCCCGCGCGTCACCACCGTGTTCATGAAGGTCAGGTTCAGGCGGTCGCCCAGGGCGGCGGCGCCGTCATCCAGGGTGACGGTGTCCTTGGCGCTGGCCACCGATTCGCCGGTCAGGCTGGATTCGTCCACCTCCAGGCCGAAGGCCGCCACCAGCCGTCCGTCGGCGGGCACGCGGTCGCCCGCCTCCAGCAGCACCAGATCGCCGGGCACCAGGGTTTCCGCCGCCACCTCCAGTTTGACGCCGTCGCGGCGCACCCGCGCCTGTTGCGCCAGCATGGATTTCAGGGCGTCGAGAATCTTTTCGGCGCGGAATTCCTGGTAGAAGCCCAAGGTGGCGTTGAACAGCACCACCACCAGGATCACCACCATGTCGGTGGTGTCGCCGATCACCCCGGCCAGCGCGCCCGCCCCCAGCAACACCAGGGTCAGCAGGCTTTTGAACTGTTCCAGGAACAGTTTCCAGGCGGGTTTGCCCGGCTTTTCCGGCAGGGCGTTGGGGCCGATCTGCGCCAGTCGCCGTTCGGCCTCGGCGGCATCCAGCCCGCTGGCGGCGTCGCTGTCCAGACGGGCGCAGACGTCATCGATGCTCAGCACATGCCAGGATTGTTCGCCCATGGCGCGTTCCCCCCCCCCTCGGACCAATCTTTCAAAGATAAGTCCGAACCGCAAAAATCAACAGGCGGGATCGTGGCGGCAAGGGTGGGGGTACATGTGCGAAAAATGCTTTTTCTTCGCTTTGTCATGCCCGCAAACGGGCCGCAGCGTTAGCATGGTCCGACCCGTCGCACCCGCCCCGCCTGCCCCGGAGGTTGCCATGAAGTCGGACTGGTTGCCCGAAGCCATGCTGGCCGTCGCCTTCGCCGTGGCCCTGTTCAGCCAGTCGGCGCGACTGTTCCCGTGACGGAATGCCGGGTCAGTGCGCCTGATCCGGGGCGGTCAGGCCCAGTTGCGAGGCCGCGACCACCGCGCGGGTGCGGTTGTTGACGTTCAACGCCTTCAGGATGGCGGTGACGTGCAGCTTGACCGTGCCCTCGGCCAGTTGCAGCACGCGGGCGATTTCCTTGTTGGACTTGCCCTGGCCCAGCAGCGCCAGCACCTCGCGCTGGCGCGGGGTCAGGAACGACACGGCGTTTTCGTTGGCCAGCGGGCCGGCGTCGTTCTGGGGCGTGCTCGGCTCCAGCAGCGCCGGGGGCAGATAGACGCCGCCCGACAGCACCAGCTTCAGCGCCGACAGCATGACCCGCGACGACGAGGTCTTGGGGATGAATCCGGCGGCGCCCATGTTGACCGCCTGCAACACATGGCGGCGGTCGTCGGACGCCGACAGCACGATCAGCGGCACGGCGGCGGGCAGCATGGTGCGCAGGGTCTGCAACCCCTCGTTCCAGGCCATGCCGGGCATGTTCAGGTCCAGCAGCACGATGTCGAAATCCGACTGGGACTCGACCTCGGCGATGGCCTGGGTGAAGTCGCATGCCTCGACGATGGTCAGCTCTGCCCCGAGCTGGTCCAGAACATGGCGCAACCCGTCGCGGAACAGTTCATGGTCGTCGGCAATCAGAATCTTCATCGTCCTCACCGTACCTTTTGGTGTTTCGGCCGGTCTTGCCGGCGGCCCGTCTGCGCCCTGGCAGTCCCCGATCGCTATGGTGTCAGCAAAACGGGGTGTCCGTCACTAGGAAAAAGGTTGGCGGAGGTCGCCACCGCCCCTTTTGGTAAGTCCTTGTGCCTGCCGCTGAAATATGGGTGGGTGCGGCAGATGCAATATGAAGGGGCGGTTTCATTTCCTAATCATACCGTGGTCATAAACATTGATTGTAAGAAGGTATGTCCAAGGCGAGATTTGTGAAGGGGGGATGCCGATGATTGACTTCATCCTTCGCCGGTGGGGCGATGCGCCTATTTGGCGGGCGGGAAAAACATGGGGTGCATCTCGCGTAATCGGAAATACCCCCCATATTTCCCTTCCAGGAACGGGCGGGGTGTCCTAGACACTCCGCTTGCGAGGGGGAGGGTGTCTCGAGTGATAGAGTGGAGAACGACGCGATGGCGCGACGCGAGGTTGCCGCGGGGCAAAGGTATCAGCCCGTCGGGTCCAGCACGGAATGGGAAGTGCGCGAACTGGTCAGGGACGGCGAGGGCATCGTCCACGCCCGCATGACCAAGGTGGGTGACGCCACGGCGCACAAGATGATTTCCGCCTCGGCCCTGCGCGACAGCCGGTTGTACCGGTTGGTGGCGGCGGCGGGCGATTGAAGAAAAACCCATAGGGCTGAAGACAGATCGGGCCGCCGGATGATCATCCGGCGGCCCGACTGTTTCGAGGAAGCCGGGGGGGATTGGGGGAGGGCTTCCTCGGGCTTTCGGAGCAGCCGGGGGGGGAGGAGGCTGCTCCGTGCTTGGTGTGACCACTATGCCCGGATTCGCCGCGCGCGGAAATTGTCCTTCCGCCGTACTCCCCTGGGGCGAAAGTGGCAGGACCATGGGGGAGGGCCTATCCGACCGAGGGATGCCCCCCCTTCACAGGATGCCCCCCTTCACAGGATGCATGGCCGCCCCCGGAATTCCGCCCTTGCCCGGCCCGCGCGCCCGGCGAGCATTGCCCAACCCCTTGCGCAGCCGCCATTTCCACACCGCAAGCACTGCGTTTTGGCGCTTTCGGGACTGGATTTGACCGGGCGAGTGTGCAATATGGTCACGTCAGAATTCGGCAGGCATTCCGCCCAACAGACGCCCCGCGCCCGCTGGCGTTTCCCGCCCCGTGGCCGGTCGGCTGTCGCCGTGTCGTTACCCAAGTGGAGGAAGATATGACTGTTCGTGTAGGCATCAACGGGTTCGGCCGCATTGGGCGCATGGTGTTCCGTGCCGCCACCAAGCACTACCCGGAGCTGGAGATCGTCGCCATCAACGATCTGCTCGACCCCGAGTATCTGGCCTACATGCTGAAGTACGATTCGGTGCACGGCCGCTTCGAGGGTGAAATCTCGGTCGAGGGCAACACCCTGATCGTCAACGGCAAGAAGATTCGTCTGACCCAGGTCAAGGACCCGGCCGAGCTGAAGTGGAACGAGGTCAACGTCGATCTGGTGATCGAATCGACCGGCCTGTTCCTGACCAAGGAAGCCTGCGAGAAGCACATCGCCGCCGGTGCCAAGAAGGTGGTGCAGTCCGCCCCCTCCAAGGACGACACCCCGATGTTCGTCTATGGCGTGAACCACGAAACCTATGCCGGTCAGACCATCGTGTCCGCCGCCTCGTGCACCACCAACTGCCTGGCCCCGGTCGCCAAGGTGCTGAACGACAATTGGGGCGTGAAGCGCGGTCTGATGACCACCGTCCACGCCGCCACCGCCACCCAGAAGACCGTTGACGGCCCGTCCTCCAAGGATTGGCGCGGCGGCCGCGGCATCCTGGAAAACATCATCCCGTCGTCCACCGGCGCCGCCAAGGCCGTCGGCGTGGTGCTGCCCGCCCTGAACAAGAAGCTGACCGGCATGTCGTTCCGCGTCCCGACCTCGGACGTGTCGGTGGTCGATCTGACCGTCGAGCTGGAAAAGCCCGCCAAGTACGAAGAAATCGTCGCCGCCATGAAGGCCGCCTCCGAAGGCGCGCTCAAGGGCGTGCTGGGCTTCACCAACGAAAAGGTGGTTTCCACCGATTTCGTCGGCTGCCCGCTGCCGTCCATCTTCGACGCCGAAGCCGGTATCCAGTTGGACAGCACCTTCGTCAAGGTCGTGTCCTGGTACGACAATGAATACGGCTACACCTGCAACATGCTGCGTTTCGTGCAGTACGTCGCCACCCACTAAGGGCCGGGAGGGAACACAATGTTCCGCACCATCGACGCCCTTGATGTGAAGGGCAAGCGGGTCCTGGTCCGCGCCGACCTGAACGTTCCTGCCAAGGACGGCAAGGTCACGGACACCACCCGTATCGACCGCTCGGCGGCCACGCTCAAGGAGCTGGCCGCCAAGGGCGCCAAGGTCATCGTGCTCACCCATTTCGGCCGCCCCAAGGGGCGCGAGGACAAGTACTCGCAGAAGCTGCTGGTGGAGCCGCTGGCCAAGGCCGTGGGTCAGGCCGTCGCCTGGGCCGACGACTGCATCGGCCCCGAGGCCGAAAAGGTCATCGCCGCCCTCAAGGACGGTGACATCGCCCTGTTGGAAAACGTGCGCTTCCATCCCGAGGAAGAGAAGAACGAGCCGTCCTTCGCCACCAAGCTGGCGGCGCTGGGCGACCTCTACGTCAACGACGCCTTCTCGACCGCGCACCGCGCCCATGCCTCGACCGAAGGTCTGGCCCACATCCTTCCGGCCGCCGCCGGTCGTCTGATGCAGGCCGAACTGGAGGCGCTGGGCAAGGCGCTGGGCGCTCCGGAAAAGCCGGTGGCCGCCGTGGTCGGCGGCGCCAAGGTTTCCACCAAGCTGGACCTGCTGGGCAATCTGGTGGCCAAGGTGGATTACCTGATCATCGGTGGCGGCATGGCCAACACCTTCCTCTACGCGCAGGGCAAGGCCGTCGGCAAGTCGCTGTGCGAAAAGGAAATGGCCGATACCGCCCGGGAAATCCTGGAAAAAGCCAAGGCCGCCAAGTGCCACATCGTCCTGCCGGTCGATGCGGTGGTGGCCGGTGAGTTCGCCGAGAACGCGCCCAACAGCGTGGTGTCGGTGGATGCCGTTCCCGACGACAAGATGATCCTGGATGCCGGTCCCGCCAGCATCGAGGCCATCATCGACCGTCTGGGCGGCTGCAAGACCCTGGTGTGGAACGGCCCGCTGGGCGCGTTCGAAATCGCGCCCTTCAACAAGGCGACCGATGCCGTGGCCCAGGCCGCGGCCGAACGCACCAAGCAGGGCAAGCTGCTGACCGTGGCCGGTGGCGGTGACACCGTCGCCGCCTTGGCCAAGGCGGGCGTGGACGAGAAGTTCTCGTATGTGTCCACCGCTGGCGGTGCGTTCCTGGAATGGCTGGAAGGCAAAACCCTGCCGGGCGTCGCCGCGCTTGAAGTCAAGCACGGCGCCGGGTGCGGTTGCGGCCACAAGCACTAAGCATCCAATCCCTCCCTCCCTCGGCCGCGCCGGGGAAGGGTTGGGGTGGGGCAGATTTACGAAGAAGGCGGGTGCCGTTTGGCGCCCGCCTTTTTTGTTGGTCTTTCGCGGACCGATTCGCCCGTCACCCCGACAGGCGGAACGAGCCAGCGGTAACACGGATAAACACGGATGGATGGGATGGGCACGGATGTTGACCTTACTTCTCCGTCATGCCCGTGCTTGGCGCGGGCATCCATCCGGCGCTCAATGCTTGTATATCCCGTTGACATATCCCGGGGCGATCCCACATCCTGAGCCAAAGCGGATAGGAAGGGCGTCGCCATGACCCGTACCACCCTGTTTCACAGCAACCGGTCCCAGGCCGTGCGCCTGCCCAAGGATGTGGCGTTCCCGGAGGGGGTGCGCGAGGTGGCGATCCTGCGCGACGGGGCGCGGCGGGTGATCGTTCCGGCCAATGCGGTGTGGGACGATTTCTTCGCGGCGCCGGGGGTGGATTTGGGCGAGCGGGATCAACCGGCCATGCAGGACCGCGAAAGCCTGTAGCATGCTGCGTTACATGCTCGACACCAATCTGTGCATCCGGGTGTTGCGCGACCGCCCGCCGGGTTTGCGCGACCGCTTCAACGCCGAGGCGGCGGCGCTGTGCATTTCCTCCGTCACCCTGGCTGAATTGCTGCATGGCGCCGAGAAGTCGCAGCGCCCGGTGGAAACCCGCCACCGGGTCGAGGATTTCGCCGCCCGCCTTGCGGTGCTGCCGTTCGACGATGCCGCCGCCGCCCATTACGGCGACATCCGGGCCGATCTGGAACGGCGGGGGCAGGTGATCGGCCCCTACGATCTGATGATCGCCGGGCACGCCCGCTGCAAGGGGCTGGTGGTGGTGACGGGCAATCTGGGCGAATTCACCCGCGTCGCCGGGCTGCGCGCCGAAGATTGGCTGGCGGGTTAATCCCGCGGCCGCCGGTCCTCGGTGCCGATATAGGTCACTGGGGGCGTGTGCTTGCGCAGCAGGGTGCGGGTGTCCGGCGATAACAGACGGAACACCGGGGCGGTGACGGTCAGGCCGGTGCCTTGCAGGGTGAAGGCACCAGCGACCGGGCGGCCGAACACGTCCAGGATTTCCTGGCCGGGGGCGCCGATCAGGCCCAGGGCTACCGGGCCGACATCGGCCTTGATGCCGATGCGGCTGGTATAGCCGCGCTGGCCCAGCCATTCGTTGGCTTCGGCACGCAGGGAAATCAGGGCGTTCAGGGCGTGGTCGGCATCCGCTGACGGGAAGACGGTCAGGGCATTATCGCCCAGGGTCTTGATCTGCCGCCCCCCGGCCTCGGCGACACGGGCGCCGGTCAGGGCGAACAGGCCGGACATGATGTCCATGACCCCGGCCAGGGTCGCGGCCTCGGCGTATTGGTGCAGCCAGTGGGTTTCGATGATGGCGACAAGCATGTCGTGCTGCGCGGGCAGGCGCAGGTCGGTCCAGAAGGGCATGGGGTTTCTCCCGACGAATGGGCGAATGGCAAGCGGCCCACAGGTCCGCCAGTGTCGGAGGAAGAATCGCCGGTCCCTATGCCCGGCAGTTGGCGCGATGGTGTGGCAACGCGCCTGAAACGTCAAGGCCCCCACCCCGGCCCTCCCCCGCTGGTGCGGGGGAGGGGGGAGAGGGGTTTACACGCTGAAATACTTGGCCTGCGGGTGCAAGCAGACGATGGCGCTGGTGCTTTGTTCCGGTTCCAACTGGAACTCGTCGGACAGGGTGACGCCGATGCGGTCGGCGCCCAGCAGGGCCAGCAATTGCTTTTGGTCCTCGATGTTGGGGCAGGCCGGGTAGCCGAAGGAATAGCGCGAGCCGCGATAGACCTGTTTCAGCATCTTCTCGGTTTCCGGCGCGTCCTCGGCGGCGAAGCCCAGTTCGGCACGGATGCGCTTGTGGGTGTATTCGGCCATGGCCTCGGCCATCTCCACCGACAGGCCGTGCAGGTACAGGTAATCCTGGTACTTGTTGGCCTCGAACCACTGGGCGGCGATGTCGGTGGCCGCCTTGCCCATGGTGACGACTTGCAGGCCGATGACGTCGCGCTCGCCGCTGTCCACCGGGCGGTAGAAATCGGCGATGCACAGGCCGCCTTCCTTGGCCTGACGGGGGAAGGCGAAGCGGGCGACTTCGGTCGTGCCGTCCTCGGCGAACAGCACCACGGCATCGCCGTCGGCGGCGGCCTTCCAATAGCCGTACACCGCCTGGGCCTTCAGGATGCCTTCGGCCTCGCAGCGCTTCAGCATGTCCAGCGCGATGGGGCGCAATTCCTTGGCGGCCCAGGTCTTGAACTCGTCGATCGAGCGGCCCTGCTTCTTATAGCCCCAGTGGAACTGGTACAGCATGGTGTCGTTCAGATACGGCGCCAGACTGGACAGCGGCACGTTCTCGATGACGCGGGCGCCCCAGAACGGCGGGGTGGGAACCGGCACCTCCTTGTGCAACTCGGCGCGGCGCAAATTGACCTCGTCCCAATCCACCGGGCGCAAGGTGCTGGTGTCCTGGGGCTGGCCGATGCGCTTGGAATTGCCGGAACGCGGCGCGGCGGCGCGGGCGGCGACATAGGTGTCGAAGCTGCCGTCGGCCACCTTGCTCATCAGGTCCAGGCCGTCGAAGGCGTCGCGGGCATAGGCGACGCCGCCGCCGCCATAGGCGCGCAGGCAATCTTCCTCAACATATTTGCGGGTCAGCGCGGCGCCGCCCAGCAGCACCGGAACCGACAGACCGGCGGCCTTCATCTCCTCCAAATTCTCGCGCATGATCACCGTGGACTTGACCAGCAGGCCGGACATGCCGACGGCGTCGGGCTTGTATTGCTCGATGGCCTTCATGATGTCGCTGATCGGCTGCTTGATGCCGATGTTGTGCACCTTGTAGCCGTTGTTGGTCAGGATGATGTCCACCAGATTCTTGCCGATGTCGTGGACGTCGCCCTTGACGGTGGCCAGCACGATGGTCGCCTTGGCCTGACCGTCGGCCTTTTCCATGTGCGGTTCCAGGAAGGCGACGGCGGCCTTCATGGTTTCCGCCGATTGCAGCACGAAGGGAAGCTGCATCTTGCCAGCGCCGAACAATTCACCCACCACCTTCATGCCTTCCAGCAGCAGGTTGTTGATGATGTCCAGCGGCTTCCAGCCGGTGGCCATGGCCTCGGCCAGATCGTCCTCCAGCCCGGTGCGGTCGCCGTCGATGATGCGCTGCTTCAGGCGGTCCTCGACGTTGGCGGGCAGTTCCTTCTTCATGTCGGCGGCCTTGCGGTCGCCGAACAGGGCTATGAACGCCTGCAACGGGTCATAACCTTCGGCGCGGCGGTCGAAGATCAGATCCTCGGCCACCTTCACTTCCTCGGCCGCCAGGGTGTGCAGCGGCAGGATCTTGCTGACATGGACGATGGCGCCGGTCATGCCGCGCTTGACCGCGTGGTCGTTGAACACCGAGTTCAGCACCTGACGGGCGGCGGGCTTGAGGCCGAACGAGATGTTGGACAGGCCCAGCACGATGCCGCATTCCGGCAATTCCTTGCTGATGCGCTCGATGGCGTCCAGGGTGGCGACGCCCAGCTTGCGGTCGTCCTCGTTGCCGGTGCAGATGGTGAAGGTCAGCGGGTCGAACAGCAAATCACCGGCGGGCAGGCCGTGCTTGGTGACGGCGAAGTCATAAAGGCGCTTGGCGATTTTCAGCTTGGTGTCGGTGTCCTTGGCCATGCCCACTTCGTCGATGGTCAGGGCGACCACGGCGGCACCGAACTTCTTGGCCAGCTTCAGACGGGCCTCGGCCTCGTGCTCGCCGTTCTCGAAGTTGATGGAATTGATGATGGCCTTGCCGCCATACAGCTTCAGCGCCGCCTCGATCACCGGCAATTCGGTGGAATCGATCACCAGCGGCGTGGTGACGGAACCGCGCAGGCGGCTGACCACCTCGGTCATGTCGCGCACTTCGTCGCGGCCGACAAAGGCGGTGCAGACGTCCAGGGTGTGGCTGCCTTCCTTGACCTGCTCGCGGGCCATGGCGACGATGCCGTCCCAGTTCTCGGCATCCTGGAAGTCGCGGAACTTCTTGGAGCCGTTGGCGTTGCAGCGCTCGCCGATGGCCAGGAAGGCGTTTTCCTGGCGCAAGCTGACCTGGGAATACAGCGAGGCGACGGACGGCACCCAATGCACGCTGCGCTTGACCGGCGCCGGGCGGGTGCCGTTGCCGACGCGGACCAGCATCTGGT
>JAEXAH010000054.1 GCA_023458315.1 Pseudomonadota bacterium
TTTCCGTCATGCCCGGACTTGATCCGGGCATCCACGCGGCGCCGCCTGTTCCCGTCTTTCCGCTGAGATGCCTGCGGACAAACGTGGATGGCCGGGTCAAGCCCGGCCATGACGAGCACTTCCCCGCCCATCCGCGAAGACCAAAAAAAAGGGCGCCCGAAGGCGCCCTTTCCGTAAACAGCGGACAGACAAGGATTACTTGTCTTCCTGCGCACGGCGCATGGCCGCACCCAGGATGTCGCCCAGGCTGGCGCCCGAGTCGGACGAACCGTACTCGGCCATGGCCTGCTTCTCTTCGTCGATCTCGCGGGCCTTGACCGACAGAGTGACCTTGCGGGCGCCCTTTTCGATCAGAGTGACCTTGGCGTCGATCTTTTCGCCGACGGCGAACTTCTCGGGGCGCTGCTCCGAGCGGTCGCGGGCCAGCTCACCCTTGCGGATGAAGCCGGTCAGACCGTCGACCTGGACTTCCAGGCCGTTCTCGGTGACGGCGGTCACGGTCGCGGTGACGATGTCGCCCTTCTTGATGGCGGCAACGGCATCCTGGAAGGGATCGCTGGACAGCTGCTTGATGCCGAGGGAGATGCGCTCCTTCTCGACGTCGACGTCCAGGACCTTGGCCTTGACCATGTCGCCCTTCTTGAACTCGGCGATGGCGGCCTCGCCCGACTTGTCCCAGGACAGGTCGGACAGGTGAACCATGCCGTCGATGTCGCCCGGCAGACCGATGAACAGACCGAATTCGGTGATGTTCTTGACTTCGCCCTCGACCTCGGTGCCCTGCGGGAACTTCTCGACGAAGGATTCCCACGGGTTGGCCAGGCACTGCTTGAGGCCCAGCGAGATGCGGCGCTTCTGCGGATCGACGTCCAGCACCATCACTTCGACTTCCTGCGAGGTCGAAACGATCTTGCCGGGGTGGACGTTCTTCTTGGTCCAGCTCATCTCGGAGACGTGCACCAGACCCTCGACACCGGCTTCCAGCTCCACGAAGGCGCCGTAATCGGTGATGTTGGTGACGCGGCCGACGAACTTGGCGCCCACCGGGTACTTGGCTTCCACGCCCTCCCACGGATCCGCGTCCAGCTGCTTGATGCCGAGCGAGATACGCTGGGTTTCCGGGTTGAAGCGGATGACCTGCACGCGGACGGTCTGGCCGATGTGCAGAGCTTCGGACGGATGGTTGATGCGCTTCCAGGCGATGTCGGTGACGTGCAGCAGGCCGTCGACGCCGCCCAGGTCAACGAACGCACCGTAATCGGTGATGTTCTTGACCACGCCCTCGAGGATCTGACCTTCCTTGAGGTTCTCGATCAGCTCGGAACGCTGCTCGGCGCGGGTCTCTTCCAGCACGGCGCGGCGCGAAACCACGATATTGCCGCGCGAGCGGTCCATCTTGAGGATCTGGAAGGGCTGGGGGGTGCCCAGCAGCGGGGTGATGTCGCGGACCGGACGGATGTCCACCTGGCTGCCCGGCAGGAACGCCACGGCGCCCGACAGGTCGACGGTGAAGCCGCCCTTGACGCGGCCGAAGATCACGCCGGTGACGCGCTGGTTGGCCTCGAAGGACTTCTCCAGCAGGGTCCAGGCTTCCTCGCGCTTGGCCTTCTCGCGGGACAGCACGACTTCGCCGTTGCGGTCCTCGTAGCGCTCGACGAACACCTCGACGGAATCACCCGCCTTGATTTCCGGAGCGCGGCCAGCGGTGGCGAATTCCTTCAGCGGCACGCGGCCTTCGGACTTCAGACCGACATCGATGACGGCGAAATCGTTCTCGATACGGACGATGGCACCCTTGATGACGGCGCCTTCGAACGCGTTGCCACCGCCCAGGGTCTCGTCCAGGAGCGCGGCGAAATCTTCCATAGTCATAACTTTGTACTTCCTTTCATTCATTCTTACCCGGCCAGCCGGTTGGTTCCGGCGGTCTTGCGGGGAACACCCCGCCACATGGCAACAAGCCCCGCACCGTTGCCGGGCGGGGACAGGAAAGGGCGACTCTTACAGCTTCGCGCGGATAAACGCAATCGCTGCGTCAAAAGCGCCGTCGGCGTCCAGATCGGACGTATCCAGCAGATGGGCGTCGTCGGCGGGCTTCAGCGGCGCCACCGCGCGCTGGGAATCGCGCTCGTCGCGCTGGCGCATGTCGTCCAGCACGGTTTCGAAGGTGGTGGCGACGCCCTTGGCCTGCAATTCCAGCAGGCGGCGGCGGGCACGGGTTTCGGCGCTGGCGGTGACGTACAGCTTGATGCCCGCGTCGGGGCAGACCACGGTGCCGATGTCGCGGCCGTCCAGCACCGCGCCCTTGCCCGAGGGCGGGCAGGCGGCGAAGCGGCGCTGGAAGTCCAGCAGCGCGGCGCGCACCTCGGGGATGGCGGCGACCTTGCTGGCGGCCTGGGCGGCATCGTCGCCGCGCAGATCGTCGGCCTGCAAATCCTCGGGCTGAAGATCGCGCGCCGCCTCGCCCGCGCGGGCGGGGTCGGCGGGGTCGAACCCGGCACGGTCCACGTTCATGCCCACCGCGCGATAGATCAGGCCGGTGTCCAGGTAGTCAAAGCCCAGTTCAGCCGCAACGCGCCGAGCCAGCGTTCCCTTGCCGGCAGCAGCCGGTCCATCGATGGCGATAACGGTCATGATCACACCCCTGAAAATGAAACGACACGGATGGACACGGACGAACACGGATATTCTTTTTTCATCCGTGTTTATCCGTGTCCATCCGTGTCACCAAACCTCAAACACCCTCGATCCGCGCGCCGAGGCCGTTCATCAGCGCCTCGAAGCCGGGGAAGCTGGTTTCGATGGCTTCGGCGTCGTCCACCGCCACCGGCAGGGTCGAGGCCATGCCCAGCACCAGGAACGACATGGCGATGCGGTGGTCCAGGTTGACGGCGATGGTGGCGCCGCCCTGGGGCGGGCGGCCGGTGCCGTGGACGATCATGGTGTCGCCCTCTTCCTCGACATTGACGCCGCAGGCCTTGAGCCCGCGCACCACAGCGGCGAAGCGGTCGCTTTCCTTGACCCGCAATTCGGCCAGACCGTTCATGCGGGTGGTGCCGCTGGCGAAGGCGGCGGCCACCGCCAGCACCGGGTATTCGTCGATCATGGACGGCGCGCGGTCGGCGGGCACCTCGACGCCACGCAGGGCCGATGCCTTGATCAGCAGATCGGCCACCGGCTCGCCGCCTTCCTCGCGCGGGTTCAGATGGGTGATGTCGGCGCCCATCTCGCGCAGGGTGGTGTACAGGCCGGTGCGCAGCGGGTTCATGCCGACGCCGGTCAGCAGCACCTCGGAATCCGGCACGATCAGCGCCGCCACCGCCGGGAACCCGGCCGAGCTGGGATCGGCGGGCACGATGACGTGGCGGCCGGTCAGTTCCGGAAAGCCCGTGACCGAGATGGCGCGGCGGCCGTCCTCCAGGTACTCGACCTCGACCGTGGCGCCGAAATTGCGCAGCATCAGTTCGGTGTGGTCGCGGGTGGCTTCCTTTTCGATCACCGTGGTGATGCCGGGCGTGTTCAGCCCGGCCAGCAGGATCGCCGACTTCACCTGGGCCGAGGCCACCGGCAATTCATAGGTGACGGGCAGCGGCGACGCGGTGCCGACCACGGCGCCGGGCAGGCGGCCGCCGTCGCGGGTGAAGAAGCGGGCGCCCATGCGCGACAGCGGCTCGGTCACGCGCTTCATGGGGCGCGAGCGCAAGCTGGCATCGCCGGTGAAGATGGTGGTGAAGGGATAGCTGGCGACCAGGCCCATCATCAGCCGGGCGCCGGTGCCGGAATTGCCCAAATCCAGCACGTCGGCCGGTTCCTGAAGACCGCCGACGCCACGGCCATGCAACACCCAGGTGCCGTCGTCCTGGCGCACGACCTCGGCGCCCAGCGCCCGCATGGCGGCGGCGGTGCGCAGCACGTCGTCGCCCTCCAGCAATCCCTCGACCCGGCTTTCGCCCACGGCCAGCGCGCCGAACATCAGGGCGCGGTGGGAAATGGACTTGTCGCCCGGCACGCGGGCGCTGCCCGACAGAGCCTTGGCCTGGCTGGACTTCAGCGGCTTGATCATCATCACTCCCAACCGAATCGATCACGGGACTTTGTCCCGGCGGGCGCCTGATCTACCATATCCCCCGCCGCCGGGCATAGGGCCACGGCTTTTTTCGTTTTGACACACGGGGGCGAACATGGCAAATGCCCCCCACCACCCCGACCGTGCGGGAAGGGAGTTGGTGTGTGAAGTTTCAAGGAGGAATCCACGTGGCCAAGCCGGAATGGGGTCAGAAGCGCACCTGCAATAGCTGCGGCTGCCGTTTCTACGACATGAGCCGCTCGCCCATCACCTGCCCCAAGTGCGGCAGCACGGTTGAGCCCGATTTGCCCTTCAAGGTGCGCCGTGGCGGCAGCGCCGCCCAGGCCGAGGCCAAGGCCGCCGCGGCCCAGGCCAAGACCCTGGAAGCCGCCGCCATCGCCCTGGAGGAAGACGAGGACGCGCTGGACGCCGAGGCCGATTCGGCGGACGAGGACGAAAGCGGCCTGATCGAGGACGCCTCGGATCTGGGCGAGGACGACGACGACATGGCCGAGGTCATGGAGCATCTGGACGAGGAAATCGAGGACGAGGTCTGAGGACCAAGTCCGCCGGGGGATGCGGCGGGTCCGGCAAAAAAGTCACGGGGCTGAAAAAATCCTCTTGACCCCACCCGCCGAAATCCATAATTTCCCGCTCCACCGACGGACGGCTCCCAGGCCGCGTCGCAGAAGTTTCGGGGCCATAGCTCAGCTGGGAGAGCGCTACAATGGCATTGTAGAGGTCAGGAGTTCGATCCTCCTTGGCTCCACCAAAATCGAAGGCCCGGCCTGCAAAGGCTGGGCCTTCTGATTTTCACGGCGTTTTTATCGCCGCCATGATTTCGCACTTGACCGGGCAGGGCGAAATCCATACCTTCCCGGCTCCACGGCGGCGGCACCCAGGCCGCGCCGAAAAAGTTTCGGGGCCATAGCTCAGCTGGGAGAGCGCTACAATGGCATTGTAGAGGTCAGGAGTTCGATCCTCCTTGGCTCCACCAAAATCGAAAGGCCCGGCAAGGCGACTTGCCGGGCCTTGCTTATTCCAGATCCCGGATGTCGGCGACGATGGCGGCGCCATAGCCCGGCGACAACAGATGGCCGACCAGCCGTGCCGCCGATTGGCCGGGTGACAGCAACTCGCCGCGTTCCTTGAGCCCGACAAAGCGGTGCCGGTGCACGAACACCCCGTCGGGCAGGGCGCGCAAGGTCGCCTGCATGTCGGTATCGACCACGCCGGGGGCGACGCTGGCGACGCGCAGGCCGGGGCGGGCATCCTCGGCCGCCGCGCGGGCATGGTGGTCCAGCGCCGCCTTGGTGGCGCCATAGACGCTCCACCCGGCATAGGGCTTGCGCGCCGCGCCGCTGGACACATGCAGGATGCGGCGGTCGGCGGCGCCCTCGGTGGCGGCGACGAAGGCGTCGGACAGCATCAGCGGCGCGGTCACGTTCAGCGCCACCGCCCGGGCCACCGCCTGGGGCGCCAGGGTGCCCAGCGGCCCCACCGGCTCGACCACGCCCGCATTGTTGATCAGCAGCAGCGGGCCGTCATCCGGCACCGCCAGGAAGCGCCACAGCGCCGAACCCGGCGCCGCCAGATCGGCCACCGCCCGTGGATCGGCCAGATCGACCGCTTCCTGTTCCAGCCCGGCGGCCGGGGCGACGGCCGTGCGCGACACGCCCAGCACCCGGGCGCCGCGCGCCAGCAATTCCGCGACCAGCGCCGCGCCCAATCCCTTGCTGTGTCCGGTGACGATGGCCCGCATGATTCCCGTCTTCCTGAAAACCAGGGCAAAAGCCTAAAACATTCCCATCATGGACGAAACCTTCGCCGCCACCCTGGCCCGCATCCGCGCCTGCACCCTGTGTGCCCCCCATTTGCCGCTGGGGCCGCGCCCGGTGTTGCGCGCCAGCCCGACGGCGCGGCTGCTGATCGTCGGACAGGCGCCGGGCACCCGCGTCCATGAAACCGGCATTCCGTGGAACGACCGGTCCGGCGATCGGCTGCGCCAGTGGCTGGACCTGGACGGCGACCGCTTTTACGACGAAAGCCGCATCGCCATCGTGCCCACCGGCCTGTGCTATCCCGGCCGCGACCCCAAGGGCGGCGACCTGCCGCCGCGTCCGGAATGCGCGCCGCTGTGGCACCCGGTGATCCTGCCGCTGCTGACCCGGGTCGAACTGGTGCTGGCGGTGGGCGGCCATGCCCAGGCGGCGCTGTTGGGCGCCCGCCGCCACGCCACCATGACCGGGACGGTGGCGGCCTGGCGGCAATACGCGCCGCGTCTGTTCCCCCTGCCCCATCCGTCGTGGCGAACCACTGCGTGGGAGCGCAAGAACCCGTGGTTCGCCGCTGAAATGCTGCCGGACTTGCGGGCACGGGTGCGCGCCGTGTTGGCGGCGGCTTGACCATGCTCTGGTCAGGGCGGCGGCAACAATGATAAAGGCCACGGCATGATCCTGCGCGACCGCCCTTCCGCCCTGCACCTGTTCTTCATCCTGCGCGGCTCGATCCTGCCGCGTATCGCCGGACCGTTGCTGGCCACCATCGCCATCGCCGTGGCGGTGACGCTGGTGCATGGGCGGCTGTTCGACGTCAAGATCACCCTGACGCCCATCCCGTTCAGCCTGATGGGACTGGCGCTGGCCATCTTCCTGGGCTTTCGCAACAGCGCCGCCTATGACCGCTGGTGGGAAGGCCGCAAGTTGTGGGGCGAGGTGCTGATCCGTGGCCGCACCCAGGCGCGGCTGTGGCTGAACCACGTCACCCCCGCCGATCCCGCCGAGGCCACCCGCCAGATGTATCGGCTGATCGCCTATGCCTATGCCCTGAAGCACGCCCTGCGCGGCGTCGGCGACGAACGGGCGGCGGCGTTCCTGGACGATGCCGAACTGGCCGACCCGGCCCACGGGGTCAACCCGCCCGACTTCATCCTGCGCCGTCTGGGCGCCGGGGTGGCGGCGGCGGCGCGCGACGGGCGGCTGGCGCCCATGATGGCCGCCGAGATGGAAGAGAACCTGACGGCCCTGGCCGCCGTCCAGGCGGGATGCGAACGCATCCGCGCCACGCCGCTGCCGTTCGCCTATACGCTGATGCTGCACCGCACGGCCTATCTGTATTGCCTGCTGCTGCCGTTCGGGCTGGTGGATTCCATCGGCTATGCCACGCCGCTGGTGGTGGGGCTGATCTCGTACACCTTTTTCGGCCTGGACGCCCTGGGCGACGAGATCGAGGAACCGTTCGGCCGCCTGGCCAACGATTTGCCGCTGGACAGCCTGTGCCGCCGCCTGGAGATCGACCTGCGCGCCGCCCTGGGCGAAACCGACCTGCCGCCGGTGTTGCAGCCGGTGGATTTCTGCCTGATGTAAACGGAGTCAGCGCCCCAGCAGGCCGTCGATTTCCGACTGGGCCATGGTGGTGGCCGAACCGTGGATGATGGAGGACGCGCAATCCATCAGCGCCTGCGAGGCGCGGGCGATCACCCGGCAGGTGTCCTGCACCTGGTCGGACGTGGCGCCGCCCGCGATCTCGCCGTCGATGCGGTCCACGCCCTCGGTGATCAACTGGTTCAACTGGCCGATGGTTTCCTCGAACGGCAGGCGATAGACGCTGGGCACGCGGTCATAGGCTTCGATGGCCAGTTGCTTGTCGCGGAAACTGGAATCGGCGAAATGGTCCTTGTAGGACTTGGGTTGCCACAGCTTGCACTCCTCGATCATGTCCGGCATGTCCGGCAGCATGTCGAGCAGCATGACGATTTCGTTGAAGTGGTTCAGGTAGTCGGTGGCAAGCAGGGTCTGGGCGCTGATATTGGTCCCTTGCACCCGCTGGCGGTAGTCCTCGAACCCGGCCAGTTCCTCGGACGGAATCTCGACGTCCACGCATCCCTCTCCCTTGTCTTCCCCCATGCGCATCCTGGCTTGCAGGGGTTCCAAATTCAAGAGCGGATAACGGTTTGTGCGTATCTACGCGCGATGATAGGGGTGTCCGGACAGGATGGCCTGGGCGCGCCACAATTGTTCGGCGACCATGGCGCGCACCAGCATGTGCGGCCAGGTCATGGCGCCGAACGACAGCAACAGCGACGCGCGGGACCGCACGGCATCGCCGTGGCCGTCGGCGCCGCCGATCAGAAAAGCGACATCGGGCACGCCGTCATCACGCCAGCGACCCATCTGGCGGGCGAAATCCTCGGACCCCGGCGACTTGCCGCGTTCGTCCAGCGCCACCACCAGGGCGGCGGGCGGGATGGCGGCCAACAGCAATTCCGCCTCGCGCGCTTTGCGCTCGGGCACCGGCAGGGGGCGCTTTTCCTCGACTTCGCGCAGGGTCAAGGGCGGGGTCAGGCGGCGGGCATATTGCTGGAACAGGTCAAGCTCGGGGCCGGGCTTGGCCCGGCCCACCGCCGCCAACCAAAGCTTCATGCCTGGGCGGGCGCCTGAACGGCGGAAGCGAAGGCGTCCTTGGTCCGTGCCGCCAGAGTGGCCGGGCGGGTGCCGCCCCACATCTTTTCCAGATTGTAGAACTGGCGCACTTCCGGGCGGAACAGGTGGACGATGATGTCGCCGCCGTCGATCAGCACCCAATCGCCCTGGGTCAGGCCCTCGACCGTCACCGGTTGGCCCGCGTCCTTGAGGGCGCGGCCAATGTGATCGGCCATGGCCGCGACCTGGCGGGTCGAAGCGCCCGAGGCGATGACCATGTGGTCGGCGATGCTGGACTTGCCGCGCAAATCCACCACCACGATGTCTTCGGCCTTGTCGTCGTCGAGCTTGCCGACGACCAGATCGACCAATTCTTCCGCCGAGGCGATGGCGGGCTGGGACCGGGTAAGTATGGGACTACTCCTTCAAAAAACGTTTCCGCGCCGGGCGCGGATAGCGGTGGCCGAGGCCGGATGCAAGCGTGTGTGCAGATAGGTCCAGGCCGGGGGCTGGCGCTCCGCCAGACCCCGCGCCGCCCCCTCCGGCACACGGAATCGGGACAGCCGCCGGGCCGCCCTGGCGGCCAACGCCCGCTGAGAATAGGGAGAGCGCGCCAGAATCGCAACCGGAACAGCGGCGAAGATGCGCGTCCACCGCGCCCAGCGCGCCACCTGCACCAGATTGTCGGCCCCCATCAGCCACACGAAGCGCACGCGGGGGAAGCGCGTCGCCAGCGCCGCCAGGGTGTCGGCGGTATAGCGGGTGCCCAGCGCCGTCTCGATGTCGGTGGCGCGGATGCGCGGGTGGTTGCCCACCGCCGCCCGGGCCGAAGCCAGACGGCGGGCCAGCGGCGCCATGCCGTCGGCGGCCTTCAGCGGGTTCTGCGGACTGACCAGCAGCCACACCGCATCCAGCCGCAACAGCTTCAACGCCGTTTCCGCCACATGCACATGGCCGTCATGGGCGGGGTTGAACGACCCGCCCAACAGCCCGACCCGCCCCCGCCGCCGGTCGCCCCAGGGATTGAGCGGAAGCGGGGGCATGGCACCCATCAGCCCGGCCGGGTCTGGCCCGAGCCCAGCACCTTGTACTTGAAGGTGCACAATTGCTCGACGCCCACCGGGCCACGGGCATGCATGCGGCCGGTGGAGATGCCGATTTCCGCCCCCATGCCGAATTCGCCGCCATCGGCGAATTGGGTCGAGGCGTTCCAGCACACGATGGCCGAATCGCAGCCGTTGAGGAAAATCTCGGCCGCCGCCGCATCCTCGGTGACGATGGCTTCGGTGTGGTGGCTGCCGTTGGCGTTGATGTGGTCCACCGCCGCCTGCACGCCGTCCACCACCTTCACCGAGATGATGGCGTCCAGATATTCGGTGCGCCAGTCTTCCTCGGTGGCGGGCACCACGCGGGCATCCACCGCCTGGGTGGCGGCATCGCCGCGCACCTCGCACCCCGCCTCCAGCAGATCCCGCACCAGCATCGGCAGCAGCGCCGATGCCTGGGCATCCACCAGCAGGGTCTCGGTGGCGCCGCACACTCCGGTCCGCCGCATCTTGGCGTTCATCACCACCTTGCGCGCCATCTCGGCATCGGCGGCGGCGGCCACGTAGGTGTGGCAGATACCTTCAAGGTGCTGGAACAGCGGGATGCGGCTTTCCGCCGTCACCCGCTCCACCAGCGACTTGCCGCCGCGCGGCACGATGACGTCGATGTAATCGGTCATGGTCAGCATCTCGCCCACCGCCGCGCGGTCGGTGGTGGGGATCATCTGCACCGCGTCCAGGGGCAGCCCCGCCGCCGCGATGCCGGTGCGCAGCGCCGCCATGATCGCCTGGGACGAGTGATAGCTTTCCGAGCCGCCGCGCAGGATGGCGGCGTTGCCCGATTTCAGGCACAGCCCGGCGGCATCGGCGGTGACGTTGGGGCGGCTTTCATAAATGATGCCGATCACCCCCAGCGGCACGGCGACGCGCTGGATGCGCAAACCGTTGGGCCGGTCCCATTCCGCCAGCACGCGGCCCACCGGCTCGTCCAGCCCGGCGATGATTTCCAGCCCGGCGGCCATGCCCTCGATGCGGGCGTCGTTGAGCAGCAGACGGTCCAGCATGGCCTTGGTCAGCCCCTTGGCCTCGCCCGCCGCCATGTCCTTGGCATTGGCCGCCTTGATCGCCCCGGCCTGGGCACGGATGGCCGCCGCCGCGCCGCGCAACGCCGCGTCCTTGGCCGGGCCCGGCACCAGCGCCAACTGGCGGGCGGCGGTGCGGGCCTTTTGGCCCAGGTCGGTCATCAGCGTGTGCAGTTCGGTCGTCATTGGTCCTATCCTTGCGGCAACTGCGGTCAAAAATAGTGTCCCGGCGGGAAAAGCCTAGCCTTCCATCACCAGATCGTCGCGGTGGATCATTTCGTCGCCGCGCGAATCGCCCAGGATGTCGGCGATGTCGGCGGATTTGCGGCCCATGATGCGACGGGCATCGGCGGAATCGTAGGCGGCGAGGCCGCGGCCCAGCACGCGGGCATCGGCACCGCGCACCAGCACGCAATCACCACGGTCGAATTCCCCTTCGACCGCGACGATCCCGGCGGGCAGCAGCGAGCCGCCCTTGGCCAAGGCGCGGGCGGCGCCGTCATCGACGGTCAGGGCGCCCACCGGCTTCATGGAGCCGTAGATCCATTGCTTGCGGGCAGTGCGCGGGCCACCGTCGGGGATGAACCATGTCGCCCGTGCCCCACCTTCCAGGGCGGTCAGCGGGAACAGCGGCTCGCCCTTGCAGATGGCCATGCGGCAGCCCGCCGACAGGCAGATGCGCGCCGCCACCAGCTTGGTGATCATGCCGCCCGAGCCGTAGCCGGTGCCGGGGTCGCCCGCCATGGCCTCGATCTCGGGGGTGATCTCGCGCACTTCCGGCAGATAGGTGGCGTTGGGGTCGCGGCGCGGGTCGGCGGTATAGAGGCCGTCGATGTCCGAGAACAGCACCAGCGCGTCGGCCGAGATCATCTGCGCCACCCGCGCCGCCAGCCGGTCGTTGTCGCCGAAACGGATTTCGGTGGTGGCGACGGTGTCGTTCTCGTTGATCACCGGCACCGCGCCCAATTGCAGCAGGGTGTCCAGGGTCTGGCGGGCGTTGAGGTAGCGGCGGCGGTCCTCGGAATCGGCCAGGGTCAGCAACACCTGGGCGCAGGTGATGCCGTGACGGGCCAAAGCCTCCTGATAGGCGTGGGCCAGTTGAATCTGGCCGGTGGCGGCGGCGGCCTGCTTCTGCTCCAGCCGCAAGGGCGGGGTCAGGCCGAGATGGCGGCGGCCGACCGCCACCGCGCCCGACGACACCAGCACCACCTCTTGCCCGCGCGCCCGGCAGCGGGCCACGTCCTCGCACAGACTTTCCAGCCATTCGCGGCGGATCTGGCCGGTGGCTTCCTCCACCAGCAGGCTGGAACCGATCTTGACGATCAGGCGCTTGGCGTCAGCGATGGGACTCGCCGTCATCCTCATCCTCCTCCAGATCGTCCTCTTCGTCGGCCTCGTCCTCTTCAGCTTCGTACCAGATCCATTCGCCGTCGGCGCCGTAATAGCCCTGGTCCTCTTCCTCGGCCTCGGCGTCCTTCATGCGGCGATAGAAACCTTCGTTGCCCTTCTTGCCGACGCCCGAGGTGACGGCGGCGGCGACGATGCCCGGTTCCTCGGCCTTGGATTCCTTGATCTCGGTCAGCAGGCCGCCCAGGATTTCCTTGAGGCCGATGCCCGCCACGCCGGACAGCGGGAACACCTTCTGGCCGCAGGCTTCCTCAAGCTGCTCCAGCTTGTCCTTGATGTCCTCGGCCACCAGCGAGTCGCACTTGTTCAGCGCCACGATCTCGGGCTTTTCGTCCAGACCGCCGCCATAGGCCGCCAATTCGCCGCGCACCACGCGATAGGCTTCGGCCACGTCGTCCTGGGTGCCGTCCACCAGATGCAGCAGCACGCGGGTGCGCTCGATATGCCCCAGGAAGCGGTCGCCGATACCGGCGCCTTCATGGGCGCCCTCGATCAAGCCGGGAATGTCGGCCAGGATGAATTCCTCGCCGCCCAGATAGACCACGCCCAGATTGGGGTGCAGGGTGGTGAAGGGGTAATCGGCGATCTTGGGCCGCGCCCGCGTCACCGCCGCCAGGAAGGTGGACTTGCCCGCGTTGGGCAGGCCGACCAGACCGGCGTCGGCGATCAGCTTGAGCCGCAGCCACACCCACATTTCCTGGCCGGGCCAGCCGGGATCGCCGCGGCGCGGCGCCTGGTTGGTCGAGGTCTTGTAATGCAGATTGCCGAACCCGCCGTCACCGCCGCGCAGCAGCACCAGGCGCTGACCGGCCTCGGTCAGATCGGCCAGGACGTGTTCCTTGTCCTCGGACAGAATCTGGGTGCCCACCGGCACCTTGAGGACC
Organism: Pseudomonadota bacterium; assembly: GCA_023458315.1. Classification (GTDB taxonomy): domain Bacteria; phylum Pseudomonadota; class Alphaproteobacteria; order Rhodospirillales; family Magnetospirillaceae; genus Magnetospirillum. The sequence continues at coordinate 12,907 of JAEXAH010000054.1, forward strand.
ACGTCGTCGCCCTTGCCGCCGGTGCGCTGACGGCCCATGCCGTGCATGCCCTTGGCCGCCTTGAAATGCTGCTGATAGCGGTAGTCGATCAGGGTGTTGAGGTTGTCGACGCACTCGATGATGACGTCGCCGCCGCGCCCGCCGTCACCGCCGTCGGGGCCACCGTATTCGATGAACTTCTCGCGCCGGAACGACACGGCACCGGCACCGCCGTCGCCGCTCTTGATGAAAATCTTGGCCTGATCGAGAAACTTCATCGTAGGGAACCTTAACTGGCATCCCCCTCACCCACTGGCGGAAGAGGGGGGAAACAAACGGCAAAAGGGGAACGGTCTGCGACCGTTCCCCTCTCACATATACCTTTCCGTCGGGGACGGCCGATTACTCGGCGGCCTCCGGCAGCGGCGCCACGTCGATGAAGGTGCGCTCGCCGCGATGGCGGAAGCTGACCTTACCGGCGGTGGTGGCGAACAAGGTGTGATCCTTGCCCATGCCGACATTCACGCCGGGATAGAACTTGGTGCCGCGCTGACGGACGATGATGTTGCCCGAGAGGACGAGCTCGCCACCGAACTTCTTGACGCCGAGGCGCTGACCCGCGGAGTCGCGGCCGTTACGGGACGAACCACCAGCCTTTTTATGAGCCATGGTCTCTTACTCCTAAAAAACTTCCGCGGCTCAGCCGGCGGTGATGTCGGTGATGCGCAGGATGGTGAGATCCTGGCGATGGCCGTTCTTGCGGCGCGAGTTCTGGCGGCGGCGCTTCTTGAAGATGATCAGCTTCGGGCCACGGGCCTGGGCGACCACGGTGGCCTTGACCTGGGCACCGGCCACGACCGGGGCGCCGATCTTGTCACCAACCATCAGCACCTGATCGAGCACGACCTCGGAGCCCGCTTCACCGGCCAGCTTCTCGACGCGGATCACGTCGTCCTTGGCCACCTTGTACTGCTTACCGCCGGTCTGAATGACTGCGAACATCACGATTCGTCCTGAGCAAAAATGAACTGGCGCGCCCAGGGCAACCCGGCGCGAGAGGGCGCAACTATACTCGGGCGCATTCCAGAGTCAAGCGGTTGATGTGACACATTTTCGCACGCGTCCGGATTCCCGCGCACCGCGTCGGGAATCACGCGGGGCGGCCCGCCGTCACGGTGCCGCCCCGCGTAAAGACCTACATCAGAACCATCACGAAACCCAGGGCAAGATAGGCCAACCCGGGGAGAGACGCGACGCCGGCTTCGGCGAACAGATGGAACCGTGCCATGTTAACCCCCTGTCAGTTCCCTTGACTGCCGCCACGCGGCCCATGTCCGGGTTCCCGACCGGGGAATGCAGAGACGTTAACCAATGATTAGGCTTTCGTGCATTGCGCAATACGAAGCCCCCGCATGCGGTACGCACACGCGTAATTAGGGAAATTCCAGAAAGCCGCCCTGGACGGCGGCCATGAAAAAGCCCCCGTCCGTTGCCGGACGGGGGCTTTCCCGAAACACCGCTTAGTAGCGATAGGTTTCCGGCTTGAACGGGCCTTCAACCGCCACGCCGATATATTCGGACTGCTTCTGGTTCAGCTTGGTCAACTGGGCGCCCAGCTTGGCGAGGTGCAGCGAGGCCACCTTCTCGTCCAGGGTCTTGGGCAGCACGTAGACCTTACGCTCGTACTTGCCGGGGTTGCAGAAGATCTCGATCTGGGCCAGCACCTGATTGGTGAACGAGGCCGACATCACGAACGAGGGGTGGCCGGTGGCACAGCCCAGGTTGACCAGACGGCCCTCGGCCAGCAGCAGGATGCGGTTGCCGCCGGGGAACTTGATCTCGTCCACCTGCGGCTTGATGTTGGTCCACTGGAAGTTCTTCAGGCCGGCGACCTGAATCTCGCTGTCGAAGTGGCCGATGTTGCAGACGATGGCGCGGTCCTTCATGGCGCGCATGTGATCGACGGTGATCACGTCCACGTTGCCGGTGGTGGTGACGAAGATGTCGCCGCGCGGGGCGGCTTCTTCCATGGTCAGCACCTCATAGCCTTCCATGCAGGCTTGCAGGGCGCAGATCGGGTCGATCTCGGTGACGATGACGCGGCAGCCCTGGCTGGCCAGCGACTCGGCCGAGCCCTTGCCCACATCGCCGAAACCGGCGACCACGGCGACCTTACCGGCCAGCATGACGTCGGTGGCGCGGCGGATGCCGTCGACCAGCGATTCGCGGCAGCCGTACTTGTTGTCGAACTTGGACTTGGTGACGGAATCGTTGACGTTGATGGCGGGCCACAGCAGGGTGCCCTTCTTCTCCATCTCGTACAGACGGTGCACGCCGGTGGTGGTTTCCTCGGTCACGCCACGGATGGCGGCGCCGTTGCGGGAATAGAAGGTGGCGTCGGTGGCCAGCTTCTTCTTGATGGAGGCGAACAGCACCTCCTCTTCCTCGCAGGTCGGGTTGGACAGCACCGACAGATCCTTCTCGGCGCGCATGCCCAGATGGATCAGCAGGGTGGCGTCGCCGCCGTCGTCCAGGATCATGTTCGGGCAGCCGCCATCGGCCCATTCGAAGATGCGGTGGGTGTAGTCCCAATACTCTTCCAGGCTCTCGCCCTTGACGGCGAACACCGGGATACCGGCGGCGGCGATGGCGGCGGCGGCGTGGTCCTGGGTCGAGAAGATGTTGCACGACGCCCAGCGGATGTCGGCGCCCAGCGCCTTCAGGGTCTCGATCAGCACGCCGGTCTGAATGGTCATGTGCAGCGAACCGGCGATGCGGGCGCCCTTCAGCGGCTGCTGCGGGCCGAATTCCTCACGCGTGGCCATCAGGCCGGGCATCTCGCTCTCGGCGATGTCCAGTTCCTTGCGGCCCCATTCGGCCAGGGAAATATCGGCAACCTTGTAGTCGGTCATGGCGTGCGTGCCCTTTGCAGCGGGGATTGTTCTGAGTGTGCTTGTAGCAGCCCGACCGTCCGAAGGCAAGCATGATATAAAGATATGTTTATGTGGGAATGAAATGCCCGCCATCTCCCGGGCAACGCAGCCCCGCCACCGCCGCATGCCTGGGGGCACCGCTTCCGGGGTATAGTGGTCCGACCACTTGGGAGGGAGACATCCCATGATCGCCACATCCATCTTCCCCTCACGCTACGTGCAAGGGGCAGGCGCCCTGGCGCTGCTGCCCGAGGAAGCGCGCCGCCTGGGCGACACCGCGCTGGCGGTGGTCGATCCCATGGTGCTGCCCGCCCTGGGCGCCGTCGCGCAACAGGGCACCATCGTCATCGCGCTGGACCGCTTCGGCGGCGAATGCTCGGACGAGGAGATCGCCCGGCTGACCGCCCACGCCCGCGACCTGGACGCCAACGTCATCATCGGCGCGGGCGGCGGCAAGGCGCTGGACACCGCCAAGGCGGTGGCGCACGCCTTGGGGCTGCCGGTGGCGGTGGTCCCCACCCTGGCCTCGACCGACGCGCCGTGCAGCGCGCTCAGCGTCATCTACACCGCCGAGGGCGCGTTCAAACGCTATCTGGTGCTGCCGCGCAACCCGGATCTGGTGCTGGTGGACAGCGAGATCATCGTCCAGGCGCCGGTGCGCTTCCTGGTGTCGGGCATGGGCGACGCCCTGTCCACCCGCTTCGAGGCCGAGGATTGCCAGGCCAGCGGCGCGGGCAACATGACCGGCCGCCCCGGCGGCATGACCGCCCAGGGGCTGGCGCGGCTGTGCTATGACACCCTGCTGGCCGACGGAACCGCCGCCCGGCGCGACTGCGCCGCACGCACGGTGACGCCCGCGCTGGAGCGGGTGATCGAGGCCAACACCCTGCTGTCGGGCCTGGGCTTCGAGAGCGGCGGCCTGTCGGGCGCCCACGCCATTCACAACGGCCTGACCGTGCTGGAGCCCACCCATGCCTATTGGCACGGCGAGAAGGTGGCCATCGGCACGCTGGCGCTGCTGATGCTGACCGGCCGCCCGGCGGCGCTGGTCGAAGAGGTCTTCGCCTTCTGCGAAGCGGTCGGCCTGCCGACCACCCTGGCGGAAATCGGCCTGACCGCCGTCACCGACGACGATCTGCGCCGGGTGGCCGAAATGGCCTGCGCCCCCGGCGAAACCATCCACAACATCAAGGGCGGCGTCACCCCGGACCGGGTGATGGCGGCCATCAAGGCGGCCGATGCCGAGGGACGGCGCCGCCGCGCCCGCCACGCCGCCGAATAGTTGCGCACACCGCCGTCGGGCCACTGGCCCGGCGGCGGCTCTGCGGTTAGGATGCTTGCGGCTGCAACCGGAGGCATCGCCCCATGAAGGACACGGTATCGCGGGTGATGGATGCCCGCCTGGGCGACCTGTTGGCGCGCTGGCGCGACGGCTATGACCCCGAGGGCATGCTGCGCCCGCTGGAAACCCTGGCGCCGCACGGCGACCACCTGCTGCTGATCGAAGTGCAGGACGACGGCAGCCGCTATCTGCATTACGGCGCCGCCTTCGTCGAACATTTCGGCGTGGACCTGACCGGACAGGTCATCACCACCCTGTCGCCCGAGATTCTGCCGCCCGAACGGCGCGGCATGCTGGAATTCGACTACGCCTTCGTGCAGTCGCGGCAGGCGCCGCTGTGGCGATCCTATACCGCCAATTTCGGCGAGACGGGCATCGAGACCTGGCAACGTCTGGTGCTGCCCGCGGGCGGCAACCTGCTGGTGGTCGGCGCCTATCCCACTGCCCCCTTGGCCGCCCCGGCCGACGATGCCGAGGCGCTGCTGCGGCTGGTGATCGAACGGGTGCCGGTGGTGCTGGAACAGGACGGCGGCCTGTGCGATCTGGCGCTGTCGTTGCGCGATTACAGCGACACCCAGCGCCACGCCGCCGAGTTGGAGGTGCTGGCCAACCACGACGCCCTGACCGGCACCGCCAATCTGCGCCATTTCCACCGGCTGGCCGGGCTGGAACTGGGTCATGCCCGGCGCATGAACCGCGCCTTGTCGCTGCTGGCCCTGGATCTGGACCATTTCAAGCGCATCAACGATCTGTGGGGCCACGCGGCGGGCGATCTGGCGCTGAAAAGCTTTGCCGCCACCTGCCGCCGGGCGCTGCGCGAGCCGGACATCCTGGGCCGTTGCGGCGGCGAGGAATTCGCCATCGCCCTGCCCAATACCGGCCTGGACGGCGCCCTGGTCATCGCCGAACGGCTGCGCGCCGCCATCGAGGCATTGCGGGTGCCGCTGCCCGGCGCCGAGCCGCTGTCGTTCACCGTCAGCATCGGCATTGCCGTCACCGGCCCCGGCCAGGAAGCGGCGGCCGACATCGCCGCCCTGCTGGACCGGGCCGACCGCGCCCTTTACGCCAGCAAGAAGGCCGGGCGTAACCGGGTCAGCATCGCCGGGGAGTGATCCCGGCGGGGGCAAAGGCCAACGCCAGTTCCCCGCAAGTCCAATCACGCCGCCCGCCCGTTGACCACGGCGACGAAATGCTTGTCCACCTTGGCGATGTGGTCCAGCAGCCAATCGCGCAGGAAGGTCAATATCTCGATGGTCACGGTGCCGCTGCGTTGATCGACCCGGCGGCGGAAATCCTCGACCCGATCGATGAATTCGCGGTGGGCGGCCAGATGGGCCTCGCGCTCGGCATAGCCGCCCAGGGCCATCATCTTTTCCTCGCGGCCGAAATGCTCGCGGGTGTAATCGGCCAGCCTGGCGACCACCTCGGCCACCATTTCGGCGCCCGCGCCCTTGACCATGGCGTCGTGCAACTGGTCGATATAGCCGAACAGGCGGCGGTGGTCGTCGTCCACCATGGAATGGCCGGTCAGCAGGCTGTCGTCCCATTGCACGAAACCGCCGATCTCGTCCACGAAGGCGTCGGTGACGCTGGCCAGGAAGGTGTGGACGTCCTCGCGCAGCTTGTGCGCCTGCCCGGCCAGGGCGGCGGCGGCGCGGGCCACGCTTTTCGAGGCGGAATCGGTTTTACGGGCCCCGGCCAGCACGCCCTCGGCATGTTCCGACACCGCGCCGGTGCCTTCCGATGCCATCTGCACCGAGCGGGCGATCTCGGCGGTGGCGGCCGATTGCTGACCCACCGCCTCGGCGATGGAGCCGGAAATCTCGTTGATCTGCTGGATGGTGCCGGTGATGCCGCGCAGCGCCTCGACCGTGCCGGTGGTCGCCACCTGCACCGCCTTGATCTGGGCGGCGATGTCCTCGGTGGCGCGGGCGGTCTGGTTGGCCAGGTTCTTGACCTCGTGCGCGACCACGGCGAACCCCTTGCCCGCCTCGCCCGCGCGGGCCGCCTCGATGGTGGCGTTCAGCGCCAAGAGGTTGGTCTGGCTGGCGATGGAATTGATCAGCCCGACCACGTCGCCGATGCGGGTGGCGGCCTGATCCAGACTTTGCACCATCTCGTCGGTGCGGGCGGCATCGCCGCTGGCGTTGACCGCCACCTTCCGGGACAATTCGGCCTGGGCGCCGATCTCGCGGATCGAGGCGGCCAGTTGCTCGGCCGCCGCCGCCACCGTCTGCACGCTGCCCAGGGCCAGGCCCGAGCTTTCGCGCACCGCGTGGGCGCGGGCGGTGGAATCGTCGGCCACCGCCGCCATGGCCGCCGAATTGCCCTGCAATTGCTCGACCGCCGCCACCAGATCGGTGACGGTGGCCGAGGCCACCGCGTCGAAATCGGCGGTCAGCCCCTTGACCCGGGCGGCCCGCTGCTCGCGCGCGGCGCGTTCGGCCTCGGTCTGGGCCATCAATTCGCGGCGGCGCTGGGCGTTGCTGCGCCACACCTCGACGGCGGCGACCATTTCCGCCACTTCGTCATGGGACGCGGTGCGCGGCATCTCCACATCCAATTGCCCGGCGGCCAGCCGCGACATGGCGGCGGTCAGGGCGCGGATCGGGTGGACCAGATGGCGGCGCACCACCATGCGCAGGGCCGTGACCGCCAGGGCGGCGCCCAGCGCCAGGATGGCGACGAAGCTCCATTGCCGCAGGCTGTACAATTCCTGCTGGCTTTGCTTCAGACGGCCGATTTCCTCGGCGTTGGCGGCGGCGGCGGCGGTGATGGCCTTGTTCAGCTCTTGCCGGGTCTTGCGGTTGGCATCGTTGTCGCCGAACGCCCGCGCCTCGGCCAGTTGGCCCGAACGGGCGATGCGCACCAGTTCGGCGCGAAAGCGGATGAACTGGTCGGTGGATTGCGCCAGCCCGTCCAGCGACCCGCGCGCCGATTGCGGCAGCAGCCCCTGCCAGCTATCCAGGGTCGCGCGCAGGCGGTCCAAATTGTCCAACAGCGGCTTGGCGAATTTTTCGGCCTCCTCGACCGAGCGGGCCATGTAGATGCCGCGCGAATCCATCACCACCGCCAGCACCAGACCGTTCAGCCGCTCGCCCAGGATGGCGCGATCGGCGGCGTTGGCCATGCTGTCGCTGGCCTGATTATAGGAGCGCAGCGCCAGCATGCCGAACACCGCCACCGCCAGCGCCACCGCCACGAAGGCCGTCACCGTGGCGTAGATCTTGCCCGCAATCCGCAACTTCATGGCCGCGCCCCCTGACTTTTCGTATTTGGGGAATTTTATATCCCCAACAGGCCCGACACGTCTCAAACGAAGAAACGACGAGCGGTAACAACCGTGTAAATAATCATCGCCACAGAATTGCGCACAGGTGGAAGCAAGCCACGATCAATCACAACCTCATGATGAAAACCGCGCGACAAATAATGGGTCGTGGTATTGTCGGGACATGACGATGCTGTCCGCACCTTTCGCCCGTACCCGCTGGCTGGTGCCCGCCGCCGTTCTGGGCGTGGCGGCGCTGGCCATCGTGCTGTTGTGGGTGGCGTTCGCCGCCGAACTGCGAAAGGACCGCGACCGCGCCCGCCAGGAAGCGGAAATCCGCCTGGAAAGCGGCGCCGCCGCCCTGGCCGAACAGGCCGAGCGCATGCTGACCGGCATCAATATCGCGGCCCTGTACCTGCGCCACGCCTGGGTTCACAACCACGACCGCTTCGCCGAGGTGGTGGACACCCTGCGCCCGGCCAGCGCCCCCGACGTGGGCGTCAACGTCATGATCAACGACGCCGCCGGGTGGATGGTGTTCTCCACCTATCCGCCGTCGCCGGGGCCAATGAACTTCGCCGAGCGCGAACATTTCCGCGCCCAGGTGCACAGCGACACCGACGCCCTGTTCGTCAGCAAGCCGGTGATGGGCAAGATCAGCCAGCGCATGATGATTCCGTGCAGCCGCAAGCTGCTGGACGCCGACGGCGCCTTCGCCGGAATCGCGGTGATCGCCATCGCCCCCGAGGATCTGTTCACCCTGGACCCCAACCTGGAACTGGGCGCGGGCGGCGGCGCCACGCTGATCGGGCTGCATGACCGGGTGGTGCGGGCCAGCGCCGCCAACATGCCGGACACCGCGCCGCCGGCCGGCGCCGAACTGGACGCCGACCGCCCCTATTTCAGCGGCGCCAGCCAGGGCGTGTTCGCGGCGACCGGGGTCCGCGACGGCCGCGAGCGCCTGTATGCCTTTCGCCGCCTGCGCCAGTTCCCGCTGGTGATGGTGGTGTCCGACACCCTGGACGGCATCCACGCCGCCACCGCGCCGCGCCGCCGGGAACTGAGCCTGTTCACCAGCGCCGCGTCGCTGGCCATCGCCGGTTTCGCCCTGGTGCTGGCCCATTTCATCCACACCCTGGCCGGGCGCAGCCGCGCCCTGGACGACGCCCGGCAGCGGCGCGAGGCCATCCTGACCTCGGCCGGCGAGGGCATCTGCGGCTTCGGCCGCGACGGCCGCGTCACCTTCATCAACCCGGCCGCCCGCGCCATGCTGGGCTGGGACCAGTCCGACGACGGCACCCGCCGCGCCCTGGCCGCCCATCTGCGCGCCCTGCCGCTGGGCGGCGAGCACAAGACCGAATTGCGGCGCGGCGACGGCAGCCTGTTCCCGGCCGAGGTCAGTTCGGCCGCCATGCCCGACACCGGCGATTCCGACGGCGCGGTCATGGTGTTCCGCGACGTCACCGGCGCCATGACCGCCGAGCGGCAATTGCGCGAACAATCGGACGCCCTGGCCCGCTCGAACGCCGAGTTGGAACAATTCGCCTATGTGGCGTCGCACGACCTGCGCGAGCCGTTGCGCATGATCAGCAGCTTCCTGACCCTGCTGGAAAAACGCCTGGGGCCGGGGCTGGACCAGGATTGCCGCGACTTCCTGCATTTCGCCCGCGACGGCGCCCAACGCATGGACCGGCTGGTGCTGGACCTGCTGGAATATTCCCGCATCGGCCGTCTGCAACGGCCCATGACGCCGGTGGACCTGAACGCCGTGCTGGCCGAGGTGCGGACCAACCTGTCGGCCGCCCTGGCCGAATCCGGCGGCGCCCTGCACGCCGACACCCTGCCCACCGTCACCGGCGACGCCCAGGAACTGACCCGGCTGTTGCAGAATCTGGTGGGCAACGCCCTGAAATACCACGCCGCCGAGCGCCCGCCCCAGGTGACGGTGTCGGCCCGCCGCGACGGCGATTTCTGGCGGGTCGAGGTGGCCGACAACGGCATCGGCATCGCCCCCGAACACCACGACCGGGTGTTCGGCGTGTTCCAGCGCCTGCACGCCCGCGACCAGTACGACGGCACCGGCATCGGTCTGGCCATCTGCAAGAAGGTGGTCGAGCGGCACGGCGGCACCATCGGCCTCAGCTCCGAACCCGGCCGGGGCACCTGCTTCCACTTCACCCTGCCCGCCAGATAGCCACACGACAAGCGGCGACGATTCCTCTACTCTGGCGCCGTCGCCCGCCCCGGGGCGGCATCGGGCGGGAGGGGAAGGGATGCATCGGAACAGCCGGAGCGCCGCGCCATGAGGCGTCGGCGCTGGATATGGCCCGTGGCGGCGGCGGTGGCCGCCAGTCTGGCCGTGGTGGCGGCCCTGGGGCCGCTGGAGCGCGACCGCAGGGTCGAGGGCGGCGCCGAGGGCGCGCTGCTGGCCGACCGCTGGCGCGTACGCCTGACCAGCCCCCAGGTGGCCGAGCAGATGGCGGCGCGCGAATACGCCGCCAGCCTGCGCGACCATGCCGCCGATGGCGTGCTGGATTCCGATCCCTATCTGACCGAACTGGTGGGATCGGTGGTGGAACCGCTGATCATCGCCGCCCGCGACCTGTACCCGCAAAGCCGCGGCTGGGCCTGGGAATGGCATCTGGCCGATACCGGCGAGGTCAACGCCTGGTGCCTGCCGGGCGGCCGCATCATGGTGCTGTCGGGCCTGCTGGCCGACGACGTGCTGGGCGACGACCGCGACCGCGTGGCCACCGTGCTGGCGCACGAGGTCGCCCACGCCCTGTTGCAGCATTCGCGTGAGGGCATGGGCCGCGCCTGGACCGCCCAGGGTCTGGCCTGGATCGTGGCGAAAAGCCTGAAGATCGGCGCCCTGCGCGAAGACCAGATGGTACGCGGCCTGCGCGCCGCCCTGCTGGACCCCCACACCCGCACCCGCGAAACCGAGGCCGACGTCCTGGGCCTGGAACTGATGGCCCGGGCCGGATTCGCGCCGTCCAAGGCGGTGGAAACCTGGGAACGCATGGCCGCCCAGTCCCACCCCGACCTGCGGGCCGAACCCATGCAGCGCGCCCTGGCCTTCCTGACCGACCATCCCTCGGACCTGGAACGGCTGGAACGCATGCGCGGCCTGCAACCCAAGGCCCAGCCGCTGGCCGAGGCCGCCCGGCAATGGGAATGGCTGACCCAGGGGGTGGACGACACCCAGAGCGAGGCGCTGAGCCGCGCCGCCAACGCCTTCGGCCTGGACCGCCTGAATCTGGTCAACGACCGCGCCCTGGTGGCCAAGGTGGCCGCCGCCGAACGCATTTCCGCCAAACAGGCGGCGGCCGAGATCGAGCGCGCCATGTGGGAAACCGCGCTGGACCAGGGCGGCGCCCTGCAAATGGCGCTGTCGGCCATGGTGCGCGCCGCCGATGGCTGGGAACGGCTGTCGCGGATCGAACAGGCGTGGGGAAAACTGCGCCAGCCCAAGCCGCTGCTGCTGGCCCCCGACCAGATCCGCCGCCTGTCGCTGCCCGACGACGACCGCGCCGCCGCCCGCCGCGCCGTGGACCGCCTGAACGCCTATCTGGCGTCGCCGCGCACCCAGCGCCGCCTGTGGCGCGACGCCGCCGACGAACTGGGCAAGACGCTGCCCAAGGGTCGCCAGGCCATCCTTGACGCCATGGGAGGCCGCGCATGAATGCCGCGCCATCGCTGCCGTTTTCCTCGGGCGCCCTGTGGGCGGGCAAGGCGTGGACGCTGTGGCGGCGCAAGCCGCTCTTCTTCTCGGCCGCCGCCCTGCTGGTGCTGTCGCTGCGCTGGGCGCTGGATTTCAGCCCGTCCGAGGGCGGCTCCGCCCTGCTGATCCTGCTGTCCTATCTGACCGACGCCATGGTGGTGGCGGCGCTGTGGCTGGCCCTGAACCAGGACGGCGGCGGCAGCCTGTGGAGCGGCTGGCGAAATCTGGCCGGACGGCGGCGGCAGGTGGCCGTGGCCGGGCTGTGGGGCCTGCCCAGCGCCGGGATCGGCTTCGTCCTGCTGTCGCTGCCCGTCACCCTGATGCAGCCGGTGGGCATGGCGCTGGGCGCCCGCGTCGCCGGATGGGCCACCCTGGTCTGGGTGTTCCTGTCGGGGGCGGTGTGCTGCCTGCTGCTGTTCGCCGCCCTGCTGGCGGTGCTGGCCGCCGCCGATGGCGAGGACCATCCGTGGAATGCCGGCATGAAGGGCCTGCGTGCCGCCCTGCTGGGCTGGCGGCCGCTGCTGGCGCTGTGGACCGCCTTCGTCTGCGGCGCCGCGCTGTGCGCCACCGCCACCGCCGCCATCCTGGGCCATGTGGACCTGGACATGCTGGACGGTCCGGGGCGGGCGTGGCTGGAACGCTGGATCAACTGGCCCGCCTTGTTCGTCGCCGTCTCGGCGCTGCTGGCGCTGCTGGGACCGGCGGCGCGCCACCTGTTCGCCACCGCCCGCGGCGAGGCCGAGGCGCCGCACGCTTTGGCCTCGTTCGGCGAAACCGTGGCCCGCCATGGCGCCCGCCTGCTTTACGCCCTGGCGGCGCTGTTCGGGCTGGCGTCGCTGTTCGCCCTGGACATGACGGTACAGGCGGGGCTGGTGGGCGGCGCCGGTCTGGCCGCCACCGGCTGGGCGCTGTCGCGTTGTGCCCCCGCTTGGGGCGATCCCGCCGCCGGGCGCTGGGCGCGCTGGAGTTGGCTGGCCTCGGCCGCGCTATGGTCGCTGGCTTTCCTGGCCCTGCGCGGCGGCTGACCGCACAGCCCCTTCTCGCGGCGGGGGCTTCGCGCTACTGTAAGACCGGCCAACCTTTGATTTGACCTGTCGGCCGGTATCTTGCGGCCAAGCCCGCGAATGCGGGCGCCCGGCGGGGGACAATACAACCGGCCAATTTGGCCGGTTGGTATAAGGCGTGGTTTCGGGGTTTCGGGGTTTCGGGGTTTCGGGGTTTCACGATGCAGGCTGACAAGAATACCGCCGGTCCGGCCATGGTCGGCGGCTGGGCACAGTCCATGGGGGGGCTGTATCTGGCGGTGGCGGCGCTGTTGCTGGTGGTGTTCGGGGTTCTGTCGCTGCACGGTCTGGTGCTGCGGTCGCGCCTGGACCAACCGCCCGCCGAGGCCGCCCCGGCGGCCGAGCATGGCGCGCTGAGCGCCGCCGAGCGCGCCGCCCTGTACGACCGGCTGGCCAAGATGGGCGCCGATTTGTCGGCCGAGGCCGCCGAGCGCAACCGTCTGGCCAAACGGCTGGAGGAATTGCTGGCCGCCCGCGCCGAACTGGGCCTGCAACTGGACGGCGCCGCCACCGCGCCGTCGGACACGCGCGCCAGCCTGCTGGCCGCCATGGAGGAAACCGAGCGTCAGTTGGCGGCGGTGTCGCAGGCGCTGGAAGTGACCGAGCGCCGTATCGAGGCCGGGCAGATCCAGGTGACGGGCCTGGGGGCGCGACTGAACCGCGCCCTGCTGGTCAAGGTCGAGGAATTGCGCCGCGAACGTTCGGATTTCTTTGCCCGCCTGCGCGACGTGCTGGGCGACAATCCCGGCTTCCGGGTCGAGGGCGACCGCTTCACCCTGCCGTCCGAGGTGCTGTTCGCCGCCGGTTCCGACGTGCTGCTGCCCCAGGGCGTCGAGGAGGTCCGCCGTCTGGCCGCCACCGTCAATGCCGTGCGCGCCCAGTTCCCCACCGACGTCAATTGGGTGCTGCGGGTCGGCGGCCACACCGACAAACGGCCCATCGCCAACAGCCGGTATCCGTCCAATTGGGAATTGTCGGTGCTGCGCGCCGTCACCGTGGTCAAGGCGCTGATCGCCGCCGGGGTGCCGCCCCAGCATGTGGCCGCCGCCGGTTTCGGCGAATTCCAGCCCATCACCGCCGACGACAGCGACGCCGCCCTGGCCCGCAACCGCCGCATCGAATTCCGCCTGGATCAGCCCTGACCGGACCGACCGGCTGACGCGGCCTATGCCGCCGCGGGCAGCCGGACGTGGAAGGTCGAGCCCTGGCCGGGGGTGGATTCCAGCCAGATGCGGCCGCCGTGCTGTTCCGCCACCCGCTTGCAGATGGCCAGCCCGATGCCGGTGCCGGGATATTGTTCGCGCGTGTGCAGGCGCTGGAAGATCATGAAGATGCGATCGAAATATTGCGGGTCGATGCCGATGCCGTTGTCGGCCACCGACAGCACCACCGCCGCGCCGTCGCGTCGCGCCGACAGCGTGACCAGGGGGGGACGGTCGGGATGGTGGTATTTCAGGGCGTTGGCCACCAGATTCTGCACCAGCCGCGCCAGTTCGTCGCGGCAGCCGAACACCGGCGGCAGGTCGTCCAGCCCGTCCTCGACCCGCACCGCCCCGCCCTCGGCCTCGGTCTGCGCCTGAAGCGGCCGCACGGCGTCGTCGACGATCTGCCGCAAGGTCAGGGTTTCCTTGGGCGGCGCGATGCGGCCGATGCGGGAATATTCCAGCAGGTCCAGCACCAGCCGGTCCATGCGTTGGGCGCCGTCGCGGGCAAAGGCGATGAAGTCGCGGGCGTCCTGGTCCAGCCGGTCGCCATAGCGCCGTTCCAGCAGCGCCATGTAGGACGTCACCATGCGCAACGGCTCGCGCAGGTCATGGGACGCCACATAGGCGAATTGTTCCAGTTCGGTGTTGGACCGTTCCAGTTCGGCGGTCTTGTCGTGCAGCGCCTGTTCGATGGCCCGGCGCTGGGTGATGTCGCGGAACACCACCACCACCCCGGTGGTGACGTCGTCGCGCCGGATGGCCGACACCGAATATTCCACCGGAAAGGCGGTGCCGTCCTTGCGCCAATAGACCTCGTCCGTCACCTCGCGCGGCTGGCCGTCGCGCAGGGTCAGGAACATGGGGCATTCGCAGGACGGATAGGCGGTGCCGTCGGCGCGATGGTGATGGACCGCGTCGTGCAGCGCCAGCCCGACCCCTTCGTCGTCGGCCCAGCCCAGCAGGCGGCGGGCCGACGGGTTGATGAAGGTGATGCGGCCGTCGCCATCCAGGCCGCAAATGCCCTCTTGCGGGGCGCTCAGGATCATCTCGCGGTCCTGGCGGGCGTGCTCGGCCTCGCGGCGGCGGTCGGCCAGGTCCAGTTCGGCCTGCTTGCGCGCCGCCCGCATGGAGGCGAAGGCCGTCACCAATTCGCCCACCTCGTCCGATCCGGCGGCGGGCAATGGCGTGTCGAAATTGCGCTGGGCCATGGCCCGCGACGCCCGCGCCAACTGGCGCAACGGCCGCAGCACCGCGCCTTCCATCACCAGCAGCGCCATGACCAGCATCAGAAAGGCGAACCCGGCAAAGGCCGCCCCCAATTCCAGGAAGCGCACGTTCTGGCGGCCCAGAGCGGCGGTGCGGTCGATAATCACAACCAGCCGCCCCAATTCCATGCCGCCCACCGTCACCGGCTGATCCAGACGGAAATAGGTTTCGCCGGGACCGGCCTCGGGCAGCGGCGTGCCGCGCATGGGAAACAGCCGACGGCCGTCGCGGTCGGTCACGACCACCGCCCGCCAGTCGGGATTGTCCTCCAGCAGCGCCTCCATGTTCTCGTGCACCACGTCGATCTGGCTGGTCAGCAGCAGCGGCACCAGGATTTCCCCGACGCTGTCCAGATGACGGACGGTGTTGACGCGGAAGGCGGCCTCGGCGTCGGCGCGCAGCAGCGGTATCCAGGCCAGGTAGACATAGCCCAGCACCGCCGCGAACACCGCCACCAGCGGCAGCAGGAGTTTGTGATGCAGCCTCATGGCCCGCCGCCTTCCTGGTTCCAGAACCGCTCCATCCCCCATTCCGCCATGGGCAGGTAATCGGCCATGGACGCGGAAACCGCCGGCCGCATGGGCACCTGCGCCAGCAGCCGCGCGCCTTCTTCGGTGGCCTGAAGCTCCAGGAAGGCGCGGCGCACCGCCTCGCGCGCCGCAATCGGCACCCGCGGATGGGCGGCCACCGGATGCGACGGCAATTCGCGGGTGGTGTACAGCACCCGCACCCGCTCGCGCACGTCGGAATCCTGTTCCTCCAGCACCTTCTGCACGCCGCCGCCCGCATCCACCAGCCCGTTGGCCACGTGCAGATAGACCGAGGCGTGGGTCCGCACGTCGCGCACCTGGACCCGCACGCCGAACAGCCGTTCCAAATCGGCGCGGATCAGAATGCTGGCGCCGATGGCGTTGGCCGACGGCACCGCCAGCACCTTGCCGTCCAGTTCGCGCGGCGAGGTGACGGGCGAATCCTTGGCCACCAGCAGGATGCCGCGCAGCGGGGCGCGGTCGCGCACCAGCGGAACATATCCCTGTCGGTCCCGCTCCATCAGGATGTGATAGGGATTGGTGAAGACGAAATCATAGGCCCCGGCGCTCAACTGCCGCTCGAAATCCGCCACCGACAGGGTGGTGGTCAGGCGCAGGCGCAGGCCCGAGCGGGCCGCCACCGCCCCGACGATGGGATTCCAGATTTCCACCAGCCGCCGCCGCTCGAATTGCGGCACCACGGCGAAAACGTAGGTGTCCGCGGCATGGGCACGGGAAAACGTCGGCAGCAGCGGCAGGGACGCGGCGGACAGCAGCCCCGCGCACACCTGACGCCGGGACGGGCGATGGGGCGAAGCGCACATGGCGGGCCTCCGTCAGAGGAGGAAAGTCATATGCACAGTATCACCCCTTTGCCAAAACCTGTCGCCCCCGAAACCGCCATGGCAGGTCCGCAAGACTCAGGGGACGCCCCGCGCGCCGGGCTGCGACGCCCGCACCGGCCGCGCCGCACCGCCGCCGCGCAAGGCGGCGACATAGTCCAGTTCGTTGCGGGTCAGGGCGTTGTCCGGCTCCAACGCCAGCGCCGCGCGCAAGGTCAGTTCGGCCTCGTTGATCCGCTTCAGCTCGATCAGGGCGACGGCCCGCCCGCGCAGGATGCGGGCCCGGGTCGCCACATCCAGATCCGGCGTCTTCGCCAACCGTTCCCACGCCACCAGCGCATCCTGCCAGCGGCCCGCCGCGCCCAGGGCGGTGGCCCGTTCGCTGGCAAGCGGCACCATCATCGGGCGCGGGATGTCGGGCACCGCCGGCGGCAGGGCCAGCCCGGCCTCCAGCACCCGCACGGCGGCGGCCGGATCGCGGGTTTCCAGGTAATAGCTGCCCAGGATCATGCTGATCAGCGGATAGGGGCTTTCCAGCACGGTGACGGCGGGGGGCGGCGGCGCCTTGCCGTCATCCTTGCCCCCGGTTTTGTCCGGCGCCTTGGCCCCCGTCTTGTCCGGCAGCGGCGGCAGATTGGCGATCTGGGTCGCCGCCGTCATCTCGGCCGGGCCGTCCGCCAGCAACACCCGGGGCGGCACCGTCTTGCCCCTGGCGATGGCGGCGGGGGCTTCGGCCAGCGCCGCCTCCAGGTCGGGCACCAGCGGCGCGACGGCGCGCACGCCCGCCGCCTTGATGCGGGCGGTGGCGGCGTCCAGGGT
>JAEXAH010000055.1 GCA_023458315.1 Pseudomonadota bacterium
CGATCAACGAAACCGGCACTCTGGAGTTTCGTGTGACGGCCGCTGCCGACAACACCACGCTGGCCCGCATCATCCACGCGGTCGAACAGGCGCAGGGGACGCAAGCGCCGACCCAACGCTTCGTTGACCGGTTTGCCGCAATCTACACGCCGACCGTGTTCGGCATCGCCGTTGCCGTGGCTGTACTGACGCCCTGGCTCCTCGGCTGGACCTGGACGCAGGCGCTCTACAAAGCCCTGGTGCTGCTGGTTATTGCTTGCCCCTGCGCGCTGGTGATCGCCACGCCGGTGACGGTCGTGAGTGGGCTGGCGGCGGCGGCCCGACGCGGCATCCTGATCAAGGGCGGTGTCTATCTTGAGGAGGCCCGTAAACTCCGGGTCATTGCCCTCGACAAGACCGGCACCATTACCGAAGGCAAACCCCATCTGGTCGCCACTGAAATGCTGCCTTCGACGGTCCCAGAATCCCAGGTGCTTGCCTGGGCGGCCAGCCTGGCCGGGCACTCGGACCATCCAGTTTCCAAGGCGATTGCAACCGGTCTCAAGCTTCCGGAAACTGGTTTGACCGATTTTGTCGCCCTTGCCGGACGGGGCGTGGAAGCGCGGGCAGATGGCCAACTGCTGATCCTCGGCAATCATCGCCTGATCGAGGAGCGCGGGCTGTGTAGTGCCGAAATCGAGGCTCGCCTTCAGGCGCACGAGACGCAAGGCCGGACGGTGACCATGCTGGCGACGGCACAGCAATTGCTGGCAATTTTTGCGGTGGCGGACACCATCAAGGAAAGCTCGCGGGAGGCAGTGGCCGATCTGCACCGTCTCGGTGTCGTCTCAGTCATGCTGACCGGCGACAATGCAGCGACGGCCGCCAGCATCGCCAAGGAAGCAGGCATCGACGACGCCCGAGGCAATCTGCTCCCTGAGGACAAACTGGCGGCTATCGAAGACTTGCAACGTCGCCATGGCCCGACCGCGATGACCGGCGACGGCATCAACGACGCACCGGCGCTGGCGCGTGCCAACATCGGCGTGGCGATGGGTGCGGCCGGAACAGACACAGCAATGGAGGCGGCCGACGTGGTCATCATGAACGACGATCTGCGGCGCATTCCCGAGACCATTCGCCTGTCCCGGAGCACCCATGCGGTGCTCTGGCAAAACATCGGGATGGCCTTGGGGATCAAGGCGATCTTTCTCGGATTGGCCATTTTTGGTAACGCAACCATGTGGATGGCGGTGTTCGCGGATATGGGCGCGAGCCTGCTGGTGGTGTTCAACGGCCTGCGCCTGCTGCGCAAATGATCCTGGATAAGCCCATGACGGATCGTTACCGCTGGCTGGGGTTGGCCATCGGTGTGGCCTTGGCGGACCAAGGGGTCAAGCATTGGATCGCGGCGACCTTCCCTTTGGGCGCAGGCGCAACGGTATTGCCGTTTTTCAACCTCGTTCACATCCTGAATAGCGGTGCAGCCTTCAGTGTTCTTGCGGATGCCGGCGGTTGGCAACGCTATGCCTTCATTGCTCTCGCCTTGGCCGTCTCGGGGGGCTTAAGCGTCATGTTGCTCAAAGGCGTGGCGAACCGTTGGGAAAGCTGGGGGTATAGCCTGCTTCTCGGCGGTGCCGTCGGCAACCTGATAGATCGCCTGTTCCAGGGAGCGGTCGTGGATTATCTGGACTTCCATGCCGGCGCCTGGCACTGGCCAGCCTTCAATCTCGCCGATACGGCGCTTTGTCTGAGCGCCGTGATTCTTCTTTGGGGGGCATTGCTGTCTTCAGCTCAAAGCAAGGCGACCCTTTAGCGAGAGCGCAGGAAATTTCGATGCAACCCCCGGCCACAAACCGAAACGAGGAACACAAATTGGCTCAACGATCTTTCTCCCTGTTTGACCGTCGCACCTTGTCTGCCTTGATGCTCGTGAGCGTGGTTCATTGCGCTTCGGCTGCCGAGGAACCCTTGCCTCCCGATCAGGCCTTTCGGTTCAATGCGTCCCTGAAGGGTAGCGATACGGTGGTGGCTGAGATCATTCCTGCCAAGAAGCACTACCTCTACAAGAACAAGGTCCGCTTTGCCTTGAAGAACGCCAGCGGCGTCCTCATCAAGGAGGTCAAGCTACCTTCCGGCGAGATGAAGAACGATCCCTATTTTGGGCTGATCGAAGTCTATAAATCGCCCGTCGTCGCGGAAATCATGCTGGAGCGCACGCCAAAGGCCAAAACGATCACCCTTTACGCGTCTTATCAGGGATGCAATGAGAAACTCGGCGTCTGTTATCCGCCCATCGAGAAAACCGTTGATATGAAATTCCCCCAGTAGCCGGCAGAGCTTCCGGTCTAATTGACGGCTAATGCCAAAATACGAATAATTCCCATCCATGCTTCGCCATCCCCGCTTCCGCTCCTTCCTCGCGACATTGCTGGCCTTTTGCCTGGTCAGCGTGTCGCTGTGGAGCTATGGGGCGGAAGCGACCGCCGATGCGGTGTCGGACGAAATCGCCCACTTTTCCGCCATGCCGGGTGATTTACCTGATTCAGGCTTTGCCGACCAGCATTGCAACCAAGGTTGCCATGCGCAATCTCATCTGACCGGGACGGAGTGCGGTTATGCACCACACTTCCCGATACTCTTCGCTGCCCAGCAACACCTGAGCGGGCCGGACCGGGCGCGAGTCCCGAGCCGCCCGAGCGACGGACCCTTCCGTCCCCCGCGAACCTCCTTTCAAGCCTGAATTCCGTCATTTGTCTTGACCCACGGCGGGCGCCGTCGCGCCTGCCAGTGCTTGAAAGGTATTATCCATGCAATTTTGCGGCTATCTTGCCGCGGTGCGCCCGTCGCGGCGCGCCGTCAGTATCCTGGCCGGGGCATGCCTCGCCCTGGCCCTCCCCCTGGCGTCGGCCCGAGCGGCCGCTTCTCTGACCCTCGACGAAGCCTGGCGCCTGGCCGAAACCGCCAACCCGACCCTGCGCACAGCGCAGGCCAGGCTGGCGGCAGCCGAGGGCGAACTCACCGATGCGCGCAGTCTTCTCTGGAACAATCCTCAGTTTGCCCTTGAGCAGGCACGGCGAAAAGTCCCGCAGCCAGGCCTCGCCACGGACAAGCAGCGGGAGTGGAACGCCGGCATTGCGCAGACCTTCGAAATCGCCGGGCAGCAAGCTTACCGCCGCGAGGCGGCCAGCCAGGAACTGGAGGCCTTGCAGGCAGCGCTGCTGGA
Source organism: Pseudomonadota bacterium (assembly GCA_023458315.1). GTDB lineage: Bacteria > Pseudomonadota > Alphaproteobacteria > Rhodospirillales > Magnetospirillaceae > Magnetospirillum. The sequence continues at coordinate 3,206 of JAEXAH010000055.1, forward strand.
GGCGCGTCGCCAAGTCCGCGTCGACATCGAACAGCGCTTTGTGCAGGTGCTGGCCTTGCAGCTGCGCATTGCCACCGAGGAAGAAGCGCTCAGGTTGGTCGACAACGCCGCAGCGGCCGTGCAAAAGCGGGTGGCGGCGGGCGAGGACAGCCGCCTCGACGGCAACCTGGCAGCGGTAGAGGCGGAGCGCGGACGCAACCAGCTTGCCACCCTGCGGGAACGGCTCACCGAGGCCCGGGCCGAGCTGGCCAGCGCCCTGCAACAGGCGCCCGACAGCCTGCCCGAGGTCGCCGGCGAGCTGACACCTGTGGCCCCGAGCTACACCCTCGATCAGTTGCTCGCGACGGCACGCTCGCGGCCGCAGCTGCAGGCCCTGGAACGACGGGAAGCGGCGGCGGCCAGCCGCCTCGGCCTGGAGCGGGCCGCGGTCTACCCGGACATCACCCTTGGCTTGACGGCCGGCCGCGAAGGGCCCAACGACGCCCGGGAAAAGGTGGTCGGCCTCAGCCTGTCGTTGCCGCTGCCGCTCTTTCGCCGGAACGCCGCAGGCATTGGCCGGGCCAGCAGCGAACTTGCCCAGGTGCAGATCGAGCGGCAGGTCGCTGGCCGCGACATCCCCGCCCAGGTACGCGCCCTGTGGCTCAACGTCGACAGCCTGCGGGCCCGGGTGAAGCGCCTGGAGGAGAAGGTGCTGGCCAGCCTTGATCAAAACCAGCGCCTGTCGGCCACCGCCTATCGCGCCGGCGAGATCGGCCTCCTGCAGCTCATCGTGGTGAATCGGCAGGTGCTCGACGGGCGCCGCGACCTGGTCGATGCCCGCAGCGAACTGCGGCTGGCCACCATCGCCCTCGAAGCCGCGGCCGGCTGGCCAGGGGCCGGAGAAGCCCGATGAATCCGCAGTCGATGATTTCCAACCACAAGAATTTTTCCAAAAGGCAATCCATGCCAGTACTTTCCCTTCGGCGCGCCGCCTGGCTCGCCTGCCTGGCCGGGGCGTTCGTCCTGGCCGCCTGCAACAAGCCTGATCCTGCGCCGACCGAGGCGAAACCGGCGCCCGTCGCCAAGGAAGAAACGGCCTCTGCCAAGAACCCGAAGGACAAGGAGGCCGACGACAAGCCGGCCGAAGCTGCTGAAGCAGGACAATTGAAGTTGTCCGCCGAGGAAATCGAGACTGCCGGCATCCAGATCGAAGCGCTGGCGGCGCAATCGGTTGCCGACCAGGTGATGCTGACCGCCACCATCCGCGCCAACCAGGAGCGCATCGCCCATGTCGCACCGCGGGTGTCGGCGCGCATCACACAAGTCAAGGCCAAGCTCGGCGACAACGTGAAGGCCGGCCAGCCCCTGGCGCTCCTGGACAGCATGGAGTTGGGCGAGGCCCACTCCGCCTATCGCCAGGCGCAAAGCCAGTTCGCGCTGGCCAAGGCCGATTTCGAGCGGGCCCAGAAGCTCAAGGCCGAGGAGATCATTCCCGACAAGGATTACCTGCGCGCCCGCAGCGAGTACGAAAAGGCCCGCGCCAGTCTGCGCTCTGCCGATGATCGCCTGCGGCTCCTCGATGCCGCGCACGACGAGTCGGACACCGGCCCGGTCTCGTTGTTTCCGGTCAAGGCGCCGTTTGCCGGCACGGTGATTGAGAAGAGCGCGGTATTGGGCGAACTCGCCCAACCGGACAAGAGCCTCTTTACCGTGGCCGACCTGTCGACCCTGTGGATCGAAGCCAACCTGTTCGAGAAAGACCTCGGCCGGGTGCGAGTGGGAGCGCTGGCCACGGTGACGGTGAGCGCCTATCCTGGTGAAGCGTTCCAGGGCCGGCTGACCTATATCAGCAGCACCGTGGACAGGGAAACCCGGGCGGTGCAGGCGCGGGTCGAGGTCCCCAACCCGGACCGGCGCCTGAAGCCCGAGATGTTTGCGACGGCGGCCATCGCCACGGCCGCCACGACCGAGGCGCTGACCCTGCCGCAGGCGGCGGTGTTGCTGGTGAACGGCCAGCCAACGGCCTTTGTCCGCGAAGCGGGTGGCTTCGAACCCCGTGCCGTCGAGGTGGGCGACAAGGTCGGCAAGCGCATTGTTCTCACGAGCGGTGTCAAGGCCGGCGAGTCGGTGGTGGTGGCGGGCGCCTATGCGCTCAAGGCCCGCCTGCTCAAGTCGCAAATCGGCGACGCGGACTGAGGGGGCGTCATGCTCAATAACATTGTCGATATCTCGCTGCGCTACAAGGTGCTGGTCCTGGTGGGTTTCCTGCTTATCGTGGTCTTCGGCATTCAGGCATTCCGCACGGTGCCGGTGGATGCCTTCCCGGACGTAACGCCGGTACAGGTCAATATCTATACCGAATCGCCAGGGCTGGCCGCCGAGGACGTCGAGAAACTCCTCACTTTCCCGGTGGAAACCGCCATGGCCGGCCTGCCCGGGGTCGAGGAAATCCGCTCGGTGTCCCTGTTCGGGCTCTCCTACGTGAGCGTCTATTTCAAGGACAACGTGGATATCTATTTCGCCCGCCGCTTGGCCGGCGAAAAACTCCTGGAAGCGAAAGAGCGGATTCCCGAGGGCTATGGCGAACCATCTCTGGGGCCGAATAGCTCCGGATTAGGCCAGGTGTTCTGGTACACCGTCGAATCCGCTGATAAGAAACTCTCGACCATGGACCTGCGCACCCTCCAGGACTGGAACGTGCGGCTCATGCTGCGCACCGCCTCCGGCGTCGATGATGTGGTTTCCTGGGGCGGGGACGAGAAGCAGTTCCAGGTGCTCATCCAGCCGCAGAAACTGATCAAGTACGGCCTCAGCTTCAAGGCGGTG
>JAEXAH010000056.1 GCA_023458315.1 Pseudomonadota bacterium
CGCCCGGCCAGTCCAACGACGTGGTGCGGCAATTGCTGGGCGCCCTGGTGGGCGACCCCGACCCCAACCAGCCCGGCCGCCATCTGCAACGGGCCGCCATCATCGATGCCGATTTGCTGGTGGACGACCGCCGCCTGGGCGTCACCTGGCATGCCCCCGACAGCGACCTGGAACTGAAGCGCGTGCCCCAGGGGCTGGCGGTGTCGGCGCGCATGGTGCTGGACCTGGCGGGCGAGCCGGGGGCGCTGGTGGCCAGCGGCGGCTATGACAAGGCCGCCGACACGGTCGAGGCCGAGTTGTGGCTGTCGGGCATCCGCCCCGCCGCCTTCGCCGGGCTGGACCCGGCCTTGGCGCCGTTGAAAGCGTTGAACCTGCCGCTGGCCGGGGTGGTGCGGGCCAAGGGTACTCTGGCCGGAACCCTGGATTCCGTGGGCTTCGACCTGTCCGGCGGCGGCGGCGTGCTGGAGCTTCCGGCGCCGGTTGGCATCACCCGCAAGGTGGAATCGGTGACGCTGCGCGGTCAGGCGTCGGACGGCCTCAGGCGCGGGCGGCTGGAAGAATTGTCGGTGGATTTCGGGGCCATGCGGCTGGGGCTGGCCGCCGCCCTGGACCGTCAGGACGGCGCCACCCAGGTCAAGCTGGACGCCCAGTTGCACAACGTGCCGTTCGACGAATTGCACGAATTGTGGCCGCCCCAGGTGGCGACCAACGCCCGCGACTGGGTGGTGCAAAATCTGTCCAAGGGCATGGCGCGCGAGGCGCGGGCCACGGTGTCGGGGCGCTCGGAATCGGGCACCTTCGAGGATCTGGTGGTCGATCACGTCGATGGCGAATTGCGCGGCGACGGCGTCACCGTCAATTACCTGCGGCCCATGCCGGTGGTGAAGAACGCGGTGGCGGTGGCCACTTTCGACGCCTCGGACTTCCGCATCTCGGTCAAGGGCGGCGAGGTCTACGGCCTCAAGGTCCAGGACGGCATGATCGTGCTGTCGGGGCTGGACAAGGCCGACCAGTTCGCCGACATCGACCTGACCATCGCCGGGCCGGTGCGCGACGCCCTGACCCTGATCGACAACAAGCCGCTGCGCTATGCCGCCGCCCTGGGCATCGACCCGACCACGGTCAGTGGCGAGGCGGTGACGCGGCTCAAGCTGAAATTCCCGCTGCTGGCCAATCTGAAGCTGGATGATCTGGCGGTGAAGGTCCATTCCTCGACCAAGGGCGTGGCCATCCCCAACGTGGTGCTGGGCCAGAATCTGTCCAAGGCCGATCTGGAAATCGACGTGGACGCCAAGGGGCTGGACGCCTCGGGTTCGGTGGTGCTGGGCACCATCCCGGCCGAGTTGAAATGGCGCGAGAATTTCGCGGTCAAGGGCGTGCCCTTCCGCTCGCGCTATCAGCTTCAGGCAGCACGGGTGGACGAGGATCAGCGCCGCGCCCTGGGTCTGGACACCGTGCCCTTCGTCGCGCCGTTCATCGCCGGTCCGGTGGCCGCCCAGGTGGTCGCCACCATGCAGGGCGGCGGCCGGGGCGACATCGAGGCCAAGGTGGATCTGTCGCCCGCCCACATGACCCTGCCGGGCCTGGGCTGGCGGAAAGAGGAACGCACCACCGGCGGCGCCCAGGTGCTGGTCAAGCTGGACCACAACAAGCTGGCGGCCATTCCCTATTTCGTGGTCAACGCCGGCGATCTTCAGGTCAACGGCGCGGTGGCCTTTTCCCCCGAGGGCGGCATCCGCCGGGTGGATTTCAGCCGCGTGACCTATGGCGGCGGCCGCACCGACGTGGAAGGCGCCATCGTCTTCAAGGGGGGCGGCGCCCTGGACATCATCCTGCGCGGCCCCAGCTTCAACGCCGAGCCGCTGGTGGGCCAGGACGACGGCCAGACCCCGGCCGAGGCCGACGCCGAGGCGGCCCGCCGCGCCGGACCGCGCAAGAAGGCCGACCTGCCGCCCATGACCATCAGCGCCCAGGCCAAGACCATGTGGGTGTCCAAGGACGGCAAGCTGGTCAACGCCAGCGCCAGCCTGTCCCGCGATGCCGAGGACTGGCGCAGCATGGACATCAAGGGCACGGTCGGCGACGGCAAGACCTTCAACCTGTTGATGCAGCCCGTCGGGGCCAAACGGCGATCGCTCAAGATCCTGTCCAACGACGCGGGCGCCGTGCTGCGTGCCTTCGACACCTATGAACACATGGTGGGCGGCAAGCTCGAGGTGGATGCGGCCTATGACGACAGCCGCGACGACCAGCCGCTGTCCGGCACGGTCAAGGTGGCCGATTACAACATCGTGCAGGCGCCGGTCCTGGCCCGGTTGCTGACGGTGGCGGCGCTGACCGGCATCGTCGACGTGCTGAAGGGCGAGGGGGTGTCGTTCACCACGCTGGACGCGCCGTTCACCCTGACCGACGGCTTGCTGAAGGTGAAGGAGGCCCGCGCCTACGGCCCGGCCCTGGGCATCACCGCCAAGGGCGAGATCGATCTGGATCGCGGCCGCATGGCGCTGGAGGGCACGGTGGTGCCCGCCTATGCGCTGAATTCGGTGCTGGGCAACATCCCGGTGCTGGGCTGGCTGGTGACGGGCGGCGACAAGGGCAGCGGCCTTGTGGCCTTCAACTATTCCATGCGCGGCCCCAGCCAGGACCCCAACGTGGTGGTCAATCCACTGTCGGCGCTGACGCCGGGCTTCCTGCGCAAGCTGTTCAACATCTTCGACGACGGCAGCGAAACCGAAGCCCGCCGCCCGCCGCCGTCCCTGGCCCCGCCACCCGCCGCCAAGCCCGCTCAGTAAACCGCCTTACACCGGCTGGGTTCCCGCCGGGAATAAACCACAGAGACACAGAGGCACAGAGAGGCCCCGCCAGACGGGACGCGGGTTCGCCTCCGCGAATGCAGGTATCTCTGTGCCTCTGTGTCTCTGTGGTTAAAAGAGGTTCATCGCGGAATTGCGGGGAAGTGCTCGTCATGGCCGGGCTTGACCCGGCCATCCACGTTTGTCCGCAGGCATCTCAGCGGAAAGACGGGAACAGGCGGCGCCGCGTGGATGCCCGGATCAAGTCCGGGCATGACGGAAA
>JAEXAH010000057.1 GCA_023458315.1 Pseudomonadota bacterium
ACAGAGACACAGAGGCACAGAGAGATTGGAGCCGTGGTGAACGAATTACCTCAATTCTGGCGGGTATCTCTGTGCCTCTGTGTCTCTGTGGTGAATTCATTGTTCATCACGCGCTGCTAAGTTAGCGTATATGAGGGTTGCCCCTCCGCCCGTCGGATCGGATGCCGATCTCAGCGCCAGCCGACGCGGTCGAAGATGCGCACGGCCTCGGCGCTGTTCTCGCCCAGCATGGCGACGTTGATGTCCTCGGCCTTGAAGGCGCCCCAGGCGGCGACCGTCGGCGATTGCTTGACGCCGGGGCGGACGGGGAATTCGTTGTTGGCCTCGGCGAACAGGCGCTGAGCCTCGGGGCCGGCCAGGAATTCCAGCAGCTTGACCGCTTCGTCCTTGTGCTTGGCCGCGGCGGCGACACCGGCACCCGCCACGTTCATATGGGCGCCGCGCCCCTGCTGGTTGGGAAAGGCGATGCCGACCTTGGCGGCGGCCTCGCGTTCCTCGGCCTTGGCCGAATTCACCATGCCGCCATAGTAATAGGTGTTGGCGATGGCGATGTCGCACTGCCCGGCGGCCACGGCGGAAATCTGGTCGCGGTCGCCGCCCTGGGGCTTGCGCGCCATGTTGTCGGCGACGCCCTTGGCCCAGGCTTCGGCCTTGGCCGGGCCGTTGACGGCGATCAGGCCCGCCAGCAGCGACTGGTTGTAGGTGGACGACGACGAGCGCACGCAGATGCGGCCCTTCCACTTGGGATCGGCCAGATCCTCGTAGGTGGTGATGTCGGACGGCTTGACCCGGTCCTTGGCATAGAACACCACGCGGGCGCGGGCCGACAGGCCGACCCAATACCCCTGGGGGTCGCGGTAGGCGGCGGGGATGGATTCGGCCAGCGCCTTGCTTTGCACCGGTTGCAGCACGCCCGCCACCCGCGCCTTGTGCAGATGGGCGACGTCGGTGGTGATGAACAGGTCGGCGGGGCTGTCCTTGCCCTCGTTCTTCAGACGCTCCAGCAACTGGTCCTCGCCCGCCGACAGCAGGTTGACCTTGATGCCGCTTTGCGCGGTGAAGGCGTCCAGCACCGGCTTCAGCAGGTGATCCTTGCGGGCGGAATAGACGTTGACCTCGGCGGCCTGGGCGGTGCCGACGGCCAGCGAACAGGCCAGGGCGGCCAGGGCGAGGCGGGAGGAACGACGCATGGAACTTTCCCCTTGGTGACAATGATGCTGCGAATTAATCGCAATTATGCCGTTTCCAAGGGCCGTGGCGAGAAAAAAATGCGGCCCCTAGCCGGGAAAGACGTGGACCTTGTCCGCCGCCACCTCCAGCGCCACCCGGTCGCCCTCGGCGGGGATGGCGGGGCCGGACAGGCGGCAGCGCAGTTCGATGGCCGGGGAATCGCCGCCCTCCACCGTCACCTGCACCAGCGTCACCGGCCCCAGCGGCCGCACCGCGCGCACCACGGCGGCGCCGTCGGCGGCGGGGCGGGGGGTGATGGCCTCGGGCCGCACCACCACCTGGGCGGCGGCGCCGTCGGCCATGTCCGAGGCCAGGAAACGGCCCAGCGGCGTGTCCACGGCGGTGCCGCGCACCTTGGCGGCCAGGGTGTTGACCTCGCCGAAGAAGGCGGCGACGAAGGCGTCGGCCGGGCGGTCGTACAGCACCGCCGGGCGATCCATCTGCACCACCCGGCCGTCGCGCATGATGGCGATGCGGTCGGCCATGAACATGGCTTCCTCGGGGTCGTGCGTGACCATCAGGGTGGCGACGCCGTTGGCCTTGAGCACCCGCAGGGTTTCGTCGCGGATCTGGTCGCGCAGCCGCTTGTCCAGGCCCGAGAACGGTTCGTCCAGCAGCATCAGGCCCGGTTGCGGCGCCAGCGCCCGGGCCAGCCCCACCCGCTGTTGCTGGCCGCCCGAAAGCTGGTGCGGCCAGGCGCCCGCGTAATCGGCCATGCCCACCTGGGTCAGCATGTCCAGCGCCCGCTGCCGCCGCGCCGGACGGCTCAGCCCGTCCAGGCCGAATTCCACGTTGCCGCTGACGTTCAGGTGCGGGAACAGGGCGTAATCCTGGAACAGAAAGCCCACATGGCGATGCTCGGGCGGGATGTGCACGCCGTCGCCCGACACCAGACGCCCGCCCAGGCTGACGCGGCCGTGCCGCACCACCTCCAGTCCGGCGGCGACGCGCAACGTGGTGGTCTTGCCGCAGCCCGACGGCCCCAGCAGGCACAGCAACTCGCCGGGGGCGACGGCCAGCGACACGTCGCGCACCACCGCGGTGTCGCCGTAGAAATGCGACAATCCTTCCAGGACCAGACCTTCGCTCATGGGGTATCTCCGGGGCGCGAGCGGGCGATGGCCCGGCTCAGCAACACCACCGGCAGCAGCCCCACCGCGACGATGGCCAAGGCGGGCAGCGCCGCGTCGGCCAGACGTTCGTCGGACGCCAGGGTGAAGGTGCGGGTGGCCAGGGTGTCGAAATTGAACGGACGGATGATCAGGGTGGCCGGAAGTTCCTTCATCACGTCCACGAACACCAGCAGCGCCGCCGACAGCAGGCTGCCGCGGATGATCGGGGCGTGCACCCGGCGCAGGGTGGCCAGCGGCCCCAGGCCCAGGGTGCGGGCGGCCGCCTCCATGCCCGGCGTCACCTTGGCCAGACTGGCCTCGACCGTGTTGGCCGACACCGCCAGGAAACGCACCAGATAGGCATAGATCAGGGCGGCGACGCTGCCGGTCAGCAGCAATCCCACCGACAGGCCGAAATGCCGTTCCAGAAAGCCGGACAGCGCCCGATCCCACAGGGTCAGCGGCACCAGCACGCCAACCGCGATGACGCCGCCGGGAATGGCATAGCCCAACGAGGCGGCCCGCACCGCCAGCCGCACCGGCCGGGTGGGGTGCAGGCGGCGGGCATAGCCCAGCACCAGCGCCACCGCCACCGCCAGGGCGCCGGTCACGGCGGCCAGGAACAGCGAGTTGCCCGCCAGGGTCAGGAAATCGTCGGCCGTGACCTCGGACGCCAGCGACCACGCCGCCAGGGTGGCGGCGGGGACGGCGAAGCCCAGCACCACCGGCGCCGCGCAGAAGGCCAGCGCCAGCCAGCCGCGCCCCCGGCCCAGGCGGATGCGCGGCAGGCTGCGGTAGCGGGTGGTGGTGTGGTGGGCGCGGGCGGCGCCGCGTGACAGCCGCTCCACCAGGATCAGCGCCAGCACGAACAGCATCAGCAGCGCGCCCAATTGCCCGGCCACCGCCGGTTGCCCCATGCCCATCCAGGTGCGGTAGATGCCGGTGGCGAAGGTGTCCACGGCGAAATAATGCACCGTGCCGAAATCGTTCAGCGTCTCCATCAGCGCCAGGGCGATGCCCGCCGCCACCGCCGGGCGGGCCAGCGGCAGCGCCACCTCCAGGAACGCCCGCCACGGGCGGCGGCCCAGGGTGCGGCTGGCTTCCAGCACGCAGACCGACTGCTCCAGAAAGGCGGCGCGGGCCAGGATGTAGACATAGGGGTACAGCACCATGGTCATCACCCACACCGCGCCGCCCAGCGAGCGCAATTCGGGAAACCAGTAATCGCGGGCGCTGCGCCAGCCGAACAGGGCGCGCAGCCCGCTTTGCAGCGGCCCGGCAAAGTCCGTCAGTCCTGTATAGGTATAGGCCACCACATAGGCGGGCATGGCCATGGGCAGCAACAACGCCCATTCCAGGGCGCGGCTGCCGGGAAAGCGGCACATGGTGACAAGCCACGCAGCCCCCACCCCGCCAATGCCGACGCCCAGCCCGACCCCCAGCATCAGCAGCAGGGAATTGCCCACATAGGACGGCAGCACGGTGGCGGCCAGATGGCGCCAGACCTCCAGCGACGGTGTCAGCAGATTGGCGCACACCGCCAGCACCGGCAGCGCCACCAGCAGGCACAACGCCAGGGAAAGCACGACCCAGGGGCTGGGGCGGGACGAAAAACGCCGGGAGAGAAACGGTGTGGACATGGGGGGATGCTATTGAAAACCATAGTCAATGGCAACGCTTCCGCCCGACGCAATGCAGCCCCGGCCCCTTGGGGCTGGAAAGTGGATGGGTTCCGTATTAAGAAGACGACTTCCGACCCAATTCAGCAGGGATCGCCCGTGAAAGCCGCCGTCATCGTTTTCCCCGGCTCCAACTGCGACCGCGACGTCGCGGTGGCGCTCGAGGCCAGCATGGGGTCCAAGCCGCACATGGTTTGGCACCGCGACACCGAACTTCCCGCCGTCGACCTGATCGTCGTGCCCGGCGGTTTCTCCTATGGCGATTACCTGCGCTGCGGCGCCATGGCCGCCCATTCGCCCATCATGCGCGAGGTCAAGGCCCGCGCCGATCAGGGCGCCCGCGTGCTGGGCATCTGCAACGGCTTCCAGATCATCACCGAGGCCGGGCTGCTGCCGGGCGTGCTGATGCGCAACGCCCAGCTTCGCTTCATCTGCAAGGACGTGTTCCTGAAGGTGGAGAACGACCGCACCGATTTCTGCCGCTACTACCGGTCCGGCGACGTGGTGCGCTATCCCATCGCCCACGCCGAAGGAAATTACTTCGTCGAGCCGCACACCTTCCGCGAGATGGAAGACAACGGCCAGATCGCCTTCCGCTATTGCGACCGCAACGGCCGCGTGGCGCCCGAGTTCAATCCCAACGGGTCGTTGGGCAACGTGGCCGGCGTCTATAATTCCAAGTTCAACGTGCTGGGCCTGATGCCGCACCCCGAACGCCTGGCCGAAGACCTGCTGGGCGGGTCCGACGGCAAGCTGATGTTCGATTCGCTGGTGGAGGCCCTGTCGTGAGCCAGATTACCCCTGAAGTCATCGCTCAGCACGGCATCAAGCCCGACGAGTACAAGCTGATCCTGGAGATCATGGGCCGCGAGCCCAATCTGACCGAGCTTGGCATCTTCTCGGTGATGTGGTCCGAGCATTGCTCGTACAAATCGTCGAAGAAGTGGCTGAAGACCCTGCCGACCAAGGCGCCGTGGGTGATCTGCGGCCCCGGCGAGAACGCGGGCATCATCGACATCGGCGACAACGACGCCATCGTCTTCAAGATGGAAAGCCACAACCACCCGTCGTTCATCGAGCCCTATCAGGGCGCGGCGACCGGCGTCGGCGGCATCCTGCGCGACGTGTTCACCATGGGCGCGCGGCCCATCGCCAACATGAACGCCCTGCGCTTCGGCGACCCGTCCAACCCCAAGACCCGCCATCTGGTGGCGGGCGTGGTGGCCGGTATCGGCGGCTACGGCAATTGCGTCGGCGTCCCCACCGTGGGCGGCGAAACCAATTTCCACAGCTCGTACAACGGCAACAATCTGGTCAACGCCATGACCGTCGGTCTGGCGCGCAAGGACAACATCTTCTATTCCGCCGCCGCCGGTGTCGGGAACCACGTCGTCTATTTCGGCTCCAAGACCGGCCGTGACGGCATCCACGGCGCCACCATGGCCTCGGCCGAGTTCGACGAGAACTCGGAAGAGAAGCGCCCCACCGTCCAGGTCGGCGACCCCTTCACCGAGAAGCTGCTGATCGAGGCGTGCCTGGAACTGATGGCCACCGACGTCATCGTCGCCATCCAGGACATGGGCGCCGCCGGTCTGACCTCGTCGTCGTTCGAGATGGCGTCCAAGGGCGGTCTGGGCGTCGAACTGGACCTGGATGCCGTGCCCATGCGCGAAGAGGGCATGAGCGCCTACGAGATCATGCTGTCCGAATCCCAGGAACGCATGCTGATGATCCTGAAGCCCGGCAAGGAAGACATTGCCAAGGCGATCATGGACAAGTGGGAACTGGATTTCGCGGTGATCGGCACCCTGACCGACACCGGCCGCATGGTGCTGAAGCGCCATGGCGAAATCGTCGCCGACCTGCCCATCGACCCGCTGGCCCAGGCGTCGCCGGAATACGACCGCCCGTGGGTGGCCCCGGCCAAGCTGCCGGTGATCAAGGCCGAGGACGTCGAGAACGTCTGCCCGGCCGAGGCGCTGAAGAAGTTGTTGGCCTGTCCGGACCTCGCCTCCAAGCGCTGGATCTACGAACAGTACGACCACATGGTCATGGGCGACACCGTGCAGCGTCCGGGCGGCGACGCCGCCGTGGTCCGCATCCACGGCAGCAACAAGGCGGTAGCCATCACCACCGACTGCACGCCGCGCTATTGCCAGGCCGACCCGCATGAAGGCGGCCGTCAGGCGGTGGCCGAAGCCTATCGCAACCTGTCCGCCACCGGCGCCGTGCCGCTGGCCGTCACCGACAATCTGAACTTCGGCAATCCGGAAAAGCCCGAGATCATGGGCCAGATCGTCGAGGCCATCAAAGGCATGGGCGAGGCGTGCCGCGACCTGGACTTCCCGGTCGTGTCGGGCAACGTGTCGCTGTACAACGAGACCCAGGGCACGGCCATCCAGCCGACCCCGGCCATCGGTGCCGTCGGCCTGCTGGACGATGTCAGCAAGCACATGACCCTGGCCTTCAAGAAGGCGGGCAACAACATCGTGCTGCTGGGCGAGACCAAGGGCTGGCTGGGCGCTTCGCTGTACCTGCGCGAAATCTGCGGCCGCGAGGAAGGCGCCCCGCCGCCGGTGGCCCTGCACCGCGAACGCCGCAAGGGTGAACTGGTGCGCCAGTTGATCCAGGACGGTCAGGTGCTGGCCTGCCACGACGTGTCCGATGGCGGTCTGCTGGTGGCGGTGGCCGAAATGGCCATGGCCTCGGCCGGTCGGATCGGCGCCGCGCTGGAACCGCCCTCGACCCTGCCGCTGCACGCCTGGTGCTTTGGCGAGGACCAGGGCCGCTATGTGCTGGAAGTGTCCGACGACGATCTGGTCGCCGTGCTGGAAGCCGCCGAGGCGCACGAGGTCAACGCCCGTGTCATCGGCAAGACCGGCGGCCACGTCATCAGCGTCGGCGGCCGTGCCGCCACCGTGGACGAACTGAAGACCATCAACGAAGGCTGGATGCCCGCCTTCATGGGTGGCGAGATGTCGGGCCACTAAGGCCTGGCTTTTCCGGGAAACGGGGCGTCGGCCGCAGGGTCGGCGCCCTTTTCTTTCGGCTGCCACTCCCTCCCCCAGCCATGCTGGGGGAGGGTTGGGGTGGGGGCCTGGATGCCGCTCCTGGCCGGCCTCCCCCCGCCTTTGGCGAGGGGAGGGGAACGGCCATTTCTTTTGCCCCGGTGTCATTGTTTCGCTTGGTCTGACCAGCGCCTCCCGGCACAGTACGGCGGGGCGGGGGCGGAGACGAAAGCATGGATCATTCCCGGTCCGGCGCCCTGGCGGCGGTGGGCGCCTTTTTGCTGTGGGGCGTGTTCGGTCTGTATTTCAAGGCGCTGGGCGCGGTTCCGGCGCCCGAGGTTCTGGCGCACCGCATCCTGGGCGGCGCCCTGTTCGCCGCCTTGCTGATGGCGGTGTTCGGCGGCTTCGCCGAAGCCCGTGCGCTTCTGGCCGACCGCTCGCGCCTGTGGCGGTTGGGCGCCTCGGCCCTGGCCATCGCCGTCAATTGGGGGGTGTTCGTGTGGTCGGTGGCCCATGGCCGCGCGCTCGAGGCCAGCCTTGGCTATTACATCTATCCGCTGGTGTCGGTGGTGCTGGGGCGGGTGCTGCTGGGCGAAACCATGACCCGGCGCCAGGGACTGGCGGTGCTGCTGGTGGCGGCCGGGGTGTCGTGGCAGGCGTCGCACGGCGACGGCGTGCCGTGGCTGGCCCTGGTGCTGGCGGTCAGCTTCGGCGCCTACGGCCTGCTGCGCAAGACCATCGCGGTCCCCGCTTTGGCCGGGTTGCTGGTGGAAACCGTGTGGCTGGCGCCGTTGGCCCTGGCCTATCTGCTGCTCATGGGCGGCGGTGCCGCGCCCGGCCTGGGCGGCGACATTCTGGCCCTGCTGGCCCTGGCCGGGCCGGTGACGGCGGTGCCGCTGGCGCTGTTCGCCTTCGGCGCCCGCCGCCTCAAGCTCTCGACCATCGGCCTGATGATGTACATGAACCCGACCATGCAGATGCTGGTGGCGGTGTTCGCCCTGGGCGAAACCTTCACCCCCGCCCACGCCGTCACCTTCGCCGCCATCTGGGCCGGGGTGGCGCTGTATGCGTGGCCGCGTCGGGCTTGAACCGGCGGCCCGCCCGTTCTAATGATGGAGGTCCGCCCCCCATTCAGACAGGAGTTCCCCCATGCCCATGGAAGCCGGCGACATCGAGCGCATGATCAAGGAAGCGTTCCCCGACGCCCGTGTCGTCATCGAGGATTTGCGTGGCGACGGCGACCATTACTCGGCCCTGGTGGTGTCCGAGGCGTTCCAGGGCAAAAGCCGGGTGCAGCAGCACCAACTGGTTTACGCCGCGCTGCAAGGCAAGATGGGGGGCGAATTGCATGCCCTGGCATTGCAGACCACCACTCCGGACAAGATGCCGGACTGGGCGAAGTAGCGACAAAAGAAAAGGGCCAGCTTTCGCTGGCCCTTTCGGTTTCAGCACCCGGTTTCGCGCGGGGTGCGTTCGACTTCCAGGCCGAACAGCGGCCGCAGGCGGGTTCCGGCGATGTTGCCCGCGAAGGCGGCGGCCAGCCACAGCCAGCCGTGCAGGCTGCCCGAGGCGATGCCGGAGAAATAGGCGCCGATGTTGCAGCCGAAGGCCAGACGCGAGCCATAGCCCAGCAGCAACCCGCCGACCACCGCCGCCGCCAGCGACTTCAGCGGCAGCTTCCACACCGGGGCGAACTTGCCCGCCAGGGCGGCGGCGGCCAGGGCGCCGACCATGATGCCGATATCCATGACGCTGGTGATGTCGTTGGCCACCGGCGCCGCCAGGGCGGCCTTGTTGGCGGCGCCTTGCCAGAACGGCCAGGCGGTGACGTCGATCCCCAGGGCCAGCGACGCCTTGGCGCCCCACAGCGCGAAGGCCGAGGTCACGCCCCACGGCCGCCCGGCCAGCGCCAGGGTGGCGTAGTTCAGCCCCGCCAGCAGCAGCGCGCCCGCCACCAGCGGCCACGGGCCGCGCAGCAGCCGCGCCCAGCCGCGCCGACCGTCCTGGCGCAGCAGGCGGCCATGCACCTTGCGTTCGACCAGCACGGTGATTGCGGCGATGGCGGCGAACAGGGTCAGGCTGGCGGCCAAGGCGGGGGCGGCGCCCAGTTCCTTGACCAGCGAGGTCGGGGCGATGTGCGGCAGCGCCGACCACCAATGCAGATGGGCGGTGGCGATCACCGAACCGACCACGAAGGCGGCCAGCGTCACCAGCATGCGGGTGTTGCCGCCGCCCGCCGTGTACAGCGTGCCCGAGGCGCAGCCGCCGCCCAATTGCATGCCGATGCCGAAGATGAAGGCGCCCACCGCCACCGACACGCCGACCGGCGCCACCAATCCCGTCACCGGATTGCCGAACAGCGAGCCCGCGGCCAAAGCCGGGAAGAACAGGGCGCAGGCGACGGCCAGCATCAGCATCTGGGCGCGCAGACCGGCGCCGCGGCCATCGGCGATGAACACCCGCCACGACGAGGTGAAGCCGAAGGCGGCATGGTACAGGGTGGCGCCCATCAGCGCGCCGATCAGGTACAGCGCCGATTGCTTGCCGCTGACCGTGTCGGCCAGATACCAGGCGCCGGACGTCAGCAGCAGACCGGCGGCCAGCAGCGGCAGCGACTTGACCGAGGGCAGGGCCGGGACGGAAAGCGGGGTGGCGATGGCGGCCGATGACGTGGAATTGCTCATTTCTACCTGCCGTAAAGGGGGCGTTGTTGCGGCAAGCCTAATTTTCAACACCGATAATGTACAAGATTAAAAATATATAACGTTTATCATGTGTAATATGCGGAAAGCGCAATCCCGCCGCAAAAATGGCGGCCGCGCTGGTTTTCCCCGGGCGGGCATGCTTTGATGGCGGCGGGACGGTGACGTGGGCGCCGGGTGCGG
Organism: Pseudomonadota bacterium; assembly: GCA_023458315.1. Classification (GTDB taxonomy): domain Bacteria; phylum Pseudomonadota; class Alphaproteobacteria; order Rhodospirillales; family Magnetospirillaceae; genus Magnetospirillum. The sequence continues at coordinate 9,915 of JAEXAH010000057.1, forward strand.
TTGCACACGCCGGGCGCTCATCCTATGTTAGACCAATTCCAATTTCCTGGTGGACGGCACGCACATGACCAACCCGGTTTTTGAACGCATCAAGCAGGACCTGAGCGAGAACGACGTGGTTCTCTACATGAAGGGCACCCCCATGTTCCCGCAATGCGGCTTCTCGGCCGCCGTGGTGCAGGTGCTCACCGATTTCGGCGTCAAGTTCAAGGGCATCGACATCCTGGTCGATCCCTCGCTGCGCGAAGGCATCAAGCAGTTCACCAACTGGCCGACCCTGCCGCAGCTTTACGTCAAGGGTGAGTTCGTCGGCGGCTGCGACATCGTGCGCGAGATGGCGGCCAATGGCGAGCTCAAGGCCCTGTTGACGGAAAAGGGCGTCGCCACCGCCTAAGTGGCTTGCGACCCGAAGGGCCGCTTCCGGTGACGGGGGCGGCCCTTTTTCATGGTGCCCGCAACGCGGCGGCCAGATGGCGCGCCACCGCGTCCATGCGGTCCTCGGCGATGTTGCCCCAGCCCAGAACCAGTCCGGGCGGGCCGGGATGGACGCGATAGGCGCCCAGCGGCGGACAGGCCAGTCCGGCGGCGGCGGCGCGGGCGGCGGCGACGGCGTCGTCGCTGCCGGGATGCAGCCACAGCACCGAATGCAGCCCGGCCTCGCCGGGGGTGATGGTGCCGAACGGTGCCAGATGCTGGCGGGCGGCGGCGGTGAAGGCGGCGCGGCGGGCGGCGTACAGGCCGCGCATGCGGCGCAGGTGACGGGCGAACAACCCTTCGGCCATGAAATCGGCCATGGCCGCCTGGGTCAGCGAGGGCGGCGCCATGTCGGCCAACCGCCGCGCCACCAGGAACGGCGCCACCAGATCGTCGGGCAGTACCAGCCAGCCCAGGCGCAGGCCGGGAAACATGCTTTTGGAAAAGGTGCCCAGGTGGATGGTGCGGTGGTCGCGGTCCAGGGCGTGCAGCGCCGCCAGCGGCGGTCCGGCATGGCGGAAGTCGCCGTCGTAATCGTCCTCGACGATCCAGCCTTCGCGGCGGCGCGCCCAATCCACCAGCGCCAGGCGGCGGGCGGGCGGCATGGTGGCGCCGCTGGGGTATTGATGCGACGGCGTCACCCAGGCCAGGCGGGCCTCGGGGCAGGCCGCCTCGGCCGCCGCCACGTCAAAGCCGTCACGATCCACCGGCACCGACGCCACCCGCGCCCCGGCGGCGCGCAGCACGCCGCGCAGGCCGGGATAGCACGGGTCCTCGCACAGTACCGCGTCGTCGATATCCAGCAAGACCTTGGCGGTCAGGTCCAGCGCCTGCTGCGACCCCGACACGATCATCACCTGGGCGGCGGTGCAGCGCAGGCCGCGCGTGCGCCCCAGCCAGTCGGCGATGGCGGTGCGCAAACCGGCGTGACCGGCCGGGTCGGCGGGGGCCAGCAGGTCGGGGGCGGGACGCCGCCAGCGCCGGGCCAGCAGGCGGCTCCATTCCACCCAGGGGAAATGGTCCAGGTCGGGCATGCCAGGGGCCAGCACGGCATCCGGCCGCCGCCCGCGCGGCAGTGGAATCTCCATCAGCCGCCGCACCCGCCGCGACAACGGCCGCGCCGCCGGGGTGGCGGGCGCGACGGCGGTGGGGGGACTGGCGATGACGGTGCCGGAACCGCCGCGCGCGGTGACGAAGCCCTCGGCCAGCAATTGTTCATAGGCGGCCAACACGGTGTTGCGGCCCACCGCCATCTGCGCCGCCAGCCGCCGGGTGGCGGGCAGGCGGCTGCCGACGGCCAACCGCCCCGACAGGATGGCGTCACGCAGGGCGGCGGCCAGTTGCACCGGCAGGGGCTGGGCGTCGTCGCGGCGCAGCGGCGGCAGTAGCAGCGGGGCGTCAAGGGCGGCGCGCGGCATGAAGTGGTTCCCTGATTTTCTGCTATGTGGACCTTCGCAGGGAACCGCTTTGCCGTCAATGTGGCGGCCGTCACCCCGTTGGAGGATCAACCGTGAGCACTCTTCCCGTCACCCCGCGCACCACTCCCCATCGCCGCGCGCACCGGGTCACGCACGCCCTGGCCGATATCCACGCCGTGCTGGACGAGGCGCTGGTGGCCCATGTGGGGTTCGTCACCGCCGACGGCCCGGTGGTGCTGCCGATCAATTCCTGGCGGGTCGAGGACGGCCTGTATTTCCACATGGCGCCGCGCGGCCGCCTGACCGATGCCATGGCCGCCGGGGCGCAATTGTGTGTCACCGTCACCCTGGTGGACGGGCTGGTGCTGGCGCGGTCGGCCATGCACCATTCCATGAATTTCCGCTCGGTCATGCTGTTCGGCAGCGCCGCCATGGTGACGGACCCGGTGGAAAAGAACCGGGTGCTGACCGCTTTGGTCGAGCATGTGGCGCCCGGCCGATCGGCCCTGGTGCGGCCGCCCGATGCCAAGGAACTGGCCGCCACGGCGGTGTTCCGCCTGCCCATCGCCGAGGCCACCTTCAAGACCCGTTGCGGCCCGCCCCAGGATCGCGCCGACGATCTGGCGCGGCCGGTGGCGGCCGGGGTGGTGCCGCTGCGGCTGGAGCGCGGCGCGTTGGTCGAGCATCACCCGCAATAGAGCGTGCCGCGCCCCGGACACGACCAAAGTCAGGCTTGCAAGTTTTCGCTTTATCACTAGAAATCTGCGGCTGATACTTGACGTTGTGGTCGTCGTCGATCGGGGCGCGTGCATGGATACGGGCGAACTGAAGCTTTTGGCCGAGGCGGAGCGGCCGCAGGACGCGCAGGTGGTGCTGAGCATGCTGCGCCATACCGCCGCCGAACTGGCCCGCGCCAATGCCGAAATGGACCTGCTGGTTCAGGCGGTGTCGCACGACCTGCGCGAACCGCTGCGCATGCTGGGGGCCTATGCCCAGTTGCTGTCCCGGCGCTATCAGGGCCAGTTGGACGCCGATGCCGACCAGTTCCTGGGCTTCATGGCCGACGGCGCCCAGCGCATGCAGCATTTGACCGACGATCTGGCGGCCTATGCGGCCATGGGGCGCGGCGCCCTCAACCGCGTGTCCTGCGACAGCGGCACGGTGCTGCAACAGGCGCTGGAGCCGCTGGCCGGGGAAATCGCCCGCACCGGCGCCCAGATGGTGGTCGGCACCATGCCGCAGGTGGTGGCCGATCCCGGTGCCCTGGCCCGGCTGTTCGGCAATCTGGTGGACAATTCCCTGCGTTATCGCCACCCCGACCGCCGCCCGAGAATCGAGGTGATCGGCACCGAGGTCGAAGGCGGCTGGCATTTCCGGGTCAGCGACAACGGCGTGTCGGTGCCGGTGGGCGAAATCGACCGCATCTTCATGGTGTTCCAGCGCCTGCATGGCAGCGAACGGCCGGGCACCGGCCTGGGCCTGCCCATCTGCAAGCGCGTGGTGGAACGGCACGGCGGCCGCATCTGGGCGGAACCCCACGCCGATTCCCACGGCGCCACCTTCCACTTCACTCTGTTGCGGCTGCTGTAGCCGTCTCCAGCCGGGCCATCTCGCGGCCCCATTGCCGGTAGCGGTGGGCGAAGTCCGTCATGGCGGGGTCGTCACCGACCAGGGCGGCGAAGGCGTCCAGCACCGGGCGCTGGCGGCGGGCGAAGGTGGCGGAATCCAGCCCGGGCCAGTGCGGCAGCAGCGTCGCCATGCCCAGCAGCACGTCGCCGCCCAGCGGCCGCGACGCCACCATGCCCAGCTTGTCGGACAGGCCGGGGACCGTGGCCAATTGTGCCTCGGCATAGGCGCGCAGGATCGGGGCCTGCGAAAGAAGTTGCTGCCGTTCGGCCTGGAAGGCGGCGGCATCGACAATGTTACGGTCCCGAAACACCACCGGCGCCGCCGGGGAAACGTCGCAGTCCCAGCCCTTGCGCGGCACCAGTTGGGCGGCCTGCTCGACCTCTTCCAGATAGGCGAAGAACGGCATGGCGCGGCAGCGCACCGGTTTCGTTTCGTGAATGGAACAACGTCCGTCTTCGGCCAGGGCCGGGCAGGGCAGGCTGGGCGGCACATAGGAAACCGGGGTGACGCGCAAGGCGACGGTGCGGCGGTCGCGCAGCCGCAGCTTGACGCCCAACCGCGCCGTCAGCTCGAACGACCGCTGGTTCTGGCGGATCGGCGTCCACAGCATGCCCAGGGGAAAGCGGTCGGCATTGGCCAGGGCATCGGCCAGGGTCAGCGGCAACAGACCGGCACAGCATTTGCCGCAGGCGGTGCAGGAAAAGTGACGTTCGCCCGCCATCAGGCGCCACAGCACTTCTTGTATTTCTGGCCCGAGCCGCAGGGGCAGGGATCGTTGCGGCCGACCTTGGCGACGGTGCGCGGCGCCTGCTTGGGGTTGACCTCGCCGTCCACGTACAGCCAGCTTTCGCCGTCGCGGCGGAAGCGGGCCAATTCGTGGTGGGCGATCTGCTGGCCGTGCAGGCGGAAGCGGGCGACGTATTCCACGGTGGCGGTGTCGCCGTCCTGGGCGGTGGCGCGCATTTCGAGTCCCAGGCCCTCGGCGTCGCGCGACGAGGCCGCGACCTCGGCATGGTCCACGTCGTCGCGCTTTTCCGGCGCCAGGGTGGTGTCCAGGTATTCCAGCCGTCCCAGCACGAAGGCGGAATAGCGCGACCGCATCAACGCCTCGGCCGAGGGGGCGGCGGCGCCGTCGATCAGCGGGCCGCAGCATTCGGACAACGGACGGCCGGAAGAGCAGGGACACAGGGACATGGCGGCGGAACCCACGCGGTTGAGACGATCGCCGCCACCATACCGCCAGGATCACCGCCCCGCCAGCGCCGAACCCACCCGCCTCGACCCCGGCGGCAAGAACAAGGGGCGGCTCTTCTGTTTTTGTCTGATGGACTCCGCAATAGTCGCGGCGGCGTTTCTGTCGCAATCGCCGTCATGTCTCGGCCGGGGGCGCTGATTACGGATAACCACAAGGAATTGCGTTCCGCACATGGCTCCGATGCAAGGTCGGCTGTGGTAATGCCACTGCCGAAAATTATATGGTGCAGCGCAATAACGGTTTGGAGCGCACGACGATGCTCGAGGAATGGATTAGGAACGTACCGGTGGCGACCCTGAAGGCCATCGCCGCCGACACCAAGGTGCAGGGTTCCCGCATCTGGCAGTTGGCCGTGGTGGAATTGCTGGTCCGTCAGAACCAGGACGCCCTGGCCGCCTGATCGGCGGAAGGGATTTTTACTTTGTCCCCCGGCCCGCCGGGTGGAGACAAATCGACGGGGCCGCCCGACCTGCACTTTCCCGGCAGGTCCGCGGCCCCACGGTTTTTTCGGCCCGCGTCGAAAAAATCATGCCCCGGCCCTGGCGGACGGCGCCTCCCCTGCGCACATGAAAGTCTGAAAGCCCTGTCGCCGCCGTGCTTTACGGCGCGGGCGATCGGTAATACCTTTTCTGTGCATCTTCGCAGGGGGAGGACACATGACGCCGTTCAAGTCCATCACCATCGCCGCCGCCGCCGTCCTGACGGTCGCCACGGCCCTTCCGGCCCAGGCCGGCACCACCTTCGATGCGGTCAAGGCCAAGGGGTTCGTCCAATGCGGCGTGAACCTGGGCCTGTACGGTTTCTCGGCACCCGACGACAAGGGTAATTGGAGCGGCCTGGACGTGGACGCCTGTCGCGCCGTCGCGGCGGCGGTGTTCGGCGACGCGGGCAAGGTCAAGTACACGCCGCTGTCGGCGCAGCAACGCCTGCCCGCCCTGCAATCCGGCGAGGTGGATCTGCTGGCGCGCAACACCACCTGGACGCTGTCGCGCGACACCGCCAACGGCCTGAACTTCACCGTCACCAATTACTATGACGGCCAGGGCTTCATGGTGCCCAAGGCGTTGGGGGTGAAATCGGCCAAGGACTTGAACGGCGCCACCATCTGCGTGCTGCCGGGCACCACCACCGAACAGAATCTGTCCGACTGGTTCCGCGCCAACAAGATGAGCTTCAAGCCGGTGGTGATCGAGAAGAACGAGGAACTGACCAGCGCCTTCTTCTCGGGGCGTTGCGATTCGTTCTCGTCCGACGCCTCGCAATTGGCCGCCGTGCGCGCCAACGAAGCGCCCAAGCCCGACGATTACGTCATCCTGCCCGAACTGATTTCCAAGGAACCGCTGACCCCGGTGGTCCGCCATGCCGACGACCAATGGGCCGACATCGTGCGCTGGTCCATCTTCGCCATGATCGCCGCCGAGGAAAAGGGCGTCACCTCGAAGAACGTCGATCAGCAGGCGTCCTCGCCCGATCCCGAGATCAAGCGCCTGCTGGGCGTCACCCCCGGCAACGGCAAGGCGTTGGGTCTGGACGAGAAGTGGGCCTACAACATCATCAAGCAGGTGGGCAATTACGGCGAAAGCTTCGACCGCAACGTCGGCAAGGATTCCAAGCTGAAGATCGACCGCGGCCTCAACGCCCTTTACAGCCATGGCGGTCTGCTCTACGCGCCGCCGTTCAAGTAAGGGGCATGCCATGCCCGCCGCCGGTCAGGGCGCGGTGAAGCGGTCGCTGCTCAACAGCGTCCGCTTCCGCGGCATCGTCTATCAGGTGGTGGTGGTGGCCCTGGTGGTGGCGCTGGGCTGGTATCTGGTGCACAACACCCTGGTCAACCTGGCGGCGCGCGGTATCGCCACCGGCCTGCACTTTCTGGGGCAGGAAGCGGGCTTCGACATCGGCGAAAGCGCCATCCCCTATAATTCGGCCGACACTTACGCCCATGCCTTGCTGGTGGGGCTGCTCAACACCCTGGAAATCGCCGTGCTGGGCATCGTGCTGGCCACCCTGCTGGGGCTGGTGGTCGGCATTGGTCGGCTGTCGGGCAACTGGATCGTCGCCCGCCTTGCCACCCTGTATGTCGAGGCGGTGCGCAACGTGCCGCTGCTGCTGCAATTGTTCGTGTGGTACGGCATCGTCACCGCCCTGCCGGGGCCGCGTCAGGCGCTGAATCCGCTGCCCGGCATCTTCCTGTCCAATCGCGGCCTCAAGGTGCCGCTGCCCGAAGCCCATGCCGTCCATCCCTGGCTGCTGCTGGCCCTGGCGGTGGGGCTGGGGCTGGCGTGGCTGCTGCGGCGCTGGGCGCTGGCCCGCCATGCCCGCACCGGGCGGCCGTTCCCGTGGGTGCGGGGCGGCGCCGCCCTGGTCCTGGGGCTGCCGCTGGCGGTGTTCCTGGCGGCGGGGGCGCCGCTGGCCTGGGACGTGCCGACCTTGCGCGGCTTCAACTTCGCGGGCGGCGGCACCCTTAGTCCGGAATTCGCCGCGCTGCTGGCCGGGCTGACGGTCTATACCGCCGCCTTCATCGCCGAGATCGTGCGCTCGGGCATCCTGGCGGTGCCGTCGGGTCAGACCGAGGCGGCGCTGTCCCTGGGCCTGTCGCGCGGTCAGACCCTGCGCCTGATCATTCTGCCCCAGGCGTTGCGGGTCATGGTGCCGTCGCTGACCAGCCAATATCTGAACCTGACCAAGAATTCCTCGCTGGCGGTGGCCATCGGCTATCCCGATCTGGTCAGCGTCGCCAACACCACCATCAACCAGACCGGCCAGGCCGTCGAAGGTGTCGGCGTGGTCATGGCGGTATTCCTGGTCATCAGCCTGTCGCTGTCGCTGCTGATGAACTGGTACAACGCCAAGGTCGCCCTGGTGACGCGATGACCGGACCCGGCCCCCACGACCATTCCGCCAGCGGCGTCGCCGCCGCCGACATCGAGGAACCCTCGGCGGTTTCGGTGCGGCCGCCGCCCCTGCGCAACCGCCGCCTGCTGGGCTGGGCGCGCGAGAACCTGTTCGGGTCGCTGCCCAACACCGTGCTGACCCTGCTGGCGCTGTGGCTGCTGTGGGAGATCGTGCCGCCGCTGCTGTCCTGGGGCCTGCTGCACGCGCAATGGAACGGCGACGGCAATGCCTGCCGCGAGGCCGGGGGCGCCTGTTGGGCGCTGGTCGGTCAGCGCCATCGGCTGATGCTGTTCGGCGTCTATCCCTATGACGAACACTGGCGGCCGTTGCTGGCCACCTGCCTGATGATCGCCCTGCTGGCCACCAGCGCCTTGCGCGCCTTCTGGCGGCCGTGGCTGCTGGCGGCGTGGGCGGGCGGGCTGGTGCTGAGCGGCGTGCTGATGTGGGGCGGCGTGCTGGGCATGCCCCATGTGGAAACCGACCGTTGGGGCGGCTTGCCGGTGACGCTGGTGATCGCCGTGCTGGGTCTGGCCCTGGCCTTTCCGCTGTCCATCCTGCTGGCGCTGGGGCGGCGATCGGATCTGCCGGCCATCCGTGCCCTGTCGGTGGGCTATATCGAGCTGGTGCGCGGCGTGCCGCTGGTCAGCGTGCTGTTCATGGCGTCGGTGATGTTTCCGCTGTTCCTGCCCGAAGGCGTGACGGTGGACAAGCTGCTGCGCGCCCTGGTCGGCATGACGCTGTTCACCGCCGCCTATCTGGCCGAGGCGGTGCGCGGCGGCCTTCAGGCCATCCCGCGCGGCCAGGAGGAAGCGGCCGACGCCCTGGGCCTGAGTTATTGGCGGAAAACCCGGCTGATCGTGCTGCCGCAGGCGTTGCGGCTGGTGATCCCGCCCATCGTCAACCAGTTCATCACCTGCTTCAAGGATACCTCGCTGGTGACGATCGTCGGCCTGTACGACCTGTTGGCGGCGACCAAGGTGGCGCTGGCCGATCCCGAATGGCGGCCGTTCTTCGTCGAGGGCTACATCGCCGCCGCCGCGGTCTATTGGTGTTTCTGTTTCTTCATGTCCCGCTACAGCCAGTGGCTGGAGCGTCAGCTCGCCACCGGCCAGCGCCGCTAGGAGGGTTCATGTCCCAGGCTCCCGTGGTCGAACTGATCGACGTTCAGAAATGGTACGGCGCCTTCCACGTGCTGAAGGACGTCAGCCTGTCGGTGCGCAAGGGCGAGAAGGTGGTGGTGTGCGGCCCGTCCGGCTCGGGCAAGTCCACCATGATCCGCTGCATCAACCGGCTGGAGGAGCATCAGGCCGGGCGCATCGTGGTCGGCGGCATCGAACTGGCCGACGATTTGAAGGCCATCGAGGCCATCCGCAAGGATGTCGGCATGGTGTTCCAAAGCTTCAACCTGTTCCCGCACCTGACGGTGCTGGAAAACCTGACCCTGGCGCCGCTGTGGGTCAAGCATGTGCCCAAGGCCGAGGCCGAAGCCCTGGCCATGCATTACCTGGAACGGGTGCGCATCCCGGAACAGGCCAGGAAATATCCCGGCCAATTGTCGGGCGGTCAGCAGCAGCGCGTCGCCATCGCCCGCGCGCTGTGCATGAAACCCAGCATCATGCTGTTCGACGAGCCGACCTCGGCGCTGGACCCCGAGATGGTCAAGGAAGTGCTGGACGTGATGATCGGTCTGGCCGAGGACGGCATGACCATGATCTGCGTCACCCACGAAATGGGCTTCGCCCGCGCGGTGGCCGACACCATGGTGTTCATGGCCGAAGGCCGCATCGTCGAGACGGCGCCGCCCGCCGATTTCTTCGGCTCCCCCAGGAACGAGCGGACCCGCCAGTTCCTGGGGCAGATCATCGGACATTGACCGGGCGGCTTCTTAGCTAAGCCGCCACTTCGTTGATGCTGGCCAGCAGGGCGCCCAGGGTGCCGCTGGACAGGTTGCCGCTGACCGAGGCGGTGTCCTTGTTGGCGGCAAGGCGTTCGCTGAGCGAGACGATGCCGTCCTTGTTGGTGTCCAACGCGTCGTAGGACTGGCTGGACGACGAGGTTTCGTCGCTGGCGCCCGACGGCGCGGCCCCGCCCGGTGGCGGACCAGAGGGGGCCTTCTCGGCGAAGGCGGTCAATTCGGCCTCGCTGACCGAACCGTCGCCGTCGCTGTCCATGGTGGAAAACATCTCGTCCACCGACGGTCCGCCCTGGCCGGTCTTGGCGTGCTTTTCCAGCACGGCGGCCAGTTCTTCCTTGCTGATGCTGCCGTCGCCGTCGCTATCGGTTTCGGCCATCATTTCCTCGGCGCTGGGGCGCCGGGATTGTTGTCCTTCCTGGGCCGCCAGCAGGGTGCTGGCATTGCTGGCCGACATCCTGGACTGGAATGCCGAGAATTCGGACTGGGTGACGGAACCGTCGCCGTCGCTGTCCATGTCGGCGAACATCTTCTCGGCCACGGCCGAGCTGTCTTCGCCGTTCCTGCCTTGGGGGCCGTTCTTCAGCGCCTCCAGCAATTCGTCCTTGGACAGGGCGGAATCGCCGTTGGAATCGGTCTTGGAGAACAGTTTCTGCTGCCACTGGGCAGCGCTCGATCCCCCGTATGATCCGAGACTGGAGATCATGATGCACGCCTTTCCGCTGCGTCGGGACCGGACCACGTCCTGTGGCCCATGCAAGATGAAACGCGGCAGCCGGGATAACCCTGCGCGGAAAAATCAAAAAAAATCGCCGCCCGGATCGGCGGGGTGGGCCGTTCAAGCCGAAGGCAGGATGGTTCGCGCAAAGAAAAGGTTCATCGCGGAATTGCGGGGAAGTGCTCGTCATGGCCGGGCTTGACCCGGCCATCCACGTTTGTCCGCAGGCATCTCAGCGGAAAGACGGGAACAGGCGGCGGCGCGTGGATGCCCGGATCAAGTCCGGGCATGACGGAAACGGTTGCTGGGCGAACAGACCCGCAAATCCGCGATGAACCAAAGAAAAACGCCCCGGCCGCAAGGCCGGGGCGTTCTTTGGTCGGAATTCCGCGCCGATTAGCGCGAGTAGAATTCGATGACCAGGTTCGGTTCCATCTGCACCGGGTACGGCACGTCGGCCAGCTTGGGGGCGCGGATGAACTTGCCCTTCATGTCCTTGTGGTCGACTTCGACGTATTCCGGCAGGTCACGCTCGGGCGAACCGGCGGCCTCGACGATGATGGCCAGATCCTTGGACTTGGTCTTCACCTGGATCACGTCGCCATCCTTGACCTGGAAGGACGGAATGTTGACGCGCTTGCCGTTCACCATGATGTGGCCATGGTTGATGATCTGGCGGGCCTGGAACGGCGACACCGCGAACTTCATGCGGTAGACGACGGCGTCCAGGCGGCGCTCCAGCAGCTCGATCAGGTTTTCCGAGGTGTCGCCACGGCGGCGCACGGCCTCGTCATACAGCTTGCGGAACTGCTTTTCGGAAATGTTGCCGTAATAGCCCTTCAGCTTCTGCTTGGCCATCAGCTGGGTGCCGAAATCGGACGGCTTCTTGCGGCGGGCGCCGTGCTGGCCGGGGGGGTTCTCCTTGCCGCGAGCCAGCGGGCTCTTGCCGCGGCCCCACAGGTTCACGCCCAGGCGGCGATTGATCTTGAATTTCGCTTCAGCGCGCTTGGTCATCTCAGGTCCTCATGACGTCCCGGCCTGTGCCGGTTGGGTTTGTCCCGATAGTCCCATCCCGGCAAGCCGGAGGCGTGGTGAACACAAACGTCACCCAACATTCTCGGGAATGAAGCGGTGCTTATAGGGGGCGGGGGGCGGCGGAGTCAACGCGATTCCGCCGCCCGGCGCTCATTTCAGCGGCGACAGCTTGCCGTCGGTGTCGGCGGTGGCGTCGGCGCCGTCTTCCAGGCGGCTGCTCAGCAGCCACTGGCCGGGGGCCAGGTCCACCTTTTGCTTGCGGTCGCGCAGCGACAGTGCCTTGTCGGCGGCCAGGGGCAGGATGATGGCGGCGCGGGTGACGCCGTGACCGACCTGGGCGAAGGGCACCACCGCCCGGCCCTGGTGGGTGCCGTAGCCGTTGGTGGTGGCGACCACCATGCCGACCACCGTGTCGTCGGGGCCGATGACGAAATCCGCCACCTGTCCCAACAGGTCGCCGGGCAGGGCGTGCACGTTCTTGCCGACCACCGCGCGGAAATTCCACGACATCACCGGCGGGGGCGGGGGCGGCGGCGGCGGCGGGGGCGGCTGGATCACCGGCGCCGCGCGCACCATCACCTTGGCCAGCAGATCGAAGGTCAACTGGCCGTCGACGGGCAGCCCCTTGTCGGCCTGGAACGCCTTGATGGCCTGGCGGGTCTTGGGGCCAAGGCGGCCGTCCACCGGGCCGGGATCATAGCCCAGCGCCGCCAGTTCGCGCTGCGCCACCACCACCAGACCGCGCGGCACCGGGTTGTCGGGGCCAAGCTCGGGCAGGGGGGCGGGGGCGGTTTCCGACGGCGGGCGCACGGTGCGGGCACCGCTGTCCAAAACGGTGCGGGCGCCACCCGCATCCAGCACGTCGCGCACCTGGGCGCGCACCTGGGGATCGGGCTGGTACAGCGCCGAGCCGGGCCGGGTCAGCGGGTCCTGGCCCACCTCGGCGGCGTGGGCGGTGCCCAGCGTCAGGGTCAGGGCAAGGGCGAACGGGCAAAGACGGCCGGGGGACGGCATACCGGAACTCCGGGACGAAGGATGGGGTACAGGGGTTATGCCCCATCCGCCGCCGTCTCACAACCCCGGCCGGGCGGGCCGCCGCCGGGCAGGAACACCCGGAACACCGCGCCGCCGCCGTGATCGTGGCCCTCGACCCAGATGCGGCCGCCCAGCCGCTCGACGATGGTCTTCGAGATGGTCAGGCCCAGCCCGGTGCCCTGGGGCTTGCCGGTCAGGGTGTCGCCCACCTGCTGGAACTTGTCGAACACCTTGTCGCGCGCCCAGGGCGGAATGCCGGGGCCGTTGTCGGCCACCGTCAGGCGCAGGCCACCCAGGTCGGGCTCCAGTTCCAACGTCACCTTGCCGTCGCCCTGGGGCACGAACTTGACGGCGTTGGACAGCAGATTGATCACCACCTGCATCAGCTTGTCGCGGTCGGTCAACAGCGGCGGCTGCGGCAGCAGGCGGGCGTCCAGGGCGACGCCCTTGTCCTCGAACAGCGCGCGGGTGGCGGCGATGGCGTCGGTGACGATGGCGACCGGGTCGGCCTCGGACCAGGTCCAGGTCATGCGGCCGGATTCCATCTTGGCCACGTCCAGCACCTGATTGATCAGCCGGGTCAGCCGTTCGCTTTCCTTGATGATGATTTCCAGGAAGGACTGGCGCTGGCTTTCGTCCAGGCCGGGATTGTCGAACAGGATTTCCGAGAACGACCGGATCGAGGTCAGCGGCGTGCGCAATTCATGCGTCACCGTGGCCAGGAAGTCGTCCTTCATGCGGTCCAGTTCCTTCAGGCGGTCGTTGGCCTGACGCAATTCCTCGGTGGCGGCCTCCAGTTTCTGGGAATAGGCCATCACCCGGCTGGCTTCGTCCAGGATGTCCATGACGTCGTCCAGGCCCACTTCCTCGCCGGACGCGATGGACGACACCATGACCCGGGCCGAGGCGGTGCCGATGGCCCCGGCCAGCAGCCGTTCCGCCATGCCCACCAGCGACGGCGCCGCATGGTCCAGGTCGCGCAGTTCCAGACCGTGCGCCGCCGCCCAGCCGCCGAACGCCGCCAGCGCCCGCTCGCGCCCGACGAAGCGGGTGGTCAGCGCCAGCAATTCCTCGACCGCCACCGTGCCGTGCCAATAGCGGCGGTCGCCCGGATCGTCGCCCGGCGCCAGAAAGGCATCGACGAACAGCGACGCCTGGATGCGCTCGATGGCGCTGGGTCGGGTCAGCAGCGACACCGCCACATAGGCCCCCACATTGGCCATCAGGCTCCAGACCAGCGAATGCATGACCGGGTCCAGGCCCTCGAGTCCGAACAGCGCATAGGGCCGCAGCAGGTCCAGGCCGAACATGCCGGAATCCACGAAGGCGCGCGGCATCAGGTCGGAACGGGCCAGCGACGGCAGCAGCAGCGTGTACAGCCACACCAGGAAGCCGCAGCCCAGCCCGGCCAGCGCCCCCTTGGCGGTGGCGCCGCGCCACAGCACGCCGCCGATCAGCGCCGGGCCGAATTGGGCGGCGGCGCAAAAGCTGACCAGGCCGATGGCGACCAGGGCATAGGATTCCCCGGCCAGCCGCACATAGGCATAGCCCAGCGCCAGCACCGCGACGATGGTCCAGCGCCGGATGGACAGCAAAAGCCGCGACAGATCGGCCCGCCGCGCCAGCCCCAGCCAGCGGATGCGCAACAGCACCGGCATCACCAGATCGTTGCAGACCATGGTGGACAACGCCACCGTCTCGACGATCACCATGCTGGCCGCCGCCGACAATCCGCCCAGGAAGGCCACCACCGCCAGCGCCTCGGCGCCGTGGGCCAGCGGCAGCGCCAGAACGTAGATGTCGGGATTGACCGCCCCCCCGAACGCCAGCCGCCCGGCCACGGCGATGGGCAGCACGAACAGGTTGATCAGGAACATGTATAGCGGGAACAGCCACACCGCGCGGCCCACATGGCGTTCGTCCACCGCCTCGATCACCGTCATCTGGAACTGGCGCGGCAGGCACAGGATGACCAGCATGGACAGCACCGTCAGCCCGACCCAGTCGCCATAGCTGCCGGCGTCGGGCAGGGTGAACAGGGCGCGGATCTCGGCCTGGGCGGCGCCCTGGCTGAAGACGTCGGCGAAACCGTCGTACAGCCCCCAGACCACGAAGCCGCCCACCGCCAGGAACGCCAGCAGCTTGACCAGCGATTCGAAGGCGATGGCGGCGACCATGCCCTCGTGCCGTTCCGAGGCGTCGATGTGCCGGGTGCCGAACAGGATGGCGAAGGCCGCCAGGATCGCCGCCACCAGCAGGGCGCTGTCGGCCACCAGCGGCGGGGCGCCCTCGGGCTCGGGCCAGGTCAGCAGCACGTTGAAGGTGGTGCTGACCGCCTTGAGTTGCAGCGAGACATAGGGCATGACCCCGACCACGGCGATCACCGTCACCAGCCCGCCCACCAGCCCCGATTTGCCGTAGCGGGCCGAGATGAAATCGGCGATCGAGGTGATGCGGTGGGTCTTGCCGATGCGCACCATCTTGGCCACCAGCGCCGCCGACAGGCACAGCATCAGCGTCGGCCCCAGATAGATGGGCAAAAAGCCGACGCCGTCGGTGGCGGCGCGGCCGACGCTGCCGTAAAAGGTCCACGAGGTGTGGTAGACGGCGATGGACAGGGCATAGGTCAGCGGATTGGCGATCAGCGACCGCCCCTGGCTGGCGCGGCGGTCGGCGAACCACGCCACCGCGAACAGCAGGCACAGATAGGCCAGCGACACGGCGGCGATCAGCGGCGCGTTCACGGCCGTTCCCTCCAGCGGCGCCGGATCTCCAGCGCCGCCGCCATCAGCACGATCAGCGCCAGCCAGCCGCCCAGCAGCCACAGCACCAGCAGCGGCACGCCGCCCACCAGCACGTCGCGCGACATCACCGCCAGCAGCGGCGGCATGAACAGCGCCAGCCCCAGCATGAACAGCGCCGCCAGCCGTTCGCCGTTACGGCGCAGGGGGACGGGGGCGCCCGGCCCGTCGGCCACCTTCAGGGCGCGCCCAGGAAGGCGCGCACCTTCTCGACCACGTCGCGGGTCGAGAACGGTTTGGTGATGTATTCGTCGGCCCCGGCCGCCATGCCCTGGGCGCGGTCGCCGTCGCCGCCGCGCGCCGTCAGCATGATCACCCGCACGTCGGCCCAGTCGGGGGTGGCGCGGATGGTGCGGCAGACGTCGAAGCCGTCGCGCTTGGGCATCATCACGTCCAGCAGCACCAGACCGGGCTTGACCTCGGCGATCGAGGCCAGCGCCTCTTCGCCGTCGCGGGCGGTGCGCACGTCATAGCCGACCTGTTTCAGCAGGAATTCAAAGGACAGGACGATGTTGGGCTCGTCGTCGACCACCAGGACGCAGGGGGGCATGGCGCTTCTCCCTTTCCGGATCGTTCCCTCTGGGCGGGGAACTTGATGGGGCAAGCGTAACACGCGTCCCGGGTGGTGTCATGGCCGGTCCACGCCGTCCCGTTCCTCCAGAAGGCGCGTGGTCATCCGCCAAAGGGCGGTGGCGTCGGCCACATTGCCCGGCCGCAGGTCGGCATGGGCCAGATTGTCCAGCAGGGTCAGCTCGGCCTTGGGCGCGCGGCGGGCCAGGGTGACGGATTGCGTCCACGGCACGATGCGGTCGTCGCGGCCATGCACCAGCAACAGCCGTGCCCGCAGGGCCGACAGGTCGCGGCCGCCCGGGTCCAGGGCGGCGATCTCGGCGCGGATGGCGGGCGGCAGCGCCTGGATCAGCGCCGCGACGCGCTCGGGCTCGGTGTTGTCCAGCAACGCCATCACCGCCTTGCCCTGTGGCCGCAATTTGGCGGTCAGGTCGGCGATGTCGGCCGCTTCGTCGGCCATGCGGCGGTCGGCGATGGCGGCCAGCAGGGCGCGGTCGCCGCTGTCGTCCAGACGCTTGGCGTTGGCCTTGACGAACACCCATTTGCCATAGGCGTTGGGCGTGGCGTGGTCCCAGGGCTGGTCCGGCGCCGCGCGGTGGGCGCCGGTGGTGAAAAAGGTGGTCAGCGCCGTCAAATCGTGCGGCGCGCCGATGGCGGCGACGAAGCCCAGGCGCGGTTCTTCCAACGCCGCCAGCAGGGCGGGGACGGCGCCATAGGACACGGCGGCCACGCCCACCCGCGCCATGTGCCGTTCCGTCAGCAGGAAGCGGGCGGCGTCCAGGATGGGCTGGCGGTCGGCGGCCGAGATTTCCTGGGCGCGCAGGCTGGCGATGTCGGGCACCAGCACCACGAAGCGGGCGCGGGCCAGGGTTTGGGCCAGCGCCACCAGCCGGGGATCGTCCTTGCCGTCGCGGGCGGCGCCGGGCACCAGCACCAGCCCGGCCCCGGCCTTGTCGCCGGGCAGGTACAGGTCGCCGGTCAGGCGGCGGCCGCCGATCTCGACGCTCAGCTTCTGGCGGTCGGGGCGCGGGGTCAGGCGCTTGAACAGGCCGGGCGCCACCCCGGCGCGCAGATCGGCCAGCACCAGCGCCGCCTCGACCGGGCGCGGCGACCAGCCCGACCAGAACCCGGCCGCCAGCACGGCGCCGATCAGCAACAGCAGGACGGCAAGACGTTTCATAACGGCCCCATTTCCTCCATGCGCTCTTTCAGGCGCTCGTGCTTCTTGCGCAGGGATTCCTCCATGCGCTTGATGCGGCGGTCCAGGTCCTCGATATTGCCCAGGCGCTCGACCCGCTTGTGGCGCACCCAGCGGCGGCCCAGGCGGCTGATGCCCCATTCGGCGGTGACGAAGAACAGCGCCGCCCCGGCCACCAGCGCCACCAAGGCGGCGATGCCGCCATAGGCGCGGTCCACCGCCACCACGGCGCCCCAGAAACCGATGCTGACCAGCGACGCCGCCCCCACCACCAGCACCCGGTTGACGGCGCGGTCGTGGTCGGCGGCGCGCTTTTCCGCGGCGCGCAGGGTGTTGACGATTTCCTCGCGTGCGATGGATTGCCAGGTGCGGAAGGACATGCCCTTGACCGTCCGGTTCTCGCGGATGGTCTGCTCCAGCTTACGCACAAGATAATCGGCCTGTTGTTCCGGCGTCGGCCCCTCGGCCATGCATGCGTCCCCAGCGTCGTTTCCAGGCGGCGTAGTCTAGCACCCCTTGGCGAAAGCGCGTATATGCCGGGGATCATGACCGATATCTCGCAATTGCTTCCCTTCGCCGCCCTGCTGCTGGTGGCTGGCGCCGGTGCCGGCATCATCGCCGGGTTGCTGGGCGTCGGCGGCGGCATCGTCGTCGTGCCGGTGCTGTTCCATCTGTTCAGCCATCTCGGCGTGGACGAAGCCATCCGCATGCAGGTGGCGGTGGGTACCTCGCTGGCCACCATCGTCGCCACCGCCTGGTCCTCGGCCCGCGCCCATTACCGGCGCGGCACCGTCGACCGCGATTTCCTGCGCGGCTATGGCCCCTATATCGTGGTCGGCGTGCTGCTGGGCTCGTCCGTCGCCGCCTTGGTCAAGGGACCGGCGCTGACCCTGGTCTTCGCCGTGGTGGCGCTGGTGGTGGCGCTGCAATTGTCCTTCGGCAGCCCGACCTGGAAACTGGGCGAGCACCTGCCCACCGGCCCGGCCCGCGCCGCCATCGGCACCGTGATCGGCGCGCTGTCGTCCATGATGGGCATCGGCGGTGGCACCATGACCGTGCCGCTGATGACCATGTACGGCATTCCGGTTCATCGCGCGGTGGGCACGGCGGCGGCCACCGGCTTCATGATCGGCGTGCCGGGCATGCTGGGGTTCATGGTCGGCGGCTGGCACGCCGCCAACCTGCCGCCCGGCAGTCTGGGATTCGTCAGTCTGGCCGGTCTGGCGCTGGTGGCGCCGACCTCGGTGCTGTGCGCGCCGCTGGGGGCGCGGCTGGCCCATCGCCTGGACACCAAGGTGCTGAAGCGGGTGTTCGCGCTGTTCCTGGCCTTCACCTCGGCCCGCATGTTCCTGGTGGTCTTCACCTGACGCTCCCCCCGCTCCTCCGCTCCGCTGCCCGGGTGGATGACGGCGAAGGTCCCGGGGGGGCGGAAGGCGGAGGAGGCGGGGCGCGGACGGGGGGCTCAGTCCCGTCCGGCGTCGGGGCGACCGGCAACTCAACCGTTGCGCCAGTCCATCCCCTCTTTTTGCGACATGGGCATTCTGATGCGCGTCGGCAAGGGTTGCGGCGGCGGCGGATTGGCCGAACGTTCCAATCGCCGTTCCGGCCCGGCATAGCGGGCGTCGTCGCCGCCCCGCCGGTCGGCGCGGCGGATCTGGCTGCGGCGTTCGCTGCCGTCCCACGCCAGGTGGTGACGGCGGCGGTCGGGGCCGAAATAGGTGTCGCTGGCCACGAACGGGCGCGGCGCCTTGACGATGGCGCGCAGCCGCCCGGCCACCACTTCCTTGGAAAACGGCCGCAGCATGAATTCGGTGGCCCCGGCATCGCGGGCGCGCATCACGTCCTGGGGGCCGCCATAGGACGCCACCACCACCACCGGCACATAGCGTTCCGGGCTGGCCGGGCCGCGCAGCAGGCGCAGCACGCCGGGGGCGTCGATGGCGTCGGACCAGTCCAGGAACACGGCGTTGATGCCGCCCTTGCCCAATTCGGCCCAGGCTTCGTCCAGTTGCGGGACGCTGACCACCCGGTCGCAATGCAGATCGACCAGCATGTCGTGCAGCAGGCGGCGGTTGTTGAGCGACGGGTCGATGATCAGCGCGCGGCAGCCGGAAAAGCCGTTGCCCCGGCCCATGGACATCAGGCTGACTTCCGGCCCCATGCGGCGGATGAGCGAATCCATGCGAGCCTCCCCATCCTGTGGGCTCTCTGGACGCTATTCTAGCGCGTGTGCGTATGTCGCGGCCGCGCCGATCGCGCGCGGCTCGTATTCCCCAGGCGCCGGTCTGGGTTTATGTTTAGCCCTCGCCGGTCTTCAACTCGGCGGGGGCGCGGAAGGTGAAGTTGGCGGCGGCGGCCTGCACCGCCGCGCGGGCGCGGGCCAGCCGTCGCTTCAGATCCTCGGGCAGCCGGTTTTCGCCGCCGCCGGCGCGGGCGATCTCCACCAGCGAGGGCACGCCCTTTTCGCCGCCGGTGATACGGCCGCCGCCGCGCTCGGCAGCATGCAGCAGATCGTGGATCAGGGTGCGCTTGCACGCCAGCACCGCCTGACGCGCCCCGGCCAGCGCCGCCTCGGCGCCCTCGGGGGCGAAGATTGTGACGCGGTGGTGCGGGTCGATGCCGTGCGGCAGCAGGTGGCCATAGGCCGACAATTCCACCTCGATACCGGCGGGGGCCAGTTCGCGGGCCAGGGCGCGGATGGCGGCGCGGTAATCCACATAGGCGGCCAGCACGTCGGAAATGGCGCCGGTATCGGCGGGCGCCGCCAGGTTGACGTCGGTCGAGGTGGTCCAGGGCTTCAACTTGCCCTCGGGCTTGACGCGGGCCTTGGTGCGGGCCATGTCGGGCGCGCCCTCGCGGATGGCGCGGAAGGTTTCCATTTCCTGGCCCGAGGAAAAGCCGACGCCGTATTCGATCATCACGCCGCCGATGGTTTCCGTCTCGGGGTCCATCAGCGAGAACAGCACGTCGTCGATGCTTTGCTCGGACCAGCCGGTGATGCAGGCCAGTTGGTCGGCGCCCGCGTAGTCGCACGATTGCAGCAGGCCCTGGGCCTTGGTGCGGGCGGGTTCCGGCGCGTGCTCGACAAAGGCTTCCAGGGAATCGCGGCTGACCAGTTCGACGCCGTTGACCACGGTGTCGTTGTTGCCCAGGCGGCCGCCCGCCCCCGGCAGGCTGATGCGGGTCCACGGGTCCAGATAGGCCAGCAGGCCCGCCACCGAATCCACGTCCGATCCCTGCACCGGCAGCACCAGCCCGAATTCCGAGGCGGGAACCTCGTAATAGCGGAACACCGCCGCCGCCACCATGCCGGTCCAGCCCTGCATGCCCTCGACCAGATCCAGGTCGTCGCCGGTCAGCACGCGGGCCGGGCCGCCATCGGCCACCACCACGGCGTCCAGGGTGGTGCTGGGGCGCATGCGCATGGGGCCCATGGCGCCGGTGGCGACCACGCCGCCCACATAGGCGGAACCGATGCTGGTCAAATCCACCAGCACGCGGGCGGTGGGGCTGACCTGTTCCGCCAGGAAGGCGTTGACCTGGGTGAAGGTCAGTCCGGCGCCCGCCGCCACCAGGCCCGCGGCGGTGTCCACGGCGATCTGGTTGGTCTGCAAATGCTCGGGCGGGGTGCCGTCGGCGACGCGTTCGGGCTCGACCGCGCCCTTGGGGCGGATGGCGGCGACCCCGGCGAAGCCCGCCACCTGCTCGGGCTTGTAATCGAACGAGCCGATGGCGCTGGTCAGGCCGCCGGTGGGCATGATCGCATAATTCTGCGCCACCGCCTGCGCCACGGCGCCGACGATGTCGGATGTCACCAGCACCACCGCATCCACCGCCCGGCCGCCGTCATCGGCAAGCTCGGCACGGGGAAGGCTGGCGAAATCGACGGGCTGCGCGGATGCCGTTGTCATGGTCCGACGGTCTTCGGTGCCTGGTTTGGAAAAAGAGGCGCGGACCATAACACCAACGGCCCGGCGGAATAAACCCTTCTATGACAGTCATTTCGTCGGTGCGGCCATGCGCCCCCATCGCCCCGACCCGGGCGGGTCGGGTGCGCTTACCCCAACAGGCGGGAGACGGCATGGATGGCCAGTCCGACGCAGCCGCCGACCAGGGTGCCGCTGAGGCGGATGTATTGCAGGTCGCGGCCCACATGCAGTTCCAGCTTGTCGGCCATGGTGCGGGCGTCCCAGCGCGCCACCACGCTGGCGATGAAATCGCCGATGGCGGCGCGGTTGGGCACCGCCAGCCGTTCCACCATGCGGCGCAGCCAGCGGTTCAGCACGGCACGCGGATGCGGGTCGTCGTCCAGCCGCGCCGCCAGGGTGGACAGCAGGCGTTCCAGGGCGGGGACCAGGGCGGCGCCGTCTTCGGCCAGGGCGGCGCGCAGGCGGTGCTTGGCCGCCTCCCAGCCGTCGTCCAGCGCCGCCTGCACGGCGGGATGGGCCAGGATTTCGGCCTTGATGGCCTCGCCCTGGCGGTGCAAATCGGGGTCCTGGGCCAGTCGGCGGCACAGTTCCACCGCCGAAGCCTCGAACTCGGCCCGCCACGGATGGGCGGGATCGCGCAATTCCGTCAGCAGATCGCGCGAGCCGTCCACCACCTTGTCGGCCAGCTTGCGATCCAGCCAGCCGGGCAGCCAGCGCCAGGAATGGCCGGACACCTGCTGGCGCACGCCGTCGGCATGGCCGTCCAGGAACGCCTGGGCGCCGTCCAGGAAGCGGTCGAACAGGGCGTGGTGATGGCCGCCCGCCACCAGAACCGCCAGCACCCGCGCCGCCAGCGGCGCCGCCGGAACCGTCGCCAGGGAATCGGCCAGGCTGCGGCGGGCGAAGGCGGCGGCCTCGGGGCCGTCCAGCGCGTCCACCAGGGCGGGGGCCAGGGCGGCGGCGCGCTGCGCCAGTTTGTGCGTGGTTTCCGGCTGTCCCAGCCATGCCGCCAGCCGGGCGGCGACGTCCAGCCGCTCCAGCCGTTCGCCCACCAGTCCCGGCGCCAGGAAGTTGTTGGCCATGAAATCGCCCAGCGCCCGGCCGATGCGGTCCTTGTTGCGCGGGATGATGGCGGTGTGGGGGATGGGCAGGCCCAAGGGGCGGCGGAACAGCGCCACCACCGCGAACCAATCGGCGATGGCGCCGACCATGGCGGCCTCGGCAAAGGCGCGCAGGGCGTCCAGCCGCAACAGGGTGGCGGTGACGAACAACGCCGCCATCAGCACCAGCAGGCCCAGCGCCAGCATCTTCATGCGGCGCAGGCGGGCGGCGGCGGTGTTGGAATCGGCGGGCAGCGGAACCATCTTCAAACCGCAAGGTCAGCGAAGGGAGGGGGAATGCTGGGCGTCCATCTTGTCGGCAGTATGGCGGAAATCGACGCGGCGGCCTGGGATGCCTGCATGGGCGACGGCAATCCCTTTGGCCGCCATGCCTTCCTGGCGGCGCTGGAGCAATCGGGCTCGGCCTGCGCCGAAACCGGCTGGCTGCCGCGCCACATGCTGGTCAAGGACGATGCCGGGGCCGTGCTGGCCTGTGTGCCGCTGTACCTCAAGACCCATTCCTATGGCGAATACGTCTTCGATTGGGGCTGGGCGGAAGCTTACGGCCGGGCGGGCGGCCGATACTATCCCAAACTGCAATGCGCGGTGCCGTTCGTGCCCGTCACCGGGGCGCGGCTGGGCCTGCATCCCCAGGCCCCGGCCGGGCTGGCGGAACAATTGCCCGCCGCTCTGGCCGAGGTGGCGCAGGCGTTGGCGGTGTCGTCGCTGCACGTCACCTTTCCCCCCGAGGCTCAGGCCGATCTGCTGGAACAAGGCGGTTTTCTGCGTCGTCTGGGCTGCCAATATCATTGGCGCAACGACGGCTATGGTGATTTCGAGGATTTCCTGGCGGCGTTGTCGTCGCGCAGGCGCAAACAGGTGCGCAAGGAACGGGCGGCGGTGGCGGCCTCGGGCCTGACGGTGCGGACCCTGGTGGGCGACGACGTCAAGGCGCGCCATTGGGACGCCTTTCACCGTTTCCATCAGGCGGTGGTGGACCGCAAATGGGGCTCGGCCTATCTGACCCGCGATTTCTTCGATCGGCTGTCGCAATCGGAACTGGCCGGGTCGGTGGTGCTGGTGTGGGCCGAGGACGACGGCGACCCGGTGGCCGCCGCCTGGAACATGCTGGGCGGCGACACCCTGTACGGCCGCACCTGGGGCTGCGGGCGGCAGGTGCCGTTCCTGCATTTCGAGGCATGCTATTACCGCGCCCTGGATTTCGCCATCGCCCACAAGCTGGCGCGGGTCGAGGCCGGAGCCCAGGGCGAGCACAAGGTGGCGCGCGGCTATCTGCCGGTGGCCACCCATTCCGCCCATTGGATCGCCGATCCCCGGCTGGCCCAGGCGGTGGCCCGCGCCGTGGCGGCCGAGCGGCGGCAGGTCGAGGCCCACATGGCCGCCCTGGCCGACGAGTCGCCGTTCCGGTCTGGCGTGTGACCTTGGTCAAGAAATGACGAATCCGTGAAGAAGTCGGGACGAGTTGACGGAAGTCAACGAAGCGGCCGGTGAAATGAGGCATGGTCACGTCATACCCAATTGACGCTCTGCCGAACGCGCCGGGTACACAGGCCGGGTCCGATATCCCCCTCAAGTCGGACCCGGCCTATTTTATTTCCATCCCCCCTATTCTTTAGAAGCAGACGGACTTCACCGTTTGCGCCCGCCTGATCTTGACCGGGGTCAAATTCTTCGGCCTGCCCGCTGAGGTGGAATACTGGAAAACACCTGTCGGGGAGGAGTGCTGGTCATGGATGGATCGCCGGAGATTGCGCCGCCCCCCGTGCCGGGCAGCGCGTTGGACGTGATGACCCGGGCGCCGCTGTTCGCCGGTCTGCCCGCCGACGTGCTGGCGCGGCTGGCCGCCGGGGCGCGGGCGGTGCGGGCGCCGCGCGGCACCCGGCTGTTCGCCCAGGGCGACCAGGCGCAGGTGCTGCATGTGCTGCTGGACGGCCAGGTCGGCCTTCAGGGCGGGGTCGAGTCCGAGGGCGGCGCCCCGTCCGGCGAGCAGACGGTGGTGGAGATCCTGGACGCGGGCGAAGCCTTCGTCGCCGCCGCCGTGCTGACCGGGCGGCCCTATCTGATCGGCGCCGTCACCCTGTCGCCGTGCCGCATCCTGGAAATCCCGCGTGAAACGCTGCTGGCGGAACTGCGCGCCTCGCCCGATCTGTCCTTCGCGGTGATGGGGTCGTTGGCCAAGCATTTCCGCATGCTGGTGCGCGAGGTCAAGGACCTCAAGCTCAAGACCGCCGCCCAGCGTCTGGCGCTTTATCTGCTGGGCCTGACCACCCGGCGGCGCGGCTCGGTCATCCTGCGTCTGCCGCACAACAAGGGGCTGATCGCCGCCCGCATCGGCGTGCGCCCGGAAACCCTGTCGCGCGCCTTCGCCCAGTTGCGCGCCCAGGGCGTGGTGGTGGACGGCCACACCGTCGCCATCGCCGATCTGGCCGCCCTGGGGCGATTCTGTCACGAGGGCGCCGAAATCATCTAGAGAACCGAACCTCTGACGGGCGGGCCTGTTTCCCCCTTTTCGCGCGTTGTCCAGATGGGGTGAAATGCGCGGGTTGAAAGGCTTTCGCCATAAAATGGAATGACCGTCGCAAGCAGGACATCCGGCCGGAGAAGGGCAGGGTGGAGGCTTTCTGGTGTCCGGGGCCGTGCAAGGGCGTTTTCAACGGCGTGGAACGCCAGTATAGTTCGCCGACACACCCGTTACCGGGATCTCGAGGAGTCGCCCCGTGAGCTTGCGAACCGCCCCCGAAACCTTCGACATCCTGTTGGTCGAAGACAATCCCGGCGATGCCCGTCTGGCGCAGGAAGCGTTGAAGGAAGGCCGTATGTCCAGCCGCCTGAAGGTGGTGGTGGACGGGGTCGAGGCCATGACCTATCTGCGGCGCGAGGGCGCCTTCAACGACGCGCCGCGTCCCAATCTGGTGCTGCTGGACCTGAACCTGCCGCGCAAGGACGGCCGTCAGGTGCTGGCCGAGATGAAGGCCGATCCGGAACTGCGCCGCATTCCGGTGGTGGTGCTGACCACCTCGCAGGCCGAGCAGGACATCCTGCGCTCCTACGACCTGCACGCCAATTGCTACATCACCAAGCCCGTGGACCTTGACCGCTTCATCTCGGTGGTGCGGTCCATAGAGGAATACTGGTGCTCGGTCGTCACCTTGCCGCCGCGCTGAGGCGCAGCCCATGACCGAGGCTCCGTCCTCACGCCGTACCGTCCTGGTGGTCGAGGACAACCCGGGCGACGCCCGGCTGGTCGAACTGTTCCTGCTGGAAGAGACGGCCGACCCCTTCCGCGTGCTCAAGGCGGCGCTGCTGGGCGACGCCCTGGCGCTGCTGGCGCGCGAGCACGTGGACGTGGTGCTGCTGGACCTGTCGCTGCCCGATTCCTTCGGCCTGGACACCCTGGCGCGGGTCAAGGCGGCGCGGCCGCTGGTGCCGGTGGTGGTGCTGACCGGCACCAAGGACGAGGTGCTGGCGCTGGAGGCGCTGCGCCGCGGCGCCCAGGATTATCTGGTCAAGGGCGGCGGCGACGGCGATCTGGTGCGCCGCGCCATCCGCTACGCCATCGAACGCTCGCGGGTCGAGGTGGCGCTGCGTCTGTCCGAGGACCGCTTCCGCGCCGTGTTCCAGAATGCCGGCGTCGGCGTGGTGCTGTCCGAGGCCGACGGCCGCATCGTCCAGGCCAATCCCGCCTTCTGTTCCATGGTCGGCTATGCCGAGGCCGAGGTGATCGGCCGCTCGTTCCGCGATTTCAGCCACCCCGAGGACAACGCCCGCGCCGATGCCCTGCGCGCCGAATTGCGGGCCGGGGGCCGCGATTCCTATAACCTGACCAAACGCTATCTGGCCCGCGACGGCCGCGTGGTGTGGGGGCGGCTGACGGTGACGGCGGTGCGCGAAAGCGATTCCGACGGCTCGGAAGTGCGCTTCGCCGTGACCGTGGTCGAGGACGTCACCGAGCGCAAACGCCTGGAAGACCACATGCGGCTGGCCGCCACGGTGTTCGAGAATTCCGGCGACGGCCTGTTCGTCACCGACGACCATCGCAACATCGTCCACGTCAACCCCGCCTTCACCGAGATCACCGGCTTCGAGCCCGAGGATGTGCTGGGCAAGACGCCCAAGGTGCTGTCGTCCGGCCGCCACGGTCCCGATTTCTATGAACGCATGTGGGATTCCCTGCGCGACACCGGTAAATGGCAGGGCGAAATCTGGGACCGCCGCAAATCGGGCGAGATGTTCGCGGGCTGGCAGAACATCGCCGTTGTGCGCAATTCCCTGGGCGAGATCACCAATTACGTGGCGGTGATCAGCGACATCACCTCGCGCAAGCAGGTCGAGGAACGGCTGTCCTATCAGGCCAACCACGACCCGCTGACCCGCCTGCCCAACCGCACCCTGTTCCATGAACGCCTGTCGCGCGCCGTGGCCCGCGCCCACCGCAACCAAAGCCTGGTGGCGCTGCTGTTCATCGACCTGGACAAGTTCAAGCAGGTCAACGACACCCTGGGCCATCTGGCGGGCGACCTGCTGTTGCAGCAGGTGGCCGAACGCATGACCGGCGCCACCCGCCAGGGCGACACGGTGGCCCGGCTGGCGGGCGACGAATTCACCGTCATCCTGGAAGACGTGCAGGACCCGCGCGACGCCGCCGTGGTCGCGCACAAGATCCTGCACATGCTGGTCGAGCCGTTCGATCTGGCGGGGCACGAGGCGCATATCAGCTCGTCCATCGGCGTGGCGCTGTACCCGGTGGACGCGGGCGATCCGCAAAGCCTGATCAAGTTGGCCGATGCCGCCATGTACCGGGCCAAGCATCTGGGTCGCAATTGCTGCCAGTTCCATTCCGAGGCGGTCAATGCCCAGGCGTTCGAGCGTCTGGAACTGGAAAACGCCTTGCGTCTGGCGCTGGACCGCGACGAATTCTCGATTCACTACCAGCCGATCTTCGACATCACCACCGGCCAGGCGGTGGCGGTCGAGGCGCTGCTACGCTGGCGCCACCCCGAGGTGGGCATGGTGGTGCCCGGCCAGTTCATCGCCCTGGCCGACGAAACCGGGCTGATCGTGCCCATCGGCCGCTGGGTGCTGCGCACCGCCTGTGCCCAGGTCAAGGCATGGCGTGACGCGGGCTTCGCCGATCTGGAACTGCACGTCAACCTGTCGGGCCGCCAATTGCGCGAGCCCGACCTGCTGGAGCGGATCGCCGAGGCGCTGGAAGCCAGCGGCCTGCCGCCCGCCGCCCTGGTGGTCGAGGTGCCGGAAAGCAGCGCCGTGGACAAGGGCCACGATCCCGCCGCCATCTTCGCCCGCTTCACCGCGCTGGGCCTGGGCCTGACCATCGACGAATTCGGCTCGGGCTATTCGTCCTTCGCCTTCCTGCGCCGCCTGCCCGCCAACGCGCTGAAAGTGGCCCAGGGTTTCGTGCGCAGCGTCACCAATTCCACCGACGATTCCGAAATCGTCACCGCCATCGTCGCGGTGGCGCGCGGGCTGCACATGTCGGTCATCGCCCCCGGCGTGGAAACGCCCGAACAATTGTCGTTCCTGGCGTCGTTCGGCTGCGACCGGGTGCAGGGCTTCCTGCTGGCGCGGCCCATGCCGCCCGAGGATCTGGGCGCCCTGCTGGCCCGGCGCGAGCCGCCGCCCGCCTTGGCCAAGAAGGTGAAGCCGTGAAGCTGGTCCGCTGGGGCGTCCGCGGGCAGGAACGGCCCGGTCTGGTGGACCGGCTGGGCCATGTGCGCGACCTGTCTTCCCATTGCGTCGACATCGTTCCCGACATGCTGGCCCCCGACCGGTTGGCGCGGCTGGCGGCCATCGACCCGGACACTCTGCCGCCGGTGCCCGCCGACAGCCGCCTGGGCGTGCCGCTGGCCGGGATCGGCAACCTGATCGGCATCGGCCTGAACTATGGCGACCACGCCGCCGAAAGCGGGCTGACGCCCCCGGCCGAGCCGGTGATGTTCAACAAGCACACCGGCGCCCTGGCCGGACCGTTCGACGACCTGGCGCTGCCGCCGGGCACCGCCAGGCTGGATTGGGAAGTGGAACTGGCGGTGGTGATCGGCGCCGCCGCGTGGCAGGTGGCCGAGGCCGAGGCCCTGGCCCATGTGGCGGGCTACATGACCGCCAACGATTTCTCGGCCCGCGACTGGCAGATGGAACGGGGCGGCCAGTGGGCCAAGGGCAAGTCGGCGCCCGGCTTCTGTCCGCTGGGGCCGTGGCTGGTGACGGCGGACGAGGTGCCCGATCCCCAGGCGCTGCGCCTGACCACCCGCGTCAACGCCCGGCCGCGCCAGGATGGCACCAGTGCCGACATGGTGTTCGGCGTGGCCTTCCTGGTGTCCTATCTGTCGCGCTTCCTGCGCCTGCTGCCGGGCGACATCATCCTGACCGGCACGCCCGCCGGGGTCGGGCTGGGCCGGGGCGAGTTCCTGGCCGTCGGCGATCTGGTCGAGGTCGAGGTATCCGGCCTGGGCCGCCAATGCGTGCGGGTGGTTTGATCCCAGTTCCACTGCGGCCGCGGCCAACAAATGATTTGAATATCAATGGTATGACCTCTCGCCGCCGCCGGGCGGGCATGCTATCAACAGGCGCAATGTCCGTCAGAACCGCCCAGGCCGGGCTGATCGCCCTGGTATTCGGCGCCGCCGCTATCGGTTTCGCGCCCATTTTCGTCCGCCTGTCCGAAGTGGGGCCGGTGGCCACCGCCTTTTACCGCATCGCCCTGTCGCTGCCGCTGTTCGCGCTGCTGGCGTGGCGTGACGCCCGGCCCGCCGGGCGGGCGGGGTGGGGCGGCTGCGCCCTGGCCGGGCTGTTCTTCGCGGGCGATCTGTCGGTGTGGCATGTGGGCATCCTGCTGACCACGGTGGCCAACGCCACCCTGTTCACCAATCTGGCGCCGGTCTTCGTGGCGTTGGGGGCGTGGCTGGTGTGGGGTCAGCGGCCCAGTCCGCGCCTGCTGGCGGCGCTGGCGGTGGCGCTGGCCGGGGCGGTGCTGCTGGTGGGCGGCGCGCCGCGCCTGACCGTGGACCGGCTGGTCGGCGATGGTCTGTCGGTGCTGTCGGGGGCGTTCTATGGCTGCTACATCCTGGCGGTCGGGCGGTCGCGGGCCGGATTGTCGACCCCGGTGTTGATGTTCTGGAGCGGCCTTGTGTCCTCGGTCGTGTTGTTGCCGGTGGCGTTGGCGCTGGGCGAAACCGTGCTGCCGGTCACGGCCGCCGGATGGGCGGTGGCGGTGGGGCTGGCGCTGGTGACACAGGTGGCGGGGCAGGGGCTGATCGCCTGGGGGCTGGCCCATGTTCCGGCGGCGGCGGGGTCGGTGGTGCTGCTGCTCCAACCGGCGGTTGCCGCCCTGGTCGCCTGGGGGCTGTTCGCCGAGGCTTTGGGCTGGATCGAAGCCCTTGGCGGCATTGTCATCCTGGCGGGCATCCATATCGCGCGGAAGGCGAGATAGGCTTGACTTGCCGCCGCTCCGTGCAGCAGGATTTGCCCATGCCCGTCAAAACCTCCCCCGCATCCGCCTCTTCTCCGATTTCCCGTCGTTCCGCGTCCGGCGCCCGCGTGTCGGATCAGGTGGCGGACCGCCTGCTGGCGCGCATCGCCTCGGGCGAATGGGCGCCGGGCCAACGCCTGCCCGGCGAACGGCAACTGGCCGAGGACATGGGCGTCAGCCGCGTTTCGGTGCGGGCGGCGTTGCAGACCCTTAAAACCCAGGGTTTCGTCGATGCGGTGCAGGGCGGCGGCACCCGCGTGGTGTCCAACACCCAATGCATGGAACCGGGACTGGCCCAATTGCTGCGGGTCAACCAGGAAAACCTGGCCGATCTGGCGGAAATCCGCGCCATTCTGGAAGTGTGGGCGGTGCGTCGCGCCGCCGAAAGCGCCACCCCCGAGAACATCGCCGAACTGGCCGAGATCATGGAGGCCACCGAGGCCGACATCAATCGCGGCAAGCACAAGGCGGAAAACGACATCCGCTTTCACCTGGCCATCGCCAAGGCGTCGGGATCGGCCATCTACATGCACGTCATGGGGCTGTTCCGCGGCATCCTGCACGAGATGCTGGATTATCACCGCTACGAGATGTTTTCGTCCAACGACGACGACATGACCATCCTGGCCCACCACCGCGCCATCTTCGAGGGTATTCGCGGCCGCGATCCGCATGGCGCCGAGCGGGCCATGCAGGCCCATCTCGGCTGGGTGGTGGCGCGCTATCGTGACGAACAACGGGCGCGCCGTTCCACCCTGGCGCCGTAACCTCCCCGTTTTCGCCATGCCACCCGCGCGATGATGTCACGCGGGCGTGGTATGCGCCCGCTTTGTCCTCTGCTATGGTTCCGGCTTGTTCGCAAGGGCCCGCCATTCGGAAGGAAGATTTATAGCGATGCGCAGAACAAGAAACGCCAAGATCATTGCGACGCTGGGGCCGGCCTCCTCCACTCCCCAGGCGATCGAAGGCTTGTTCGTCGCCGGTGCCGACGTGTTCCGGCTGAATTTCTCTCATGGCACCTATGCCGACCATCAGGCGCGCTACGACGCCATCCGCGAGCTGGAGCGCCGTCTGCGCCGCCCCATCGCGGTGCTGGCCGACCTTCAGGGGCCGAAGCTGCGCGTCGGCAAGTTCGCCGACGGCAAGGTCCATCTGGAAAGCGGCGCCCCGTTCCGCTTTGACCTGTCGCCCGAATTGGGAACGGTGGACCGCGCGCCGCTGCTGCACCCCGAAGTGTTCGCCGCCCTGTCGGTGGGCACCGAATTGCTGTTGGATGACGGCCGCCTGCGCATGCGGGTGGAAAAGCACGGCGCCGATTTCGCCGACGTGCGGGTGCTGGTGGGCGGCGACCTGTCCAACCACAAGGGCGTCAACGTTCCCAACGCCTTTCTGCCCATCTCGCCGCTGACCGACAAGGACAAGGCCGACCTGGATTTCGCGGTCGCCATGGGGGCCGACTGGATCGCCCTGTCCTTCGTGCAGCGCCCCGAGGACGTGGCCGAGGCCCGCCGCCTGATCGCCCAGAAGGTGGGATCGCGCGTGCGCCTGCTGTCCAAGCTGGAGAAGCCGCAGGCCATCGAGCACCTGGACGACATCATCGACATGAGCGACGCCATCATGGTGGCGCGTGGCGATCTGGGCGTGGAATGCCCGCCCGAGACGGTGCCGATCCTGCAAAAGCGCATCGTCAAGGCGTGCCGCGCCGCGGGCAAGCCGGTGGTGGTCGCCACCCAGATGCTGGATTCCATGGTTCATTCCCCGGCCCCCACCCGCGCCGAGGCGTCCGACGTCGCCACCGCCATCTATGACGGCGCCGACGCGGTCATGCTGTCGGCGGAAACCGCCGCCGGTGATTACCCCATCGATGCCGTCACCATGATGGACCGCATCATCAACCGGGTGGAAAAGGACGAGCAGTACCGCCTGATCATGGACGCCTCGCGCACGGCGCCCGACAACACCACCCGCGACGCCATCTCGGCCGCCGCGCGGCAGGTGGCGCAGACCCTGAACTGTGCCGCCGTGGTGACGTTCACCTCGTCGGGGTCCACCACCCTGCGCGCCGCCCGCGAACGGCCCGAGCAACCCATCATCAACCTGACCTCGGACATCGAGGTGGCCCGCCAACTGGCGCTGGTGTGGGGCGTGCATTCGGTGCAGACGGCGGAAGTGCGCAGCTTCTCGGAAATGGTGCAGAAATCCTGCCGCTCCGCCCAGCGCGAGGGTTTCGCCAAGGTGGGCGACCGCATCGTCATCACCGCCGGTGTGCCGTTCGGCTGTTCCGGCACGACAAACATCCTGCGTGTCGCCGAAATCGACGACGGCGGCGAGGTGATGTAGCCCTTTCCGAAAGGCCCGGCCCCGCGCCGGGCCTTTTGCTTTTGGGCGTCGGGGAATTGCGGGGAAGTGCTCGTCATGGCCGGACAGAGGTGGATCAAGTCCGAGCATGACGGAAACGGTTGCTGGGCCAACAGACCCGCAAATCCGCGATGACCCTTTTGTTTTCGGCAAAATTTTCCGCTTCCGGCAGAATTTTCCGGGACCGGATCATCGGCACGGGCCGTATACCCCAGGCGTGCCGCCGTTTTCCCGGTTGGCCCGCCGCCTGCATGGGACTTGCCGGTATTTCACCGCAAGGACATGCGTCATGATTTCCAGCCAGACGGCATCCGCGGCGGGGGGGCAGCTTCTTCCCCTCAAGCGGGCGCTCATGGGCCAGGCGGGCGCCAAAACCGCCGATGCCCCCAGCAAGAAGGACCTGCTGGCCGCCCTGGGCCAAAGTGGCGAGGGCGATTCCGTCGGCGCCACCGAAAAGGCGGCCCGTGCCCTGTCGAAAGTGGACGGGACCAGCGAAACCAGTGCCGCCGACAGCTTCGCCAGCGCCGTGGCGCCGTTCCTGCGCAACGGTCCCGGGGCGGAAACCGGGATGGACGGCGACGGCGGCGACGAAACCCTGGCCGGGGCCGAAGGAACCGGCATGCGGTGGGACGACGACGGTGACGGTCAGGTTTCCAGCATGGAATGGACCCGCCACCATCAGGCCGCGCCGACCGCCAACACGGTTTCGCCCGATTTGTCGGCCGGGCGTCTGAACAGCCAGATGCTTTCGGTGCTGTTGCAGCATCAGGGGGCGTAAAAGCAAAAAAGGGGGTCTTCGCGGATTTGCGGGTCTGTTGGCCCAGCAACCGTTCGTCATGGCCGGACTTGATCCGGGCATCCACGCGGCGCCGCCTGTTCCCGTCTTTCCGCTGAGATGCCCGCGGACAAACGTGGATGGCCGGGTCAAGCCCGGCCATGACGAGCAT